>JBAXOF010000203.1:0-7277 GCA_037133375.1 Verrucomicrobiota bacterium | reverse complement strand
CCGACTTCGGCGCCGAGGTCGAACGCGTCATGAAAATGGTCGATGGCGTGCTGCTCGTCGTCGATGCCTCCGGTGGCCCGCAGGCTCAGACCCGCTTCGTGTTGCGGAAGGCCATGGAGGAAGGTCTCAAGCCAATTGTAGTCATCAACAAGATCGACCGCCCGCTGTCCGAACCGCTCAGGGTCCACGATCAGGTGCTTGAGTTGTTCCTCGATCTGGACGCCAATGAAGACCAATTCAACGCGCCCTTCGTGTATGGCTCAGCCCGCGACGGCTATTTCATGGACCACCCAGATGATGAGCGCAAGGACTGCATCCCATTGCTCAAAAAAATCATCGAGTTCATTCCAGAGCCCAAGGCGGATCCAGCGGCACCGTTTTCCATGCTTGTCTCTAACATCGAGTGGGACGACTACGTCGGTCGCGTCGCAATCGGCAAAATTCTCGGCGGCGACGTCAAGAAAGGTGACACCATCTGGCTGCTGCGCAAGGATGGCACCAAACAGCAATCCAAGGTGATGAAAACCTTCACCTACTCCGGCCTGGCCACCACCGACTCCGAAGGCTGCGGCGCGGGCGGCATCGTCGGCATCGCCGCCGGCATCGAAAGCATCGACATTGGCGAAACTCTAACAGCAACCCCGGACATGGAACCGCTGCCCTTCGTTGCGATCGACCCGCCGACGGTGCAGATGCAGTTCTCTATCAACGACGGCCCGCTGGCCGGCCGCGAAGGCAAGCACGTCACCTCCCGCGCCGTGCGCGACCGCCTGATGCGCGAGTTAAAAACCAACATTTCCATCCAAGTTGAGGACACCGATCAATCCGGCATCTTCAATGTGTCGGCGCGCGGCGCGATGCAAATCGCCGTCCTCGTTGAGCAAATGCGTCGCGAGGGCTTTGAAGTCTGCGTCTCACGCCCGATGGTCATTTTCCGCCGCGACGACGCCGGAAAGTTGTTAGAGCCCTACGAGACGCTCTACATCGAAGCACCCGGCGATTTCACCCAGGGCATTCTCAAGATCATGGCCAACCGCAAGGGCCAGATGGAGCACATGGATACCGAACCGAGCGGCCGCACCTTCATTCAGGCGGTGATTCCGACCCGTGGCTTGATCGGTTTTGAAACTGAGTTGGTCAATCTAACTTCCGGGCATGGCATCATGAGCCATCTGTTCAAGGAATACGCGGAATACGCGGGCGAGATCGTCAACCGCACCACCGGCACCCTGGTTTCGATGGACGCCGGCTTGGCCACCCCCTACTCGCTGCAAACCTTGGAGGACCGCGGCAAGCTCTTTGTGGGCCCCGGCGACGCCATCTATGCCGGCATGCTCGTCGGCGAAAACCCGCGTGTCGGCGATTTACCGGTCAACCCGGTCAAGGAAAAGCACCTCGACAACATGCGCTCGTCCGGCAAGGACAAGACCTCCAAGCTCACCCCGCCGATCCGTTTCTCGTTGGAACGCGCCATCGAATACATCGATGTGGATGAACTGGTGGAAGCCACCCCGAAAAACATCCGCTTGCGCAAACGCGTGCTTGACGCCAACGCGCGCAAACGCGCCGCCAAAGGCAGCAGCGTCGAAGACCGCAGCAAGCGCGGGTAACCTAACACGTCAAGGTCATGAAGGAACTCTTCCGGGAAAAGGATTTCACCCGCGTCGGCTACTTCCAATCCATCCTCGAGGCCGAGGGCATCCCAACCCTCATCCGCAATGAGCATCTAACCGCCTCGGGACTTGCGGACCTTCCCATCCCCGAGTTTTACCCAGCCCTCTGTGTCATGAACGACGCGGATTACGACGCTGCCGTGCGCCTTATCCGCTCCCATCTTGATGCCGACCGCCAAGCCGAAGGCATCGACGTCACCTGTGCCAAGTGCGGCGAGACCAATCCTGGCAATTTCGACATTTGCTGGAACTGCAACGAGCCGCTCGTTGCACCCTGAAGTTGACGCGACGAAGTCTTTGCGCTGTCGGGGACGATTCACCGGAGTGCGCGAGGGCTCGGGTGCCATATAGCTGCAAATTCATCACATTTTTTTATTGACCGATGATTGACTCTGGGTTTACTTCCTTCACACATGAATGCGTTTCTCCAATCCAACGAAGTCTGGTTCACGGGTTTGGGACGGAAGGAAGAAGTTCCGCTCTGGGCCAAGGAGCAATACCATGCCCGCTGGGCGGGAATCCGGCAAATCGAAACAGCCGAGAGATTCCCTGGCGTGGCGGTCCTGCGTGCGGGCGACTTGTCGAAGTTCGAACAGGGCTTCGATCGCTTGGCTTCGGCATTCGGCAGTCTGCTAGCCGCGCCGAATCAGGCAACTGTCGTGCTCGGGTTTACCGGTGCCAAGTCTCCGGATCCGTTCCGCTTGGCTGACATTCTGCGCCATTTGGCGCTGCCGTCGGGCCGGGTGGAGGTTGCTTTCGGTGCGGACCAGCTTCCAGGGAGCGTTTGCGAGGCGTTTGCCAAACATCTGCTGCTTAAAGAGCGACAGGTGGAAAGCGAGCCAAGCATACCCGATCCTCTGGCCAGTGCTCGAAAAGTGATTGCCGCCACCAAGAATCTTCGTGCGGCGAATGGTCGTCTTTCGGCCCAGGCCGTGGCAGAGCGGTTTGGGCTGAAGCCGGCGCTACTGGCGAAGGTTCTCGGAAAAACCAAGCAAGCGGTTGCCCAAACTCCGGATGCGCCGTCGCTACAGACCGCTCTGCGCCAATTCGAACGTGTCGCGCGGCTCGAAGCGGTGCTCACGCATGACGAGTTCCGGGCCTGGCTGAACCAGCCGAACCGGCATCTCGATGGTGATGCACCTATTGATCTGCTCATGACTGGCAGAGCCGAGGTCGTGGTGAATCTTGCGGAAAGCATGCTAACGGGAACGCCGTCGTAAATTTCAATCTTTCCCGGCAGAGGTTTGCATTGCGCTAGATGTCCGCCTTAACCTCCGGTGCATGCCGGGGGACAATTCCCCCAACTCCAAATCACTCCGCCCGGAGGTACGCAGTACCCCGGCCCGATTTCGCCCATCTAGCCAAATTATGACGCTGCCGAAAGGGCTTGCAGAAAAGCTGCCGGACGTTTACGCCAATGCCTGAACATGAACACCACCCCGCCAACAATTCATTTCAAGCATCGTAGGCCAGCTGTCCCCTAGCGCGGTCTTAATGCACCCTCCTCAATGATCGAACGTCACTTCAACATCCCTTTTGTCGCAGGGTTGGCTCTGCGCGAAAAGCAAATCCAGCAGAACTACCGTCCCGTCATCGCGGTTCACAAGTGGTTTGCGCGTCGCCCGGGCACCTTGTTCCGGGCATTGATCCTCTCGGAGTTCTCCGGTCGCCCGGTTATCGAGAATTTCTATCAATCCCACCACATGCCGGAATTCCGCGTCTTCGATCCGTTCATGGGTGGCGGAACGACGATGATGGAGGCAAATCGCATCGGTTGCTCCGTGATCGGTGCCGACGTCAATCCCATGGCATGGTGGATCGTCCGCCAGGAACTGCTAGATCTGGACGTCGATGCATACACGAAGACAGCCGCCCGCTTGAGGGCGCATCTTGAGGCGGAAATCGGCCACCTGTATCGTACCGACTGCGCCCAGTGTGGCAGTGCCGATGCACACGTGAAATACTTCCTTTGGGTCAAGACAAGCGCTTGCTCGGCATGTGGACAAGACCACGATCTATTTCCCAACTTCCTGCTTTCAGAAGACGTGCGCCACACGGCCAACGTCTTCGTATGCGGTTGTTGTGGAGAGTTGTTTGAAGCGGCAGATCGCAAGAAACCCGGCCCTTGTCCCCATTGCGGCAAGGCATTGCCGCTGTCACATACAGCCAAACGGGGCAAGGCACAGTGCCGTCATTGCAATCATCCGATCAGTTATCCCGGCACCTCGGTTCCGGCGCACCGGCTCTATGCCATCGAATACCATTGCGAAACCTGTGCGGAACAAGGCAATGGACGAAAAGGGCGACTCTTCAAGAAGGTAGGACCGGATGAGTTGGGCAAGTTCGAGGAAGCTGCGAAGAGACTGAGCAAAATGAGTCCTAAGTTTATCCCCGAAGATGCCATTCCAAAGGGCGACGAAACGGAGCGTTTGCATCGATGGGGCTATCACCATTACCGGGATCTTTTCAATGCACGACAATTGTTAGGTCTCGAACTCAGCTGTCGTTGGATAGCCGCAGTAAAGGACCAGCGCATCCGTGAGGCTCTCGCAACCAACCTTTCCGACCTGCTGCGCTATCAGAACATGCTTTGCCGCTACGATACGATGGCCCTCAAGTCACTTGATGTCTTTTCCGTACATGGTTTCCCGGTAGGACTCATTCAGTGCGAATCGAATTTTTTTGGCATCGTCGGCCGCAGAGGTTCACCGGTGGGAAGTGGCGGATGGCTGAATATAGTGGAAAAGTTTGCCAAAGCGAAACGCTATTGCATACAGCCATTCGAAATACGCCATGACGGAAACCGCAAGGTGGAAGTTACCATGAAAGGGGAGTGGATTGGTTCGTCCCGCAACGGCTCACATCCCATGGCGGAGCGCAAGATCGAATTGGTGTGCGGAGATTCCTCATGCGCAAAGTTGAGCGGGGCAAAATTTGACGCGGTCTTCACCGATCCACCCTATTTCGGTAATGTGCAATATGCCGAGCTGATGGATTTCTGCTATGTCTGGCTCCGCAAGTTGCTAGGCAGCGAGATGCCTGAGTTTGCAAAACCCTCAACGCGCCACGAAAACGAACTCACTGGTAACGTGAACATGGGGCGCGGCCTCGATCATTTCACAGAGGGAATATCACGGACCATTCGACATGCCGTGGCGAAGCTCAAACCCGGCAGGCCATTCGCATTCACCTACCATCACAATCAACTCGATGCATACGTTCCAATGGCGGTGGCAATCCTCGATGCGAGCCTGGTCTGCTCAGCATCGCTGCCGTGCCCGGCGGAGATGGGTGCCTCGATTCATATCAATGGCACCGGATCTTCCGTCGTGGATACGGTATTTGTTTGCCGTTCCACCGGGTCCTTTCCAAAACGCTGGCTGGCTTCCGATGCTATCGGCGTCGCAGAGATCGTTAGACGTGACATTGACGAATTGGCCGCAGGCGGCCTCAACGCGACACAGGGCGATATCCGCTGCGTCAGTTACGGGCACCTTACCCGCCTTGCCATTTGGCATTTGAGAACGACGTGGAATATAAAACGTCCGGTCAACGAGCGAATGAAGGAGGTCCAAGGCTGGCTCGCAGCGTTCGGAGGAGTAGGGGCGGTTCTCACCGCACTTGAAAAAACGTATTCACAGGCTCAGCGCGAGCAGCAATGGCTGATGAGCGGAATGGTTGGAGAATCAACAGACCAAGAAGATGAAGTATCCTTTTGAAGCCACCGAAAGTGAGATTCTGGCAGCTCCCGAGAGATTTGTGAGCAGCGTGTTCTCCAGTCTTGCATCGGAGTTTCTCGTGATGCCAAAAGGCGAAGGATATATCGAATATGCCGCCTTCGGGTCTGGATACGAAGCTCTAAAGCTCGCAACCAAGGGCTTTCAGAGTCTCTCGCCTGATCAGGTCTTTGCGACGGTGCTGCAAGCACCTGTTAGCCTCATCGTTTTGCGTGCGATGTTGGGCTTCACGCCTCCCGAATGGGCCTACGTTGCCGCGCTTCGGACTGGCATACCGGTGCCACAGAATGCCGCCCGAACTCTCGACCGTGAGGTTCGCTTGGTGTCCGAACTCCCATGGCGGCTCACCGAAATCAACAAAGCACGAGTCAAGGCACTTGTGGGCACCGCATGCGCCATGTTGGAAGAGGGCTGTCCACCCGTGCCTGGCGACAAACTTCACCGCCTGCACAAGGCGGACACCAATGGGGGTCTGCCCGGCATCCGCAACCTTACGGGGATGGGAGCACCCTATGCGATGCTTCTCTATGAACGATTTCTAGGACGGCCGTTTGCAGGACACCGTGACTCGGTGAGCGACCTGATCGGCGACAATCTCGAGTCGGCCATTGAAGAGATGCTCGCCAAGGATGGCATCAGTTTTCGCAAGACCCGACGCGCTGAACGATTGCCTGGGTTCGATCAAGCTCCGGATTTCATCATCCCCGATGAATTCTCACCCAGAGTCATCATCGAGGCCAAGATCACCGAAGATGATGGCACAGCTCGGGACAAGGTCACACGGATCCTCCGGCTCTGCCAAATGGCCAAAGACAGGAATGCAGAGGGCCTGCCTGGCTATCAAGTAATCGCTTGCATCGCCGGCCGCGGGTTTGGTGTGCGGCGTGCCGACATGCAGCAATTGATCCTGCACACCAAGGGTAAAGTGTTCACTCCCAAGACGATGGACCGTCTCGTCGAGTGCTCCGATCTGCGAATGTTCAGAAGTGCCATGTAAAAAACGTACGCCAACCAACGATTCGCGACATTGAGATTTATAATAAGGAGCAGCTACCACTCGCAGTGCAAGCCGTGATCGCGGAAGAATGGCAAGGCGCGGTCTTTGCTCAAGAGGGTGTGGCCACGACGGACCGCCTGCCAGACCAAGAGGCGGTCGAAGGGGTCGCGATGGTCGGGTGCGTAAGGAAGCCGATGGAAGCTGGCCAGAATGTCGGGGACCAGTGGATCCTCGCGCAGTCCGAGTTGCAGGACGGCATGGGGAATCTCGGAGGGATCGGTATCCGGAAGCTGGAGTTTTCCCAAGCCGAATTTCAGGCTAATTTCCCAGTAGCTGACCGGACTCACCAGGACTTGGTTGGCCGGATTTTCGAGTACTGTGCGAGCCTTCCGTCCGAGCTTGTTAGGATCGAACAGAGCCCACAATAACGCATGCGTATCGAGCATCCAGGTCATGGCTCAGCGGGAGGCCAAAAAATCGTCGTCGGTCATCTCCCAATTTTTGAAGACCGGCTTGCCACGCTTGGCCAGCAACCCGAGGCGGCGGGCGGGTCCTGGAGCGCTGTGGAACGGCCCGAGAATGGCCACATTTTCGCGGGCGCGACCCTTTTGCACCACAATGGAGGCACCACCCGCCACCTCCCCAAGTAAAGCAGGCAGGTTCCGCTTGAATTCCGCTATCGTCACCGACTTCATGGTTCGACAATGCGCCAACTGGACAACTTGTCAAGTTGATTTTCCCGCAATTGCCCTCCCCCCTTCACCGGCAGCATATAAGCTAACAACTGGCCGAGTTTCTCGCGCAATTCATGGCGCGGCACGATCGCGTCGATGAGTCCGTGTTGGAGCATGAACTCGGCGGTCTGAAACC
>JBAXOF010000202.1:0-7304 GCA_037133375.1 Verrucomicrobiota bacterium | reverse complement strand
ACTGATAACCTATAACTCTTCCCATGCCCTCCCTCCGCCTCCTCGCCCTTTCCGCAGTGTTGCTCGCACCGCATATCGCTTTTTCCGCATACAACCCCAACCCCGACGAATGTTGCAAATGTGTCATCGTGGAAATCGGACAGGGTGATGCCAAGCAGGCGTTGAGCCAAAAACCCGGTAACAAACCCATCCAGGCTGCCAAAGAAGCCACCGGAAACTATTCGTTTTCAAACCTCAATGTAAGTGTCAATCCTGATTGTCAGAATGTCGAAATCACCAGTGTCACGCTCCATCCCAAAGGCCGGGCAGACACTTCCTGCGATGAGCCATTTATGATAAACAGCAGCGGTGGATACTCCGTCAACATCTCTGGCTTCAAGGTTAGGAAGGCCGAAACGGCCCAATGGGAGATTGTTGTCAAATGTTCCCTCCCGATACCCTGTAGATACCCCGTCAAAATCGGTTGTGATGACAGCTGTTCCAGTTGTCAAGAAACCTGTTACCCTAGCGCCAGCAACGGCTGCTTGGTCTGTAATATTCCGGTTGGCGCTACCCATGCCGGAGACGCCAACGGCATCCTTCGCTTCTTTACCCCGGATCTCTCAAATCCCGGCATTCGTGGCATTGTCGACTTGCTCCCATCGTCCTTCACAGTTAATCGTGACGGGACCGGTCGTATCACATCAGTCGTCAGCCCGGTCAATACCATCGTGCTGACCCCAGCCGGTACGGTCTCCGACACCAACGCCTTCACAATCACTCACAAGCATACTGCCACCGGAACACCTTTCCGCATCACCACCTTCTCCCGTGTCATGGATGATGGTGTCACATATCTGCGTGTGGATAGCTCGCTCCTTGCAGAAAACGGAATGGTACTCTCCACTTTTCGTCATCAGCAGAGCCAACCAGATCCCAACACATTTATCCTAGATTCAGGCTTCGTAGTCAATAACACCATCCCCACCAAGCGCACGGAATCTCTCGCCATCTCATCCCCGGCACCTGGTACCGAGATTCACCGTGAAACCGTTAATGAAAACAGTGTCACCGTCTCCGACATTGAGACACGCTGGGAAAACTTCGCATGGGGCTGGGAGCAAACCCAGGAAGTCATTGATCCCTCCACTGCCAACCTTGCCTCCTCCTGGACATTCTACCAACCCGGCGAATCGACCACTTCAGGGTTCGGACTACTCAAACAATACCTTCGTTATGACGGGTATGAAGAAGTCCATACATATCAATTCAACGGAGATAACGACACCTATCAGGTCCAACTTCCCTTCGCCGCCGACCCACAGGGGCTATCCCTCACTCGCGTATGGAGTTCGACTAACAGTGAACTCACCACAACACGCAAAGTCAACGGCAATATTATCTCGGAGGAAATCGAGGCATTCAATGATACTAGCAATTCCATCACCACCACAACCAGAACTTCAGCCGGAGCCCACCTAACTACCATCACCACCTTCATGCCCTATGGATCAGACTTCGGCGGCCAACCCGTCAGCATCACTCATGCGGACGGTACCTATACGGCATACACATACAGCCGTCAGACCGGCGGTGGCAAAACCATCACCATGACGACCACCGGTGCAGATAATCTTGGCAAATCCACCACCACAAACTATAACCGATCCGGCAACATCATCCGCCAGATCACCAGCACGGTCGAATACACGTCTAGCGTCGACATTGAACATTCCGCAGTGACCGCCGTGGACGCGTTCGGACGGCCCACAGAAACCGCGCACTTCCCTTCCAATTCCGCTGTCGTTGGCGAGCAGGCATCTGCCACATCCCCCCAATGGATCACCTCCACCGCCTATACATGCTGCGGCATCTCATCCTCCACCGATCGCCATGGCGTGGTAACCAGTTACGAGTATGATGGCCTGCGCCGAAAAACCAAAGCCACCACCCTTGGCGTCACCACTGAGACGGTATACAACGGCCTAACCACCGATACCCACCGTTACATCGGTGCCGGCCCCGCCAATACCGGCAACCGGATCTCCAGCCGCACACGCAACCTTGCCGGAATCGAAACCTCGTCATCCTCCCCCGATCCTTCTAGCACAACTGCCGGTGCCTTGGTTGCCACCACCACCGCCACTACCTATCAACCCGCCGCCGGCCTTTCCTCCCGCACCGTCACCACCGTGCCCGGCGCTTTCACCCAAATCTCCGACACCTATCTCGACGGGCGCATCTACAAATCCACCGGTGCCCTTCAGCCAGACATGATCTATGGATATACCGTCAATGGAACCGGCCTCCTCACTACGCAAGCCTATCTCATTAACGCGACCACCACCCCACCCACCACTAGTGAACTAAACTCCACCCAAACCGACTGGGCCGGCCGCACGGTCCAAACCGACGCAGGCGGCATCACCCATAACTACGCCTATTTCGGCACCGGAACCACCGTCCCGGCCGGCACCAAAGGCCAACTTAAATCCGTAACCGATGCCGACATCGTTGTCACCCTCTACGCATACAACGCCCTCGGCGAGCGCACCACTACCGCAACCTCTCTCACCGGCAGTGACACCATCAACTACGGCACGGACCAGATCACCGTCACCGAGACCAAGCCCTTCACCCGCCCCAATAGCGGCCCCGCCGTCCTGCGCACCACCACCCGCGTCTGGCGGGACACTGACAGCGGCGAAGATGGAGGCATCGTCGCTTCCACCACCGACCGCACGCCCGACGGCCTGGATTTCTGGTCTCAACAAGCCGGCCATACTGAAACCCACTCCACCAGCTCGAGCATCACCACCATCGGCCTTAACTTCTGCGATGACTCGGCGTTGTCTCAGATCAGCGGTGCCCCCGCCGACGGGCTTGCCAACTGGACAGATTCTTGGCTCGTCCTCGATGGTAATAATAGTGTTAAGAATTTCTTCGAGAACGGAACCGATGCCCCACTCGTCAACGGCGGCCCGGTCCGTGTTTCCTGGCTGTCCTCCAACGGCGGGTTCGCCGGCTCCAACGGCAACAACGAGCAAGCCCTCTATCGCAAATACCTCGCCGACGGCCAGACCGATCCATCTAACACCGATTTCGACGGTGGCACCTCCGACGGCATCGGTGTCAGAGTGAAAATCACCGGCCTGTCCGACTGGCTCGCCGCCCACGGCCACAAGGCCTATCAGATCCGTATATACAGCAGTTCGGATTCCGCCAACAGCACCTTCCAGCCCGCCACCATCCACGAGGGCAACGCCACGGGCACCCCCATCGGTACCATCCAACCCGCAGTAATGGGGCAGGCCGACTATCCGGCCGGTCTTGGCGGAAATCCGGCTCCGCGTGGCTACGGTGATTCTCCGGCGACACTCACCTCCAACACCATCACTCTCACCATCCCGGTAGGCACCCCCGCCATCCGTGGCTCCCTCGCCGCCATCAAAATTATCGGCCTCGGCACTGCCACAACTCCCGCCACGGCCCCTCTCGACGGGTCATGGGTCGAATCCTCGATGAGTCCCGACCAGACCCGCACCGTCACCTCATATTCAGGTGGCCGCCCTCTAACTGTCACCCGCTATGGCTCGGATAACGCCACTCTAACCTCCGTTATCCAGGGCTTCGACTCACTCGGACGCCCCGCATACACCATCGACTCCCGCACCGGCGTCACCACCACCACCTATATTTCCGCCACCTGTGACGCGGTAAATTCCGTCACCGACCCCGGCGGCCGCACCACCTCCTTTACGTATGACTCCCGCGGCAACCGCCTTACCCTCAAACACCCGGACAACAGCGTCACTTGTAACCGCTACAACTCCAAGAACCAACTCGAAGCCACTTGGGGGTCCCTCGCCTATGCCACCGTTTATTCCTACGATTACGCCGGGCGCATGCTCACCCTTGGCACCAACCCCACCATCGCGAACGGCGCCCCCCTCAACAACACCGGTGCTCTAACCACCTGGAACTATTTCGTCACCACAGGCCGTCTTCAATCCAAGCTCGACAACAGTTCAAACGGTCCCGCCTATACCTACACCAGCGCAGGCAGACTCAAGAAACGCACCTGGGCGCGCAATATCGCCACCGACTATTACTATAATCAGGCAGGCCAACTCCGCGCCGTTGATTATTCCGACGCCACCCCCGATGTCCTCTGCACCCGTGACCGCCTCGGCCGGATCAAGACCATTTTTCAAGGCACCCTCACATTCCCCGACGGTGTCCTCACCATAGCCACACCCATCCGCAGCGCCATCTACGGCTATGACGACACCGATTTCCACCTCGCCACCGAGGCGCTCGATTATGGCAGTAGTTTCACCAAGACCCTCAGCCGCTACACCGACTCCACCGGGCGTCCCCGCTCCCTGAAAGTCGGCACCGACTATACCTCCGCTTATGGCTTCGACGACGCCGGTCGTCTCAAGCAAGTCTGGGACCATCCCGTTCTCACTGGCGTCGAGCCAGCCGGGAATCCATCCTTCACCTACGGGTACGTGAACAGCTCCAACGGTCTCGTCGAAACCGTAGTCGGGCCAGCCCACACAGTTACCAACACCTGGGAGCCCACCCGCGATGTCCTGGCCTCCAAAGTCAACGCGATCACAGCGAATAGCGTCCCATCGTCCTTCGCCTACGGTGTCAACGCCATCGGCCAGCGCAAGACGGTCAGCCCGATCATGGCCAGCGGCTTGCCCGTCTCCACCTATACCCCAAAATGGGCTTGGGACTACAACGATCAGGGAGAACTCATCGAGGCAGCCGACCAAGCCGGTTCCAACAACCGTGCGTTCCAATACGATGGAATCGGCAACCGGAAAAAAACCGTCAACGGTCTGCTTAATGCCCTGCCAAAAGACGACAATTGGACTGCCAACCCCCTCAACCAATACACCGGCACTCCGCTCGCCGCTACCGCCCCCGTCTACGATGCAGACGGCAACCTCACCGAGGATCGGGGAGCCAACAATGCCTTGGAGGACCGCCAGTATGTCTGGGACGCTGAGAACCGTCTCGTTGCGGTCAACAAGGTTCTCACTCGGGATGGGGGGGGTGTGATTACTGCCACCAACCTTCTGGTCAGCAATCAATACGACCACTTCTCACGGCGGATCGCTCGGACAACCACCGCAGACACCACCCGCTACCTCTACGACGGCTGGAATTTAATCGCAGAATATAGTGGCACATCCCTCGCCAAGAGCTATACTTGGGGCATGGACTTGTCGGGCTCGATGCAGGGGGCAGGCGGAGTCGGCGGACTCCTCGCAGTCAACGACGGCACCGCGACCTATTATCCGACATTTGATGGCAACGGAAATGTTAGTGAATATCTCAATTCGGACGGGTCCGTTGCCGCGCACTTCGAATATGACCCGTTCGGGAACACCGTCGTGAGCACGGGTTTGGCGGCTCAGTTCAATTATAGATTCAGCACCAAGCCGTTGGATTCTCTAACTGGACTCTACTATTACGGTTACAGATACCTTGATCCTCTGACAGGCCGCTGGATGAGCAAGGATCCAATTGACGAAGAGGGTGGGCTGAACCTGTATGGGTTTGTTTATAATGATTCGCTCGCATGGGATGACTATCTAGGAAGAGAACCGCAAGCACCCTCCCAAGACATCAACCACCATTGGCATGGCCCTCCAGGACCCGCAGGTGGATTTTATGTCCAAAGACCATCGTTTAACGTAGATCCAAGCAATAGTCTAGCATCTGGTGCAGCGACACGGGATGAGGCTGCGTCGGCAGCATGGAACATTGGTAGCGCTGCTGTAGGGGTTGCGGAATATGGAGTACGGGTAATGCGCCGTCTGTTAGACAATGAAGCATACGGTTTGGCCAAAAAGGAATGCGAAAGAATGTTGCTGAACTCTTCCTGCAAAGGGCCACTATGCAATTCATGCGACGTATCATATATGAGGAGACTTAATCCCGGAGGGACCCCTCTTGGGCGAGAATTTGCTCAGGCTATTGCCCGCCCGTGCCTGAAATGCAGTGACCCACGTCCAGAGAGTGGGATATCGGGAACCGGCGGCCCAGGGTTTCCTCCTGGAATGACATTAAAAATTCCTGCGAGTGGTGTATGGCCAGCATATTATGTCAATGTGGAGGAGCCGTGGTATTTGCGAGCTTTTTGGTCCAGCCAATTCTGGTTTACGGTCGAAACTGAATGTATTGAATTATAATTTTATGAAACTACTTGTGTATATCATTGCGATCACGGCATTGTCCTGTTCCCGCAGGGGGACAACGCCTGGTAATTTCCAGAGTGCGGGCGGCGTGGAAACAGTTCAAGTTGACAGAACCGGCAAGGTTCCTAAGGTCAATCTGGTTACAAAGATTGAACCTCTGCTTTCTAACGCGATTACCGAACATTGGGGCCGGGACATGTGGATTTCAAAAGTTGGACAGCCGCTGAGAATACGCAACCTAGGAGAAGGGGTCGAACTCATGGAGTATGTTGAGACTGGTCCATTTGAACCGTGCGGGGAGAAGTTAATTTCAGGTGTTATCATTGTTCTAAAAGACGGTGCGACAATGAAATACGAATGGCACTATACGACCTTTGGTTTACCTGATAATATGGAGATAGATAAGGATGGCCATGTTAAGCCTCGGGTGAAATGAACGCGAACCGACACGCATTTGAACCCACGGGCCAACCAAGAGCAGCGGCCACGCCGCCCTATCCGAATATCGAAGCTCACGCGGGTTGATGGCTTCGCCCCTCTCCGGGCATGTCGTAAGCGCATAATGAGTGAGCGTAGGAAGTTGCGGGGTAAGCGCTCAATCGTAAGCGCTCAATCGTAAGCGCTCAACAGAGCACCTCTGGCATTTTTGTCAGAGGTCTGGCATCTCTGGCATCTATGCTACCTCGACTTCGATAGTCTGCGATGAACTCTATCATCCGTACCGGCAGCGACGGCCGGCTCCGCCTCAGCCTGGCCCGGCTCTAGGAACTGGTAGACGTGACCGCGTGGCGGCAGGCGCATTCCTCCCCCATCTCACTTCCCGCTTGTCCCCGGCCAGCCACCGTGCTATCAGACATCCACGCGATGACAACCGCCCCACCATGGCCGACCGCCGCCACCTTCCCGGTGTCCGTTCGGCGTCGTGAAGCGGGCCGAATCTGGGGCATAACACCTGCCTGCGGCGGCCCCATCGCCGGTTTAGGGTCGATTCGACGTCCGACCCGCCCCAGGTCGCCGGGACCTCGAAAATCGGGTAACACGTTGGATAGCAAAGAGTTAGCTAACAATCGGACATCTGGCAAAACCATGCATGTGGCTTGCTACGGG
>JBAXOF010000201.1:0-7332 GCA_037133375.1 Verrucomicrobiota bacterium | reverse complement strand
GTTCTTTTCAGTGGTTTTCTTAGTCCGCTTCACCCCACCGCCGGCGTTGTTAGGGATGGGATGGAAGCCGGGACTTGCATAAAGAATCTCTTCAATCCGTGCAATCGTTCGACTGAGCTCACGCCGAAGTCCGTGTAATCGTTCGACTGAGCTCACGCCGAAGTCCTCTTCATCCGTGGTAATCTTGCCCCGTCGTTTGCCAGTGGCGACCCATACGAAGACCCATAGGCGGTTCATCCGCCGGTCCTTGGCACCGCCCATGCGGGCGGATAAGTCGGCGGACCGGGCGCCGGTCCGCCCTACCTGCGATGAACGGGGCTTGCCAAGTCCTGGCGCTCATCGCAGTCTAGTGTCCGCACCACACCCCAGAGTCTATGAAAGCCACCTTCGTTGCCATCCTGCCGCTGTTAGCCGCCAGCGCCTTGCCCGCCCAGCCAGCCGACTGGGAAAACCAGGCGGTGTTCCGCATCCACAAGGAGGCGGCGCACGCCACGGCGATGCCATTTCCCGACCGCCCCAGTGCGCTGGCCAAGCTGCGGTTGGAATCGCCCTGGTGCCAACTTCTCAACGGCCCGTGGAAATTCCACTACGTCGGCACCCCTGACGCCCGGCCGCTGGATTTCTACAAGCCGGACTTTGATGACACCTCGTGGAAGGACATTCCGGTGCCATCCAACTGGCAGCTTCAAGGTTACGGTGTGCCGCTTTACACCAACATCGAATACCCGTTCGCCGCTGATCCGCCCCGCGTCATGGGCGAACCGCCCGCTCATTTCACCAACCACCCGAAGCACAAGCGCAACCCCGTCGGCTCGTATCGACGGACATTTGAAGTTCCCGCCGCCTGGCAAAACCGCCCGGTCTTCATCACCTTCGAGGGCGTCGATTCCGCCATGAACGTCTGGCTCAACGGACAAAAGGTCGGCTACTCGCAGGACTCCCGCACCCCGGCCGAATTCAATATTTCCCCCTACCTCAAGGCCGGCCCTAACACGGTGGCAGTGGAGGTCTTTCAACACAGCGACGGCTCCTACCTCGAAGACCAGGACATGTGGCGGCTGTCCGGGATTTTCCGCGATGTCTACGTGTGGAGCGCGCCGGTCATCGGGCTGCGCGACCATTGGCTCAAAGCCGGGCTCACCGCTGATGCCACGCAGGGGACGCTCGCGTTCACCGCTGATCTAACCAATGCTGGTCCCGCCACCACGGCCAAGGTGAAACTTGAAGTCCTCAAACCCGATGGGGCGCTTCTGTTCAGTGAGGAAATGAAAGCCGAACTATCGGCCAAGGGCGTCTGCGCCGTGGCCTGTGAGTCCAAGCCGCTCAATGGCATTGCCGCGTGGTCGGCGGAGTCCCCCACGCTCTACCCGTATGTCCTCACTCTAACCGATGCGGCGGGCCAAGCGCTGGCATGCTACGCCGGCAAGACCGGCTTTCGCCGCGACGAGGTGAAAAACGGCCAATTTCTCCACAATGGCCAACCGGTGCTGTTCAAGGGGGTCAACCGCCATGAGTTCAACCCGGAGACCGGGCATTACGTCACCGAAGCGGACATGCGAGCCGACTTGCTGCAGATGAAGCGCACCAACATCAACGCCATCCGTTGTTCCCACTACCCGGATGCACCGATCTTTTACGAACTCACCGATGAACTCGGCTTCTATGTCATCGACGAGGCTAACATCGAGTCCCATGGCATGGGCTATGGCCGCAAATCCCTCGCCAAAGATCCGTCATGGGGTCCCGCCCATCTCGACCGCATCCAAAACATGCTCGAACGCGATAAGAACCATCCGTCCATCGTCAGTTGGTCAATGGGCAATGAAGCCGGTGACGGCATCAACTTCCAACAAGGCTCGAAGTGGATCAAACAACGCGACCCGTCCCGCCCGGTCCATTACGAACAGGCCGGCGCTGGCACCCACGTCGATTTTTTCAGCCCGATGTATTATCCCGTCGCGGAAACCCTCAAGTATTGCCGCAACGAGGAGAAAAAGCCAGCTGCCCAACAACGCCCGCTGATCCAATGCGAATACAGCCACGCCATGGGCAATTCATCCGGCAATCTCGTCGATTACTGGAATGCCATCCGCAAGGAACGCCTGCTACAAGGTGGCTTCATCTGGGATTGGAAAGATCAGGGACTCATGCGCAACAAGCAGGTCATGGATGCCGTGGAGGATGTCTCGTCTAACAAAATTGGCAGCCGTCTGTGTGGTTCCCTGTCCAAGGACGAGGGGCTTTACGGCGGCGGCGTGGTCGTCAATTCCTCGCCGGCCCTCGATCTAACCGGCCCGCTCACCGTGGTGGCGGAAATCCGCGGCAACACCGGCGGCGGCGGCAACAACCGCGAGGCCGCCGAGGGCTACCCGATCCTCACCAAAGGCAACACGGCCTACGCCATGAACGTCACGGCCGATGGCAAGAAGATAGAGTTTGCCATCCAGTCCAAAGGCGTCAGGCAAGCGGTGAGCGCAGCGCTGCCCGCAGATTGGCATCAGGCGTTCCATAGCGTCGCCGGCATCTATGACGGTGCGCACCTGAGCCTCGCCATCGACGGCATACAGGCGGGCACCCGCGCGGTGACCGGCCCGGTGGACACCAACTCCAACAAAGTGGCCGTGGCCTTGGACACCGACGAAGTCTCACGCCGCTTTGATGGCTCCATCCGCCGTGCCGCCGTGTGCGCCCGGGCCCTCACCCCGGAACAAACCCGCCAAGCAATATCCGATGCCGTGTTGCAACTGGATTTCACCGCCGCTGCCGCCAAGCCGCTGGATTGCTCGTTCTATGCCTTTGGTGGTGACTTCAACGACCACCCTAACCAGGAATCGTTTTGCTGCAACGGTATCTTCATGCCGGACCTCCAACCATCCCCGCAATTTGAGGAGGTGAAAAAAGCCTATCAAGATATCCACACCCGCCTCACGGATGGGAGCACGCCAACGGTCGCCATCGAAGTGCGCAACGAACGTTTCTTCCGTTCCAGCGATGACCTCAGTGGTTCATGGAAATTGCTCAAGGACGGCGTGGAAGTCAGCAAGGGCGATCTGACCCTGCCCGCCATCGCTCCCCAACAATCGGCCAAACTCAGCATCCCCACCCACTGCACTCCCGATCCAAACTCCGAGTATATCCTGCGCCTCCGCTACGACCTGGCCAATACAACCCCCTGGCATCCCAAAGGCATGCCCGTCGCCTGGGATGAATTGCCCTTGCCATGGAGCCAGCGCGCGCAACCCGCCATGGAAAAATCCGCGGCTGCCGCCACCGTCACCGAGACCGCTGAGCGCATCACGCTGCGCGCCGGTGACGTCAGCGCCGCGATCGACCGCCACAGCGGTGCCCTGGTTTCCTACACCCGCACGGATAAGGAACTGCTGCTGGCCCCGCTGCACCTGAATTTCTGGCGACCCACCACTAACAGCGACCGCGGGGCACAACTCTACAACCGCCTCAAGGTGTGGCGCAAGGCCGGCCAGAACGCCACCGCCACCCGCGTCACCGTCAAGCCCGACGGCAATGATGTGCTCGTCACCGCCGATCTAACAATACCCGCAGGCCAAAGCAGCGCCACCGTCACCTATCGCTTCACTGGAGCCGGCCAGCTTGCCGTGGAGTGCAGTTTCCGGCCCGCCGGCAATCTGCCGATGATCCCGCGCATCGGGATGCAGGCACAACTCGCTGCGGGCTGTGCCTCGTGGACATGGTTCGGCAAAGGCCCGCACGAAAATTATTGTGATCGCAACTCCGGCGCATGGACCACGGTGCACACGGGCAACGTCCCGGAGTTGTTCCATAGTTATGTCGATCCCCAGGAATCCGGCAATCGCACCAACGTCCGCTGGGCCACCTTCACCAACCTGATGGGCGGTGCCGGCCTGCGCGTCGATGCCACTGGCAAGAATTTGTTAGAAGTGGCTGCCTACCCGTGTCTGCCCGACCAGATTGAACTCGCCCGCCACCCCGTGGACATCCCGCTGACCGAGGTCATCACCCTCAACATCGACCACCGCCAGATGGGGCTGGGCGGCACCAACTCGTGGGGCGAATTGCCGCTGGAAGCCTACCGCCTCGAGCCCAAGGGCATCTATCAATGGTCGTTTCTCCTGACCGTCTCCCAAACCCCGCCCCCGCGGCTCACACCCATGCGCAGCCTGCCTCCGGGCTTTCCCATGCCGGGTGGCAACACCCCGGCCCCAACGGACGATGCATCGGCCCCTCCTGCACTAGCCCCGCCCGGTTCGGACCGATAATTCCCCAAATGTGGGCGATACCGATCTACTGAAACACCGAAGCACTGGCGTGACGCGGTGATTTCTAACCACTGAGACCCGGGGTGTCGGCCGCGTTGTCAGGGGTAGTCCGCACAGTCCCCTGTGCGGTCTTCATGCGGGGTGTGGCACTGCCCATGCGGGCTATTGAGGCGTTTTGCCGCCCGGCATGGTGGTCTCCAACATCCAAAATCCAAAATCCAAAATCCAAAATTAATCAGTGCTCTCAGTGGCATCAGTTCTTTTCAGTGGTTTTCTTAGTCCGCTGCACCCCTAGCCCCCGCGTTCTCACGAACGCGCCTACGAAGAAAACCTCGGATGAGAAGACAATCGGCGTGCGGGAAAGGGCGTTCTCACGAACGCGCCTACGAAGAAAATCTTGCCCCGTCGTTTGCGAGTGGCGACCCATAGACGGCTCATCTGCCGGTCCTTGGCACTTCCCATGCGGGCGGACAAGTCGGCGGACCGGGCCGGTCCGCCCTACCTGCGATGCCCGCTGGACCAGGCAACGTAGCCGCAAGTTAGCGCTTGTGATGCGGGTGGATCCGGGCATGCTCGAGGCGTCATGGATACCCCATCCGAGCGCTGGCAGCGCCGCGCGCGACAGACCCGCCGCAAGATCAACTGCGGCTGGTGCTTGCAGGTTTGCGCGACCCCCGTGGTGGGCGTGGCATTGGGCTTGCTCGGCCCGGCCTTGTGGGCGCGGCGGGTGTGGCCGGAGGCGGCGCCGCTCTGGTGTGCCGGGGTGACGGGTGCGGCACTGGCCATGATTGTGCCGGGGTCGTGGTGGCTGGCCAGACGCCGCTTTGTGAGTGCCGGCGATGCGCTGGTTAGATTGGAGGCGCAACTCGGCCTGCACAACCGCCTGAGCACGGCCGCCGCCGGAGCCTGTCCCTGGCCGCCGCTGCCAGACCGCGCGGACGATGGCATCCGCTGGTCGTTTTCTAACACATTCTTGCCGTTGCTGGCCGCTGCGGCGTTGCTGGCCGCTGCCATCTGGGTGCCGGTCAAGGCCCGCCTGCTGCCGGCGGCACCGGACGAACCGGCGGCCTGGGCCGCCACCGAGGATGACCTGCGCGAGTTGGCGCGCCAGGACGCGGTGGCCCCGGAAGCGTTGGATGAAACGCAGCAACGGATCGCGGAACTGCGGGCGCAGGCTGCGGGCAAGTGGTTTTCCCATGCCACATTGGAGGCCACCGACAAGCTGCGCGAGGCGCATGTGCAGGCGATGGCCGAACTGCAACGCCAATTGCGGATGGCGGCACAATGCGCCACCCGGCTCGCGGGCGACGCCGCGGGCGAGATGCCCGCGGCAACCCGGGCGGGCTTGCAAGACCAATTCCAGCAGGCCGTGCAAGGCATGCAGGCTGGCGGCATGAAACCTAACAAGGAGCTATTAGAACAACTCCGCGCCATCGATCCCAAACAACTCCGGCAACTCGACAAGGCGCAAATGGAGCAACTCATGCAGGGGATGAAAGACAAGGCGGAGGCCCTTGGCAAATGCCTCTGCCGCAAGGCGGGCGATGGCCCACAACAGGAGGGGGAGGCGGTTCTAACGGAATCTTGCGACGGCCCCGGCAAGGGCGGGGTGTCTCGCGGGCCGGGCACCACCCCGGAGATGTTTGGCGAGCCAGCCAATGAGGTGGCCGCCGCGCAGCCGCAGGTGTTGGAATCCGCCGATCTGACCCGCGCGCTGCCCGGTGATGTCCTTGATGTCACTGATTCCAAGCATGCGGTCGAGACGACCCGCCCGGCACTGCGCACCAGCGGCAAGGCCGACGTCCAGGGCGGCGGCGGCAGCACCTGGCAAGAGTCGCTCCACCCCCGCGAACAGGAGAGCGTGAAAAAGTTTTTCGAGTAACTGCCCAAAAAAACAAATCTTCCATCCTTGGTTAGTCACGTTAGAATCCCGCCAGCCCATGCCCCCTTCCCTCCCGACCGACGCCGAGATTGCCGCTGGATCCGCCAAGGTGCGGGCGTTGTTGG
This sequence comes from Verrucomicrobiota bacterium, assembly GCA_037133375.1. Lineage (GTDB taxonomy): Bacteria > Verrucomicrobiota > Verrucomicrobiia > Verrucomicrobiales > Akkermansiaceae > Luteolibacter. The sequence goes on along the minus strand of JBAXOF010000201.1, from coordinate 1,069 downwards.
AGACCATGAATGAGGTGCTCTACGGGCAGGAGGACTTGATCGAGGCGGTGGTCACCGGATTGTTAGCACGCGGCCACCTGTTGTTGGAAGGATTGCCCGGACTGGGCAAAACCGAGTTGGTCAAAGGCTTGTCCGGTGCCATCGGCCTGCAGACCAAGCGCGTGCAGTTCACGCCCGACCTGTTGCCGGGCGACATCACCGGCAACCCGGTGCTGCAGGAAGTGGATGGCCGGCGCTCGTTCGTGTTCCAACCCGGGCCGCTCTTCGCGTCGCTGGTGCTGGCCGATGAAATCAACCGCGCCTCACCCAAGACCCAGTCGGCATTGCTCGAAGCCATGCAGGAAGGCCATGTGACGGTGTTAGGTGAGACCCACCCGCTGCCGCAGCCGTTCTTTGTCCTCGCCACCCAGAACCCGATCGAACTGGAGGGCACCTATCCGCTGCCGGAAGCCCAACTCGACCGCTTTTTGTTCAAGCTCGATGTGCGCCGCGGCGACGCCGCCACCTTGCAGAAAATCGTGCTCAACCGCGAGATCGGCCGCGCCCCGGTGGTGGCGCAGGTGATGACGGCCGCGGAGTTGTCGGCGTTGATCGATCTGGCGCGGCGCTTGTTTCTGCCGGAGGTGGTGGCCAATTTCATCGCCCGGCTGGTGGATGCCACCCATCCCGGCCAGAGCAAAGCGTCCGCCCAGGTGCGGTATGGTGCGAGTCCGCGCGCGGCGCTGGCGCTGGCCGCCGCGGCCAAGGCGCGCGCCCTGATCGGCGGGCGGCCCAATGCCAGCTTCGAGGACGTCAAGGCGGTGGCGCTGCCGGTGTTGCGCCACCGCATTTTGTTGGACTATCAGGCGCGGGTGGAGGGCCGGACCAGCACCGATGTGGTGCTCGCCTTGTTAGCCGAAGTGCCGACCTCGGCCGCCGACCTGCCGCGCACCTTGCACACCGCACCGCTTGCCGCCACCCATGGCTGAGGCATTAACCTAACACTTGATTTGCCAGTAAATGTGTGATTCTGAGGGTAAATCGGGCGGAATAAACCACTGAAAAAACTGATGACACTGAGGGCACTGAT
>JBAXOF010000200.1:0-7353 GCA_037133375.1 Verrucomicrobiota bacterium | reverse complement strand
CATGGCCGACAAAATCATCGCCGCCAAAGACCCCAGGGCCGACGAAGCCCTTTTCCTCAAATCCCTGGCCCTTTTCCACGGGAAAAAATTCGCCGAGGCTGCCACTGCTGCCACGCAGCTTGCGACCGCCTTCCCGCAGTCGATCTGGCGCTACAAGGCAACTTTCCTCAGGGCTCAGGCCTTGGTCGAACAAAAGGAATTCCAGGCCGCCGCCGCCATCTATCAAAGTGAGGCCGCCCGCCTTCTTGCCGCCGAGCGCAAACAGGACTTGGTGGGCGTGATCGTCGCCTTTGCCGACAAGCTCTGTGTCACGCCGGATCCCAACACGCCGGATGCACCCAAGCCGGATTTCCCCAAAGCCTACAACCTCTACACCAAGGCGTTGGGCATGGAGATCTCCCGCGACTTGCGTGACGAACTGGTTTTCAAGAAAGCCCGCGCCATTCAACAAGCCAGCTACTTCGACCAAGCGGTGGATGATTTCCGAGCGTATCTCACTGAGTTTGATCCGGCCTGGAGCGGCCCCGCCGGTTCGGGCGAGACACGCCTGGCGGAGCAAATCCCTCCGCTCGCCGGCAAGCACGTGGCTGCCGCCCACTACCGGCTGGCCGAGGCCCAGATTCAATCTAACCGCGCCGCCGCCGGCCGCATGGAGCTCGAGGACTTGCTGAAAAAGATCACCACGCCGGAGGCAAGCGGTCCGCTGCAAAGTGAGCTGGCCACCGCGGAAGGCAAGGAACTTGCCGCCGAAATCCGCTGGCTCATGGTGCGGTCGTATTTCACCCAGGACCCGGCCACCATGGTCGGCCGCAATTCGATTGACGCGATCCTCAACAACCCCCAACGCGTCCAACAAATCTCCCAAACCAGCCAAGTCATCGGCAACACCGGTGGCCTGCCCACCACCGACAGCGTGCTCTTTGTCCTGCGCGAGGGCGAGTTGGACCCGTCTATCAAAACCTGCCGCGAGTATCTGGCGGCTTGCCCCGAGGGCAGCCGCGCGGTGCGTGCCGCGTGGATGATCGCCGAGGCCTATCAAAGTGTCGGGCGGGCCGATGACGCGATTGTGGCCTATCAAAGTTTCAGCGGCGGCAAGGGATTCCGGCTGCCGGACGGCGAGGCCGCGCAAAAATTCGAGGAGGAACTGCGTGCCGCTCCCGCCACCCATTTGGCCAACTTGAAAATGCGCGCGGTGTTCCGCATCGGCTTGCTGCTCAACCAGCAGAAGAAGCGCGAGGCGGCCATCGCCACCTGGCAGGGATATGTCAAGGATTACCCTAACGGACCGCAGTGGTCCGACAGCCAGAATGCCATCATCGACGCCGAGTTCGAGCTGGGCATGGACGCCCTAACTGACAAGGACGAGCCGCTCGCCCTGCAACGCTTCGACGGGTTTTTGCGCGCCCACCCGCTGGATGAGCGTGCGCCGCGCATCCTCTATCTGTTTGGAGCGGTGCACGAAGCCAAGGCCATGGAGCTTGAGAAATCCAAGGGGGATGCGGCCGCCATTCATGCCGGTTACCGCAAGGCCATCGAGGAATGGACCAAATTGGTGAGCAAATACCCGCAAAGCGAGGAAGCCCGCAGCGCCCTGATGAAAAGCGCCACCCTCCACGAGGAAAAATTCGGCGAATTCGACAAGGCCCTTCAAATCTATCGCAAACTGACCGGCGAATTCGGCTGTGCCGGGGCTAACGACTCCATCGCCAGACTCACCGGCAAGTCGCTGGAGCTGTCGGCCGAGCGCACGTTCCGCACCCACGAGCAGGCGGTGGTCAAGCTCAAGCTGCGCAACATCGAGAAATGCACGGTGCGCCTCCACGAGATCGACCTGCAAGCGTATTTCCGCAAGATGCACGGCATCACCGGGGTGGAGCGGCTGGATGTGTCGTTGATCCAGCCGGACAAGACCTGGGAATTCACGCCCGAGGGTTATGCCAAATACCAACCCTTTGAGCAGGACATCAAGATCCCTTTCCCAGCTAACGAACCCGGAGCCTACGTCGTCACGGTTGGCGATGATGAGTGGGAGTCCTCCGTGCTGGTCCTGCGCTCCGACCTCGAAGTCATTGTCAAATCCAGCCGCCGTGAGGTGCTCGCCTTTGTCCAGAACATGCGCACCGGCAAACCCGCCGCCGAGGTGGAGATGCTCGTCAGCGACGGCAAGGCGGTGGTCGCCACCGGCAAGACCGAAGACGACGGTGTCTTCAAAACCACCCTCGACTCGCTCAAGAACCTTGCCGATGTGCGTCTCTTCGCCCTCGGCAAAGGCCACGCCGCATCCTTCAATCTCGATCTGGCAGGGCTGCAACTGTCATCCGGCCTCACCGCAAAGGGCTACCTGTATACTGAGCGTCCAGCCTATCAACCCGGCGCGACCGTGGCGTTGCGCGGCATCCTGCGCGAGGTGCGCGACGCCGCGTATGCCGTGCCGGAAAACAGCGAGTTCAAGCTCAGCATCACCGATCCCCGAGGCCGGCTGTTGTCCGAGCAAACCGTCAAGGTCAGCGCCTTCGGCACCTTCAACTCGTCCTTCGTGCTGCCAGCTGCGGCCGCCAGTGGCCAATACGTCATGGCCGCCCATCAGGAACGCAAGGGTCTGGAGCCGCTGCATTTTCAAGGCACCTTCGAAGTCCGGGCGTTCAAGCAGGAGAAAATCAAGTTGTCGATGGACTTCCCGCGCCGCGTCTGGTTCCGCGGCGAAACTATCGAAGCCACCCTGCAAGCCGCCTTCTATTGGGGCGAGCCGCTGGCTGGGCGCCCGTTGCGCTGCAGCCTGCCGGATGGCCGCACTCTAACCGTCATCACGGATGCCCAGGGCAAGGCCAAGCTGACCTTCGACACCACCGCCATGCGTCCCGGCAGCGCCCTTGCCTTTACCGCCGCGCTCCGCAGCGATCACGTGACCACCACCGAGACCCTCACCCTGGCACGCCTCGGCTTCGGCATTGCAGCCAAGCCCAGCCAACCGGTCGTGATCGCGGGCGAACCGTTCGACTTGTCCCTAACAACCACCGCTGCCGATGGCCTAACGGTTGGCGAATCCCTCAAGGTCGCGGTGCTGCGCATTGAGCCACCCATGCCCAGCCCGGTGCTTGCCCTGCTGCCGTGGCGGGAGGGTGGCGGCCCGCAATCTGCGGAGGTCAAGGAGTCCGAGGTCGAGGTGACAACCGATCCCGCCACCGGCAAGGCCACTCTCGCCCTGCAATTGGCAAAGGGCGGCATCTATCAATTGCGCAGCACCGGCACCGATCGCTTCGGCCAGACCGTCACCCACCAGTGCCAGGTTGAGGTTTCCGCTGCCGATGATGCCACCAAGCTCCGGCTCATTGCCGACTCCTCCACCTTTAAGGTCGGCAAGGACACCAGCGTGCGGCTGCACTCGCGCCTAACAAAAGGCCTCGCGCTGCTCACCTTCGAGGGCGAAACCCTCATCCGCCACCGCATCATCGAATTGAAAAAAGATGACAACGAAATCGCCTTCAAAGTCGGCCATGAATTGTTCCCTAACTTCCGGCTGGCGGTGGCCGCCATGGACGGCCGCGAGCTGCGCTGCGCCACCAAGGACTTCACCGTCGAGCGCGAACTCAAGGTCACCGTCAAGCCGCTCAAGGACGCGTGGCTGCCCGGCGAGGATGCCAAGGTCGAACTCAGCGTCACCGACCAGACCGGCCGCCCCGTCGAAGCCGAACTGAGCCTCGCCCTGGTCAACGAAGCCTTGTATGCCGTTTGCCCGGATAACCTAACACCCATTCTCGATTTCTTCCAATCCGCCGCCCACCGCCATGCCGAATTCAAGATAGGTGCCACCTGCGCGTTCCGCTACCAAGGCACGACCCGGCGCGTCTCCAAGGAGTTGGTGGCCGAAGCCGGTCGTCTGGCCCGCAGTGAGGCCGAGGCGGCCCAACTCGAGACGCTGCGCGAGGACATGACCGCTAACCAACCGGCACCGGCAAGTCCAGCCAGCGAAATGGGCGGCGGCAGTGGCGGCTTTGCCTTCCAGAGCGGCGGTGACCGCGATGCTGCGGACCCGTTCGCTTCAGGCGGGGATGTCTCGTTAGATTTGCCTGCCGACGCCGGAGTCATGCAGGAGGAGGGGCGTGGAAATGGCCGCACGGCGGATCACAAGCCGGGGAAAAAGGCCGACACGGTCCCGCGCCGTGAAGTGAAGGGCGAGGGTTGCTGGTTGCCCTCCGTGATCACCGGCACCGATGGCAAGGCCGTCGTCACCCTGCCAATGCCGGAAACCACCACCGCCTGGCGTCTAACCGCCCGCGGGTGTTCGGTGGAATCCTTGGTCGGGCAAGCCACCGCGCAGACGCTCACCCACAAGGATTTCTTCGTCGAGCTGAAAACCCCGGCCTTCCTCCGCGAGGGCGACGCACTCCGCGTCGTCGGCCGCGTGCATAACCTAACCGCTTACACCGGTCCCGTCGACTTGCGCCTCCGCGTGCTCGATGCCAAGGACAAATCCAAGGTGCTGGCCGAACGCGAAAAAACCATCGATGTGCGAGCCAGGGCAGGGGCCGAGGTCGCCTTTGATGCCATCAGCGTGCCCGCCACCTTGGAAATCACCACCGAACTCACCGCCACCGCGCGCGCCTTCGCGCCCGGCCTCAAGTCACTCAACGACGCGCTGGCCCTCGATATTCCCGTCAAACCCTGGGGTCTTACCTACGCCGTCCACGCCGGGGGCAGCGCCAAGACCGACACCACCGCCGTGCTCAGCCTGCCTGCCGACCGACCGTATTCGTCGCTGTGGATGAGCGTGGCCGTCGGTCCTGACGTGCGCACCGCCGTGCTCGATATGGCATTGCGCCGCAGTGCGACCGGACCGTGCGAGGACATGGCCCGCCTCATGCCACCCGCCTGGGGCGACACCCCGGCCAACGACTTGTTAGCCGCGGCCACCGCCCTGCGCTATGCCAACACCGGCAAGGTGGACGAAACCTACGCCCGGCAACTCGCCGCCCGCGCCCGCACCTTGGTCGCCTCGTTAGTAGCCAGTCAGGCGGCCGACGGCAATTGGAACTGTCAGTCGTTAGGTCAGCTCACCACCGCGCGGGTTTTCTGGGCGCTCATTGAGGCGCGCAACAGCGGCATCGTCGTGGACAAGGACAGCATCGACAAAGCCGCCGCCGCGCTGCTCAAACAATTCGAGACCTGTGATGCCAACGACAATGACAGCAAGGCGGTCATCCTGCACGCCCTCTCGACCGACAAGCGCGCCGATTTTGCCAACTGCAACCGCCTCTACCGCGAACGCAATGCCTTGGGCAATTCCAGCCTCGCCCACCTCGCCCGCGCCTTCTTCAACCTCGAGCGCCGTGAGATCGCCACCGAACTCGCCACTTTGTTAGAGGAAAAGCCATTTCCCGATCCCGGCAAGCCGGTGGTCTGGGAAGGCGGCTGCAAGACGGCCTGGCTCAACGACACCGATGAGACCACCGCGATGGTATTGTTAGCCATGGCGGAAACCCTGCCCGCCTCGAAGACCACCGCCGCCGCTGCCCAGGCGCTGTTGCAGGCTCACGGGTGCTTCGGGTTTTCCTCGCCCCGTGCCCAGGGTCCGGCCGTTGCCGCGCTTGCCATCTGGTTCGCCCAAGGCCTCCAACAGGCCAGCGACGTGGATATTGCCATGGTGGTCAACGGCAAAGAGATCGGCACCGTCAAGGCCGTCGCCAGCTTGGGCCAGCACCTGCTGGCGGTGCCTAACAATCTAATCAAGGCCGACAAGAATGTGATCGAGTTCAAGATGAAAGGCCGCAGCCGTTACACCTACGCGGCCACCTTGTTCGGGTTCTCGCCGGAGATGAAGGCGACCCCGGAGGATGCCGTTCCGTGCATGGAGACTGTGCTGCAGTTGCACGCGCCGCTCGACTACCGTGACCGGTCGCTCGGCGAGAACTCCTCCACCTCACCCGTCACCCACCTCGAGAACGGCCAGCGCCTGCATGTGGTTGTCAAGTCCAGTCGCGCATGGAATCAGTTCGGACGCCGCTACGCTCTTGAAATCGCCCTGCCGCCCGGCGCGCGCCTCGATGCAAACAGTTTTGGCGGGGATATGGCGCAAATGACTGGCAGGGAAGTGACGGATTCGACGGTCACGTTCTTCTTCAACCGACGGCAGAATCAGGTGAGCTTCGACCTAACCGGTTATGTGCCGGGCAAGTTCCGCATGCTGCCGCCGGTGGTGCGCGAACTCGGCAACCCGGACTCCATGAGCATCGGCCAGGTGACCGAACTCACCGTGCTGGCCGCCGGCGAAAAATCACCGGATCCATATCAGATGAGAGACGACGAGCACTACGCGCTGGGCAAATGCTATTTCGACGACGGTGACCTCGCCATGGCCTTGGAGCATTTGGTTATTGTGCGCAAGAACAACCCGAAGCACAACGAGAGCGATCTGGCGCGCATGTTGTTGTGGATTCACACCAGCCCGCAATTCTATGACGCCGGCAAGATCGTCGAACTCTTCGAGGTGTTGCGCGAGCGCTACCCGCTGTTGCAAATCCCCTATGACAAGATCCTGGTCGTCGGCAAGGCCTACACCGACATCGGCGAGTTCGAGCGCTCGTGGCTGGTCTATCGTGCCGCCATCGCCGCGAGTTTTAACAACGACTCCGCCATCAGCGCCGTGCTCGAGGATGAGGGCCGCTTCCTCGGCTCCATCGATTTTCAGGAACGCATCTGGCGCGAGTATCCGGACACCGCGGACGTGCTCGCCAGTTATTTCGCGCTCTCGCAGTTGCTCTATCAGAAAGCGCCCAAAGCGCATGAACTGCCCAAGGAGGACAAGGTCCAGCCGGAGAAAATCGCCATGCTCAAGCGCACCGCCGACCTGCTCGTGTCGTTCTTGGCGATGTATCCCAAGGACCCGCTCGCTGATGCCGCCGGCTTCAGCCTGGCCAACTGCCTGCTGGCCCTCAAGAACTATCCGCTGGTGGTTTCGTTAGGCAATGAGTTCGCCAAAAAATTCCCGGACAGCCCGCTGGCCCCCGGTTTCCAATACATGACCGCCCTCGGCTTGTTCTGGCAAAATGAATATGCCGAGGCGCTGGCAGCGGCCAAGGTGGTGGCCGACGGCGACAGCAAGGACCGGGATTTCGCGCGCTACATCCTGGGCCAGATCTATCACGCGGAAAGCAAACCCAGGGACGCGCTCGAGTGGTATGCCAAGGTCAAGGATATCTATCCGGACGCTGCCGAGGCCATCACCTACTTCGAGAAAAAGAGCATCGCCATTGACGAGGTCACCGTCGTCAAGCCCGGCGAACCGGTCGAACTCACGCTCAAATACCGCAACATCAAGGAGGTCTCGCTGCAGGTCTATCGCGTGGACCTGATGAA
>JBAXOF010000199.1:0-7383 GCA_037133375.1 Verrucomicrobiota bacterium | reverse complement strand
GTCATCTCGATTTTCTTCGCGCCCTCATTGCCGCCGGTGATGAAGCGGAACAACTTGCGGAAGCTGCCATTCATGCCATCCCGATCCATCGCGGTGGTGGCCACAGTGAGCGCCGGGTAGTCGCGAATTTCGAATTTCCCATCGCCGCGGATGACTTGGTAGGCGGGCGTCTCCGGCGCCGCGCGAGACGTGCCGACAAGCAACACCACACCAAGGACGAGGAGCAAGGTTACAAGCAGCAGGATGGTTGCATGGGGGAGTCTCATGGCGGGTGACGGGTTAAGTAAATCCAGACAACATACCTCTTTACCATAGCATGATTTGCGGAAACGCAAGGCGCTAACATCGCCAAACCCAGGCCTCACTCGGTCGTGATGAAGCGTTGCACTCGCCCGGGCGGCGGGATAGGCTTGTGGCCTGAGCATGAAAGATCACTCCAATGGGCATGGGATGCCCGCCCGCATCCCCCTGGTTTTCGCGTTGTTGTTCCTGCCGTTGCTGGCGCACGCTCAGAATTGGCCGCAATGGAGAGGACCGTTTTCTAACGGTTCCACCAGCGCGACGGGTCTGCCGGAGACCTGTGATGGCGGCCAGGCGAAGTGGGTCACCACGTTGCCCGGGGCCAGTCATGCGACGCCGATCGTGTGGAACGAGCGGGTTTTTGTCACGTCGACGGATCGGACGACGCATGGTCTGTTAGGGATATGTGTCAGCGCGCAGGACGGGAAAATCCTTTGGCAGAAGCGTCTGGGCGACGAGATCAAGGCCCCGCAAAACAACGGAGCCACCCCCTCGCCGGTCACCGATGGCAAGCGGGTCGGCTTTCTTTTCGGCAGCGGGGATCTGGCCGTGCTGGACATGGATGGCAACCTGCTGTGGAGCAAAAACTTGGTCAGCGCATACGGCAATCTCTGCACCAAGTTCGGCTATAGCTCCAGTCCGTTGCTGTGGAATGGCACACTTTATGTCCAGATGTTGCGCCGTGCCAAGCCGTATGCCGGCCCGACCGGCACCGATCAACCGCTGGATCCGTTGCTGGTGGCCTTCGATTTTGCCACGGGCAAGACGCTGTGGCAACACGCCCGCAAGACCGCCGCAGTGGATGAATCGTGCGAGGCCTACACCAGCGCGGTGCCCTTTGACAACCCCACGCGCAAGGAATTGTTAGTCCAGGGCGGGGATTGCATCAGCGGCCACGATCCCGCCACCGGCAACGAATTCTGGCGGCTGGACTATAACCCGCAACGCGAAACCCTGTGGCGCTTGATCCCGTCCCCGGTCACCGTCGGTGACCTGATCGTGGCCACCAAGCCGCGCGGCGGTCCGCTGTTGGCGCTCAAAGGCGGTGGTAAGGGGCCCTTGGATGCCGCCGCCCTCACTTGGACCCATGAAGAACGCATGAGTGATTCCGGCACGCCGCTGGTCTATCAAGGGTTGCTGTATGTCCTGCAAAGCGACAAAAATGACCCGTGGGCCAAAGGCATTAATAGCAGCCCCGGCATCTTTTTGATAGTGATTGATCCCGCCACGGGCAAGGAAGCGGGGCGCTGTCAGATCGCGAAAGGCGGCGCCTGGCGCACATCCCCGACCGGCGCGGACGGCAAAATCTATGTCATGAGCGAAGACGGCGAAGTGGTGGTCGTCGCCGCCGGGGCCTCCGGCCGCATCCTCTCCCGCGCGGATTATGCCGACGGTCCCGCGTGCGCCTCGATCGCGGTGGCCAACAGCTGCCTCTTCATCCGCACCGCCAGTAAACTCACCTGCCTCGGCAAGTGACGCCCCTCACTTGATGTCGTATTGCTTGGCGAACGCGGCGGCGCCGGCGGCGTCGTTTCTGGGCCAGTTCTGATAGATGCTGATCAGGGTTTCATTCCGGTCTTTGCCGGTCGGCAGGGTCAGCGCCCACTGGGCTGCGACTTCCGGGTCATAGCGGGAAACCGTCTCCGCGTAGGCGCGAACCGCAGTGTTTTTGGTGGAGCCATCGGGCAGCGTGCCGAGCCATTTACCGGCGGCCTGACAATCGTTTTGGGTCCAATTGCCAACGAAGTTACGGATCTTGACGGCGGCCTGGGCGGGCGGCAGTGAAATGCCTAGCCACTCAATCCACGGGCCGGTGTCGTCGTTAGAGATGGCACCGTTCAAGCCCTCGGCGAAGGCCTCGAGTTCCGCCGGGGTAAGGTTGGCTGTGGTGAGCCATTGATTGCCGGCGGCGAACCCGTCTTGGGCAATGCCGCGGGCCAGCACGAAGACGGCTTTGTTGGCGGTGTCGCTGATAGCCTTGCCATCATTGAGGGTGGCCAGATACAAGCGGAGTCCGGCGAGCGTGGTGGTTCTTTCTTCAGCGGTTCGGGCGGCACCGACGATGCCTTGGACGGCATTGTCCGGGTCCTTGAGGTCCAACTCGCCGAGGAGTTTAAAAGCGAGTTTGGGATATTGCACTGCGGCGCCAAAGATCATGCCGCGTTTGGTGTCTTCGGTGATGAGCTCGGCATAGTTGGCGGAGTTTTTACGCACCCACGCGAGCGCGGCCAGAGGATCGATCTTGGCCCAGCGGGCGAGCGCTGAGGCGACCACCTGGCCGCCCATCTTGCCGTCCTTGAAGAGTTCGGACGACTCGGTAAAAAGCGCCAGCGCGGTCTGTGGGTGGTCGTTGGCGAGCGTCATGATAGAGAAGCCGATGAAGTTCTGACGGGTTGCGCTCTTGAGTTCCTTGTCGTTGCGCACCTCGGCGATGAGAGCTTTCAACTGGACGGGATTGAGCGCCATGAGGCGGTCGATGAACTCCGTCACTCGCTGTTGCATTTCGTCGGTGGTGCGACCACCGTTTTTTTGCTCGGAGGCTTCCATCTCCAAGGCAAAGGCAATGAACTCGGCAGCGGTCAGCGGCGGACCCTGCTCGCGGTTTTCACGCTCGTGCTTGGCGATGCGGACGGAGTCGGCAGGGTGCGATGGATCAATGGCGATGCCAAGGGTGGCGGCCTCCGCCACAAGTTGCGCGTGGGTCGCCCGCACGGCGACCAGCCGTTGGTGGTCAAACCCAATCAGGCTGGCACCCACGACGAGGATGACGACGGCAACGGCAAACGGAAGTTTCATGAGGCGGCTGGTGACTTATTCGAGGCGTTTGAGCATTTCGGCGCGACGTCTGGCATCGGAAATTTTTTCGGCCAGAACCCGGGCCTGTTCCTTGCTGCTGCCCACCGCCCAGTTTTCCACAAATGTGATGAGCACGTCGTCGTTGCCGCTGGCCTGGCTGTATTGCACGGCGAGCTCGGAGGCCTCGGCGAAGTCGAGCTTGCGGGTCCGCAGCGCGGCCACACACAGCAGTTTGCCGGTGATGTTGTCGGTTGCATTCGGGGCTTGGGAGCCGACCCATTCGCGCAAGGTGTCGAGGTCATCGCGGGTGATTTTCCTGTCATTGGAGAGGATGCTGGTGGCCACGGCTTGCTCGACGCAGGCGAGGCGCTCGTCGGGAGTGGGTTTGATCCGGGCCAGATAGTCGGTGACTCTGGCATAACCACCCTGCGCTGCCCGTTGGGCGGTTTGGAGGGCGAAGGCACGGGCACGCTCACTCTCGGGGACTTGCTCGCGGACCAGTTTGGCAAAGGCCGGCAAGCTTTCGTCCTTGAGCGAGTTGATAGAAAAGGTGCCGATGACATCGGCGCGCTGATCTTCCGGCAGGGCGGCGAGGCGGCGGGCGGCGGCGGACGGGTTGGAGGTGAGCAACACTCCTATCAGGCTCCCCTCAAACAACATGCGCGATTGGCTCCGGCCGTCCAGCGCCTTGCTGTCGAATTTCCCGGCGGCAAGCTGCTGGTCCAGCCAAGCGTCGGCCTTGCTCGCGTCTTTGCGCGCCCAATCCCGCAACGCCCCGGCAAGCTGCCCACCCACTGCGGCATCAAGGGTTTGCAGCCGGTCGCTGAATCGGTTCAGCGCCAATTCCGGATCTTTCTGCATGAGCGGTTGCATGAGCACCCGTTCCAACAGGGTGCGGGCGGCAGCGGATAGATCCAACGCGGCGATTTCATCCAACGCAGCGGCAATTTCCTGCGGTGTCATGGCTTGCAAGCGCTGCTGCAGGCGGGTGATCGCCCGCATGTCTCCGATCCCGCCGCTGCGCTGCATCTCGGACAATTGCTCAGCGATGAGTTTCCAGTCCAGGGGTCCCTTGTTCCTCGCTGGGCGGTCAGGTGTCGTGGATTTGGCAGGCACCGCGGCGGTCTCCGGGGCGGCATAGCGAACGGCGGCGATGCCCTTATGCAGCATCAGGTTCTCACTTTCCATCGCGGATATGGCCAGACGCTGGAGACCAAACCAAGTCCCCACAAGAATCAGGGCCACGGCAGGTGGAAGTAGGCGCATGAGCTTCACTTGGAAAGGCGTAGCCGCATTCCCCCGCCCTGTCAACGGGCGATCCGCCAAGGAGAAAGCATTAAATCTTAAGCATGAAATTCTAAACAGTAGGATAAGAAGGGGTCAAGCGACACACCGGCACATCCATTTGGTTTAGGATTTAGGATTTAGGATTTTTCCCAAAGGCGCGTTGGTGACAACGCGGGGGGGTGCACGCCGCTCCGCGCTTGCAATCCGCCTGCTCCCGCTCTCTGATGTCCGGCATGGACCACCTGAGCTGCGCCCGCACCGTCATCGACATGGAATCCGAGGGACTTAGCCGCATGGCGGAACGGCTCGACGAGCGCTTCATCCAAGCAGTGACCCTTCTTCACCGCACGCTCGACCAGCGCGGGAAAATCGTGGTCGTGGGCATCGGCAAATCCGGCAATATCGGCCACAAGATCGCCGCCACCTTCAATTCCACTGGAGCCACTGCGGTGGTCCTCAATTCCCAGGACGCGCTGCACGGGGACTTGGGCTTGCTTTCCGACGGCGATGCCGTGCTCGCCATGTCCTACTCCGGAGAAACCCGTGAGTTGTTGGACCTGCTGCCCTTTATCAAGCGCTTCGAGGTGAGTATCATCGCGCTGACCGGCACGCCCGATTCGACGCTGGCGCGGCTCAGCGACGTGACGTTGGACACCTCGGTGGAGCGCGAAGCCTGCCCGCTAAATCTCGCTCCCACCAGTTCCTCCACGGCCATGCTGGTGATGGGTGATGCGCTGGCCATGGTGTTGTTAGAAGACCGCGGCTTCACTGAGGACGATTTCGCCCGCTACCACCCGGGCGGCTCATTGGGCCGCGCGCTGCTCACCCGCGTGTCTGACATCATGCGGGCCGATGCCGCCCTGCCCACTGTTCCGGACGCCGCCACGGTGATGGACGCGCTCCACGCCATGACCCGTGCCCGCGCCGGGGCCTGCCTCGTCCTAACGGATGCCGGGCGGCTGGCGGGCATCTTCACGCATGGCGACTTCGCGCGCTCGTTCCAAAATGACCCGCTGCTGGGCGACACGCCGGTCGCCGAATTGATGACCCGTCACCCGGTCACCGTGCGGGCGGATGCCCTCGCGGTGGAAGCCATCAAATCCATCGGCAAAAACCGCATCGATGACATCATCGTCCTCAATGCCGCGGGCCTCCCCGTCGGCCTCATCGACACTCAGGACCTCGCCCGGCTCAAGATCGTGTGAGGACGAATTCGGATAGATGGGCAGGAATATTATAGGCAGGAAAATTTACAGAGAACCGAGTTATATAATCCGCGCCATTTGAAACTCCAGTTGTGTTGCCTAAATTTTCCTGCCCACAATCTTCCTCCCTAATTTTTCCTGCCTATGAACCTCACCACTCCGAACCTGCACATCGCCGTCATCGGTGGCGGACCTGCGGGGTTACGGGCGGCAGAGGTGGCGGCGTTGGCGGGCGCTCGCGTCACGGTGTTTGATGGCAAGCCCTCGGTGGGCAGGAAATTTTTGGTGGCGGGCAAGGGCGGTCTCAATCTCACTCATAACGAAAGCCTCGACCGTTTCGCCAACCGCTACTCCGGCACCGCCCAACCCGCCGGTTGGTGGGCGGATGTTCTAACCGAATTCGGCCCCGCCGAGATGTGCCAATGGACGGCGGGTCTCGGGATCGAAACCTATCAAGCAAGCAGCGGTCGAATCTATCCGCAAGCCATGAAGGCGGCACCACTGCTGCGCCGCTGGGTCCGGCGCTTGCGGGCGCTGGGCGTGCGCTTCGAGATGAACCACCGCTGGACCTCGCTGGCACCGGGCACCCCCCTCCGCCTTGGTTTTTCTAATAATCAGAGCGCCTGCGCGGACGCGGTGATTCTGGCGCTGGGTGGCGCGTCATGGCCGCAAACCGGCTCGGATGGCGCGTGGGTGCAGGTCCTCGCAAGCCTCGGCGTCGCCTGTCATCCGCTGCTGGCGGCCAATTGCGGCTGGGAGTGCGCGTGGCCGCCGGGTTTTCTAGCAATAGCCGAAGGCCAGCCGCTCAAGAACCTGCACGTCCGCGCCGGGGAGGCCCTGGCTATCGGCGAACTCCTCGTCACTCGCTACGGCCTGGAGGGCGGTGCCATCTATCAACTCGGCGCGGCCTTGCGCGCGATGCCGCAGCCGGCCATCGCCATCGACTTCAAACCCGCTCACAGCCACGCGCAACTCGCCGCCAAAATGGAATCGGCGCGGCGGGATTTTCTAGCAGAAGCACGGGTCCGCTGGAAACTCAGCGCCGCCGCCCTGGCCATCCTCGGCCGCCAGCCGTACCATGACTCCGAGGCCCTCGCCCGCGAGGCAAAGCACTGCGTCATCGCCCTCAGCGGCCCCCGGGCGATCGACGAAGCGATTTCCTCGGCTGGCGGCGTGTGCTGGGACGAGCTGGATTCCTCGCTCATGCTCAAACAAATCCCCGGCGTGTTTGTGGCCGGGGAAATGATCGACTGGGAGGCGCCCACCGGCGGCTACCTGCTGCAAGGGTGTTTAGCCACCGCCACCCGCGCCGCACGGGGAGCCCTCGCGGCGGCCGACAAAGGCTAAGGGTCGGCGGCTAAATCGGAGGACAAATGGATTGCAATAGCCTACAGAGCGGCTATAATTTCCCGCATGAGTGCCAATGCAGTGAAATTACAAGTGCGGATGGAGCGGAGCTTGAAGGAAGAGGCGGAGGAAATCTTTGCGGCAATGGGTCTGGATACGACCACGGCGGTGCGGATGTTTTTCACCAAGGTGGCGAGAACCCGCAGCATCCCGTTCGCCTTGAAGGCGGAGCCGGAGTTCACTCCCGCGCACGAGGCAAGAATCCTGCAAGCCTGGGAGGAATCGAAAGACCCGGCCAATCTATCCGGACCCTACACAGATGTCGCTGAAATGTTCCGGGACATCCGCCGACAGAACGCCGAGGAAGAAGAAGACACCGCACCGACCACCGCATGACCTTTATTCAGACCAGGCCGTTTCGCAAGGCGCTGGCCAGACTCGGTCAGAA
>JBAXOF010000198.1:0-7394 GCA_037133375.1 Verrucomicrobiota bacterium | reverse complement strand
GGCCGGCGTCTGCTCGATCGCCTGCGACAACGTGCGCACTTCCATCTCCGCCCGCGTGCGTTCGGTGATATCTACGAAGGTGACCACCGCCCCTACCACCACACCGTCGCGGCGTTGCGGATACGACCAATATTCCGCACGGAAAGGAGTGCCGTCGGAACGCCACAGGACTTCGTCGTCCACATGCGTGCCTTCTCCTATTAAGACCGCCTGGTAAACGCGGCATTCTTCGGCGGGGAAGGGCGTTCCGTCCGAGTGCCTCGTGTGTATCTGGCAATGCATGTCCTTACCGAGCAATTCGTCAGGGTGCTGGTACCCCAGCAAACGAAGGCCGGCCTGATTGCAGAAGGTGCAGTTGCCGTTGAGGTCAATACCGTATATGCCTTCGACCACGGAGTTCAGCAGGAGCTGGGTATTAGCTTCGCTGCGTGCCAATGCTTCGGTGCGCTCCCGCAGGGCTTCTTCCCCCTGCTTCCTGGCGGTGACGTCGGCGTGGGTTCCGGTCATAATCAGGGGTTTGCCGGCGGAGGTCCACTCGACGACTTTGCCCCGGTCATGCACCCAGACCCAGGAACCATTCTTGTGTCGCATGCGGCATTCACAATCATAGTAGCCCAATGTTCCCGCGAAGTGCTTGCGCAGCATCGCATCGGATTCTTTGAGGTCCTCCGGGTGCACCAGACCAAGCCAGGTCTGGATGCTGATCGGCGCAAGTTCTGCCAGCGTGGAGCCGACGATTTCGGCCCAGCGCTCGTTGAACTCGGTTACCCCGGTCTGGATATTCCAACGCCAAGTGCCGACGTTGGTGCCTTCAATGATGCTGGCCAGGAGGTCGCGTTGCTCGCGCAGCCCTTCCTCCGCCTGCTTGCGCGCGGTGATGTCACGGCTGATACCGAGCGAGCCAATCAGCTTTCCATCCGGGCCGTAATAAGGCGTTTTGAGGGTATCGAGCAGGATCGTCCGGCCATCGGGGTAGGTGATCCATTCTTCGTTATGGCGGAGTTCGCGTGATCGCAGCATGCACTGGTCGTGCGTCCGGAAAGATTCCGCAAGGGCCGGATCAAAGAGGTCGTAGTCCGTCTTTCCGAGAATCTCCTCCCGCGACTTCCCAACAAACCTGGCAAAAGGGGGATTACAGCCCATGTAGACCCCCGCGAGGTCTTTGAAAAAGATGATGTCGGGAATGGAATCGAGCAACGCTCGTATCAGTGCCGCCTGGCGTTTGATGTCTTCCTCTGCCTGCTTGCGGACAGTAATGTCCGTATCGCTGCCACGATAGCCGCGTAAGCTACCATCGGCGTTCAGCAGCGGGATCCCGTTGGTGGCGACCCACACCAGATGGCCGTCCTTGGCCTGTACGGCGTTGACAAAATTCTGGAACGGCACTTTCCTTTCGAATGCCTCAAAGGCGGCGGCTTTGAACTCCTCACGCCCCGCGGCCGGATGCAACTCGTAGAAGTGCCTCCGGCCGGCCAATTCGTCGGGGTGGTAGCCCAGCACAGACTGGACCACAGGGCTCATATAGGTATAGCGTCCCCGGGCATCCACCTCCCAGGCAATAATTCCGCTTTGTGCAGCCAACTGGCCGAGACGGGCCTCACTTTCCCGCAACGCCGCCTGCTGGGCGTGCAGGCGCGCGTCGGTCCGACGGAGCAAGACATAGACCAGACCCAAGAGTACCGCCAACAGCACCGCACTCACCGCGGCGGTCTGGGTGGCAATGCCCCGGGACAATTGCTGCTGATGCGGTTGGTACAGGAGCCCCGCCGCGCCGACGACCAGAAGCGTCACCATGACCGTTAGAGCAGGCAACAGACGCCGCAGAACCGGCCGGGGTAGCGCGTCAACACCGCCGATGGGCCCGCAGCCTCTCGCGGAAGGAACTGGCTGCACTTTTTGGGAGACCATGGCGAATCCAATCATAACCCCACCTGCGAGGACAGGGGGGGCTTGCAAAGAGCAGCCGCAGCACTACTGACTGCAGTCGTTACCAGTGCATCGTCAGATTTCCGCCACTCCTTAGGCCGATAAAACCGGATCGCCTGATAAGGGGACCCCGAAAGCAACCTGTTCGGAATCCCCACCCATGGAAAAGGAAGCGCGGAGGCTGGCGTCGTGCCGGGCCCCCCTCTCTTTCTCTCCCCGCCTTCCAGACGCACGACCAGGCGTGTAGGGAAGGTCCGCGTTCCTGTCACATCGGCCCCCAGATGATTTGCACCTCCAAGTCATCATGCCCTGTACGGCGCCACCATGAAAACGGGCGGACCCACTGGCCCGCCCGTGTGAAGGTTCTGGTTGTTTGAAAGTTGAATCAAGCCTTGCGGCGGCGAGTCAGCAGGCCCATGCCGCCCAGAGCCAGCAGGGACAGACTCGCCGGTTCAGGCACCGGACCCGCGCTAAACTCGCTGTTGTGGTCCACGACGGCCCAGACGGTGTGCGTGCTGGTGTCCACGCCCCAGGTGCCCAAGGCCAGAGGGCTGCCAGCCGAAGCCCAGCTTCCCTGCACATCCTCAAGGCCCACGTTCGCGCCGAGGTCGCCGGCGATGGCGTTGACCCATTGGCCATCGCTGTTGAGCCACGTCAGCACGATGCCGCCCTGGGAAGCCAGAAGACTCTCCGTCGTCCCGCCGGCCAGGTCCAGTTGCGACGGGTCATAGGTCATTTGCAGGACGAAGGGTGCCAGCGTACCCGTGCCGGTATGCACGTCCGCCACATCCGCCAAGAGGGTGCCGACTTCGTCGGTGGTCCGGGTCCGCCAGGCCATGCTCGCATTGCCGGTGGTAGCGCCGGTAAATGTTCCGGCCAGGATGGTCGCGGTGCTGCCCAGCACGCCGGTCTCATGGTCGGCGGTGGTCCAGGAGGCCAGATTCGCCAGGCTGGCGGCAAGTGCCACGTTGGCCGTCAGGGCCGGACCGAAGCTGGTCTTGAGTCCGTCATGGCTGGCGGTGGCATTGCCCACGACCGCCGCCGTGTAGCCGACATTGACATCGCCGTAGGTGCCTTCGCTGGTAAGGCCTTCGCCCGTCACCGCATAGGAGGCAAACGTGCCGCTGTGGGCGATGGTTCCGGTGGCGGTGGCGGAGGTGATGGCGCTCTCGGTGGCGGCAAACTGGTGGCTATTGACGGTCACGCGGGTGTAGCTGCTGTCGCCGCCGGCGCTATTGAGGGTGATGGCCTGATTGCCCAAGCTCTGGAGCGTGGCCCCGGAGAGGTAATTGTCCGCGAGAACCACAGTATCGCCGGTGACGGTTCGCTGGGCGACCGGCGTGGCGATGTAGCCGACATCCACGTTGCTGTAGGTACTCTCGCCGGTGAGACTTTCGCCGGTGACGGCGTAGGAAGCGAACGTGCCGCCGGTGGCGACGATGCTGCCGCTGCCGGTCGCCGAGGGGTTGAAGTTCTCGGTACTGTCAAAAATGTTGCCCGCGACGGTGGTGCGGGTATAGCTGCCATCCGCGCCCGTACTGCTGAGGGTCAGGGATTTGCTCCCCAGCGTGGAAAGGTTAATGCCCGACATCTGCCGCCCCAGGGACAGAGTCGTGCCGGTCACAGTGCGTTGGGAGACTGGCGTGGCCGTGTAGGCGACGTTGACGTTGCCGTAGGAACCTTCGCTACCCAGGCCCTCGCCGGTGACGGCGTAGGAAGCGAAGGTGCCGCTACTGCCGATGGTGCCCGATCCGGCGGCCGTGGGGCTGAAGTTCTCGGTGGTGGTGAACTTGTGACCGGCGACGGTGATCTCGGTGTTGCTGGCATCGGCACCGCTGCTGCTGAGGGTTAGCGTCTGGCTGCCGAGAGTCGAGAGGTCAATGCCCGACATCTGGCGGCCCAAGGCCAGGGTCGTGCCGGTGACGGTCCGCTGGGAAACCACTAGTGCGGTGTAGGGGACCAACACATTGCCGTAGGTGCCTTCGCCGGTGAGCCCTTCGCCGGTGACGGCGTAGCTGCTGAAGGTGCCGCTGGAACCCAACGTGCCCGAACCCGTGACGCCCAGGGCGTGGTCAGACGTATCGCTGAAGGCCTGACCGTCGACGGTCACGCTGGTGTAGGCGCTGTTGGCCTGGTTGCTGTGGAAGGTGGCGGTCTTGCCCGTCAGGGACGAGAGGGATACGCCGCTCATTTGGCGGCCGAGGCTAATCGAGTCGGCGGTGACGGCCCGCTGGGCCACCAGCGTGGCGGTGTAGCCAACATTGACATTGCCGTAGGTGCCCTCACCGGTGAGACTCTCGCCGGTGACGCCGTAGGAGGCGAAGGTACCGCTGGCGGCGATGTTGCCGCTGCCCGTGGCCGCGACGTTGTAGCTGGTGGTCGAACCGTTGAAGAGGTCCCCGGCGACGGTCACGCGGGTGTTGCTGGCATCGGCACCGCTGCTGCTGAGGGTCAGGGATTTGCTGCCCAGCGTGGAAAGATTAATGCCCGACATCTGCCGACCCAGGGCCAACGTGCTGCCGGTCACCGTTCGCTTGGATACCGGTGTAGCGGTGTAGCCGACATTGACATTGCCGTAGGTGCCTTCGCCAGTGAGGCCTTCGGCGGTGACGGCGTAGGAAGCAAGGGTGCCGCTAGAGCCGATGGTGCCGCTGCCGGTGGCCGTGGGGCTGAAGTTCTCGGTGCTGTCAAACAGGTTGCCCGCCACGGTGGTGCGGGTGTAACTGCCGTCCGCGCCAGTGCTGCTGAGGGTCAGCGTCTGGCTGCCCAGCGACGAGAGATTGATGTTCGACATCTGCCGGCCCAGGGACAGAGTCGCGCCGGTCACAGTGCGTTGGGACACTGGCGTGGCGGTGTAGCCAACATTGACATTGCTGTAGGTGCCTTCGCTGGTGAGCCCTTCGCCGGTGACGGCGTAGGAAGCAAAGGTGCCGCTGGCGGCGATGGTGCCGCTGCCCGTGGCCGTGGGGTTGAAACTTTCGGTGGTGGTGAACTGGTGACCGGCGGCCGTGATCTCGGTGTAGGCGCTGTCGGCTCCCGTGCTGCTAAGGGTCAGGGATTTGCTGCCCAAGGTCGAAAGATTGATGCCTGACATCTGCCGGCCCAAGGCCAACGTGCTGCCGGTCACCGTTCGCTTGGATACCGGTGTAGCGGTGTAGCCAACATTGATATTGCTGTAGGTGCCTTCGCTGGTGAGCCCTTCGCCGGTGACGGCGTAGGAAGCGAAGGTGCCGCTGCCGGCGATGGTGCCACTGCCCGTGACCGCCGTGGGGTTGAAGCTCTCGGTGGTGGTGAACTTGTGGCCGGCGGCCGTGATCTCGGTGTAGGCGCTGTCGGCTCCCGTGCTGCTGAGGGTCAGGGTCTTGCTGCCCAGGGATGAAAGGTTGATGCCTGACATCTGCCGGCCCAAAGCCAGCGTGCTGCCGGTGACGGTGCGTTGGGAAACTGGCGTAGCGGTGTAGCCGACGGTGACAGCGCCGTAGGTGCCTTCGTCGGTGAGGCCCTCGCCGGTGACGCCAAGCACGGCGAAGGTGCCGCTGGCGGCGACGCTGCCGTTGCCGTTGGCCGTGAAGTTGTAGCTTTCGGTGGTGGTGAACTGGTGGTCCCAGACGTTCACGCGGGTGTAGCTGCCGTCCGCACCGGTGCTGCTGAGGGTCAACGTCGGGTTTAGATAAAAAAGGTCTGACCCCAACATCTGCCGGCCCAAGGCCACCGTGCTGCAGGTGACCGCTCGCTTGGCAACCGGCGTAGCGGTGTAGAGGACGCCGACGTCTAAGTAGGTGCCTTCGCCCATGAGGCCTTCTCTGCCCACGGTGTAGTGGGCGAAGATGCCGCTGGCGGCGATGGTGCCCGACCCCGTGCACAAATCGAAGTTGGTCTCGGTGGTGGTGAACTTGTGACCGGCGACCGTGATCTCGGTGTAGGCGCTGTCGGCTCCCGTGCTGCTGAGGGCCACTGACTTGAGGCCCAGCCTCGAGAGATTGGTGCCCGACATCTGGCGGCCCAGGGCCAGGGTCGTGCCGGTGACGGTCCGCTGGGTGACTGGCGTAGCGGTGTAGCCGACGTCCACGTTGCTGTAGGTGCCCTCGCCGGTGAGACTTTCGCCGGTGACGGCGTAGCTGGCGAAGGTGCCGCTGGCGGCGATGGTGCCGCTGCCGGTGACGCCGGTCTTGTTGAAAGTTTCGGTGCTGTTAAAGACGTTCCCGGCCACCGTCACGCTGGTGTAGTTGTTGCTGTCGCCGGTGCTGCTGAGGGTCAGCGTCTTGCTGCCCAGCGTGGAGAGATTGATGCCCGACATCTGCCGGCCCAAGGCCAGGGTCGTGCCGGTGACGGTCCGCTGGGCGACTACCGCCGTGCTGCCCAGAGTGTATGCGGCATCGGTATCACCTGCTGTTCCATTGGCCCGCCAGGCATTCGCGCCGGTGATCGTCGCCGTGCCGCCCTTAAGGCCGGTGGTGGAGGTATCCACGTTGGCGTAAATAGTGCTGGTTGAACCGGAAGCCAGGCCGGTACCGCTGCCGCTGCTCATGCTCACGCCTGTCGCGCCAGTCAGCGCCGCCGTCCAGTTCAGGGTTTCAGACGTGGTGGAGCCGGCGGCCAGAGCGCTGTTGTTGATCGTCAGCGTACTGCGGACGCTGGCGGTATTCTGCATCACCCGGGTGGCCGCATCCGCGGTCTTGGCCGTCGTCAAGCTCGCCCGCGCCTGGGTATCGCCGGTGAGATAAACGTTAGCAAGAGCTACTACGCCAAGATTTGTCGAAGCCATGCAATAAATGCGGAAGGCCGTCGCGTCGGTCAAGCTCGTGTAATTAAGAGTGGTACTGGAGGTTCCACCGGTTCCCCCGGAGCCACCCACTGCGGCGGCGAGAAAGGACGTTGAAGTTGAGCCGTAGCCCTTCACGCTGGATTCCAGTACCCAATCCACCCACGCGAGTTGGCCATAGGTGAAGGTAATCTTGTCGATATCGTATTTGTATCCGGGCGTCGGCGTGATGGTAAAGCCGACATAATCACCGTTTGCATACGCATTGGGGACCGAACTGCTGTTGGAAAAGCTGGAGAACTGTGTGCCACCTGCGGTGACCGAATAATTTATCGTGCTGCTGACATAAAAACTGTTGAGGCTCACGCCCTTGGCAACGGACGACGGTAAAAGGTTGGAGTTCAAAACGTAATTCCCCAGGGTGACGCCCGCCTGCGCCGTCCCGGCCGCCCAGAGCGTCGCGGCCCCCGCGACAGCGCCGCAAAGGATCGTCCTGAAAACCATTTTCTTCGAAGGTGTCGTCATCTGAGTTTCCTCCTGCACTTTCTGCGGCCCATGCCGCAGCGTCGGGCTGTTCATACACGATCAGCGGCCCGCGTGCCCACGCGGTATCACACCGACTGTCTCGACCTGCCATCAGGTAAGCGCAGAATCTCCACCAACGGCGAAGCCGCGTTTTCCCTGCAAGTATCGATGCGTAGAAAAA
>JBAXOF010000197.1:0-7394 GCA_037133375.1 Verrucomicrobiota bacterium | reverse complement strand
CGTAGAGTTTGCGCTCAAACTCCATCGGATCGGTGATGTCGGCGCTCTTTTTCAGGAACACTTGTTTGATGACCGGTTCGTAGCGACCGGAGGTGTGGCCCAGAATCTCGCTGCGCACCGGCACCGTGCGCCAGCCGAGGAATTTCTGTCCCTCATCGCGGATGACGTGCTCGAACAATTGGGTGGCCGCCTCGCGCACGCTCGGTTCCGGCGAGAGAAACACCAACCCGGACGCATAGTCACCTTCCGGCGGTAGCTCAAGGCCTTGTTTGGCCAACTCCTTGCGCAGGAACTTGTCGGGCATCTGGACGAAAATGCCTGCGCCATCGCCGGTGGCGGGATCGGCGCCGCTGGCCCCGCGATGGTCCATGTGGCTGTTCATCATGAGGGTTTTCACGATGATGTCGTGCGAGCGTTTCCCTTTCAAATGGGCGATGAAGCCCACGCCGCAGCCATCTTTTTCCTGCGACGGATGCCACAGACCTTGCGGCGCAGGCCAGCCAAGTGGGGATGTTTGCGAGTCGGACATGTGGGGTGGGGGGGCTAAGGGCGGGTGAGGGCGGGCAGTGGTCAAGGCCGGGAGTGGGGGGGGGGGGGCGCGCGGAAGATAACTGACATATCCAAGGGGGCAAGAGGATTTTGCGCCAGCTGGACGCCATCAAGCTGCCGTAAGGGGCTCGCTGGCCAGACCCGTAACCCGTGCCGCCTTATCGGGTGCGTAAAAACGCCTCACTCCCGCGGCCGAACGGCAACCTAACGCCCCCGAAGCTCCGCTTGGAATCTCTGGTACAGGGCGATGGAAATCCTGAAGTTGTGGGAAGAAATGGCGGTATCCAGATCGGCCAGGGCCTCGCGTTTTGAAAGCAGCCCCCGCCTCACTGCGGCAGCAAGCAGACCGAGGGTGCCGATGGTGGCGATGCCTTCGCTCTTGGCGATGCGGCGCAGCATGCGCTCATCCGCCACCAACCACGCCGCGTGGTGGCGCACGGCATAGGTTAGGGTTTGCCGGTCACTGGCACTCAAGCGCCCGGACTTGGAGCTTGATTCGGCAAAGGTCACGATTCTAACTGATTTCAGAAACGCCTGCAGCCGCTTCTGTTCGAGGGCGTGATCATGCTCAGCACCCAGCACCTCATTCACCACGCATTGCAGGACCACGACATCCTTCCCCAATAACCCGCGAATCAGGCCCAGGCGGTCCAGCTTGGCCAGGAATATCAAGGGACTTGCGTCACAGACCACGGTCATCATTTCAAGTCGCGTAAATCTTCCTCCAACTCGGCCACATCATAGTGCAATTCGAGCCTTTCCAAATCCATCAGTGCCAGAAAATCCCATAGGCTGAGGCCGGCCAGTTCGGCGGCACGCGACAACGTCACTTCTTCGCGGCGAAAGGCTTCCACAGCCCGCTCGCGGCGGAGATTTTTCAAGCCATTCCGCACCAAAGACTTGATCAAGGTGGCGCGGTCACAACCCTCCAGCTCAGCCAAGGACTGGATGAGGGACAAATCTGCGGCTTCAAGACGGGTGGAAACGGTGCTCGTGGCAGGCATGTTTACAAAGTCGCCGATTGCAAACGGAATGCAAGGAAAATCAGTAGGTTGGCATCGCCGTGCAGCGGAAGACGGCATCGAGGACATTTTTGTCGGTGCGCGGGTCATAACAAACCGTCATGGCGGCGCGGCGCTTTTCTTCCGGCCAATCCTTCCAATGAATCATCAAGGTCTTGCCGTATTCTTTGTGCTCCACGGTGGCCTTGATTTGGGAATCCACCGAGCCGATGGCATGTTTCGTCTCGATCAGCAATATGCCGTCGCGCGCCAGCGTCCGGCCTTTTACCCCCACCACAAAATCCGGGAAAAACCGTCCGCCATCCGGGCGCACGATGGCAACCGAGAATTTCTTGCGGGGCGGATTGCGGTGCCACCATAGCACCGTGCCGCTCGGATCATTATCTAGCAGCTTTGCGAATTCCACTTCCCATGGATTCAGGTCGGCTGGATAAACTCCGTAGAGGTTCTTATAGGCTGGCGGCAGCGGCAGCGGCGAATCCATGAAGCCCGGCAGTGGTTCCGTTTCCCGGGTGTAGGAAAAGCGCGCGGAGCAGGATTTCTCCACTTCGCGCAGTAGTCCCGGATGGCGCACCAGGATGAGTGCGAGCGCCACCTCGAGGCGGTCCTCGTCCTCCGCCACTTCAGCCAACCCGTGGTTGCGGAACTCGACCGCCAAGCGCTTGAGAAGGTGGTCCTGCAAATCCTTGGGACTGAGATATTGCTGGCGCAATAACAATTGTTGGGCCTGGCGTTCCGCTTTCTCCAGATCGATGCGGGCCGTGATAATCGAGCGTTGTTCCTCTTCGAGCTTGTCTTGGTCCGCGCCACCCAAATCCCCCGCGTTCTCACGCACGCGCCTACCAAGAAAGGACCCGTGATAAAGGGACAGACAAATAATCATTATGCGGAAATAAAGATCGTTAATGCGTGGTTTGAGGTTGCCGAGGTTGCCGAGGTGGGGTAGGATGGCGCATGGCTAGGCGGATATTGAGACAATGGCTGGGGATTGAGCAGATAGAAGTCAGCGTCAGAGAACAATGGATCGCCGCGCTGGGTGGCGGTTTGTCGATCCTGGTTTTGGTAGGCATGTCGTGCTGGGCGGTGCCAGGGGCGGGAGCGACGACGATCATCGCCTCGATGGGAGCGAGTGCGGTGTTGCTGTTTGCCGTGCCGCACGGGCCGCTCTCGCAACCATGGCCGGTCGTCGCCGGCCATGGTGCGTCCGCGATCATCGGCGTGGCCTGCGCGCATTTCATTTCACCAGCTCCAGTGGCCGCCGCCTGCGCTGTCGGATTGGCGATCGGGGCGATGCAGCAACTCAAATGCATTCATCCGCCGGGTGGGGCCACCGCCTTGTCCGCAGTCATGGGCGGCAGCGCCATCCATAACCTCGGATTCAAGTTTGTCCTGTTTCCGGTGCTGACCAATGCCGTGGCGATGGTGCTGCTGGCCGTGCTGATCCGCCGCGTGATCAAGTGGCGGCGCTATCCCGCGATTTCCAATCATCCGGCCCAAGCCCCGCCGATCGCGGCACCCGGAGACGGGGCGGCACCGACGCATGCGGAGGTGGTCGCGGCGCTCAAGTCGTTGGACTCGTTCGTGGATATCAGCGAGGCCGACCTCCTGCGCCTGTTCCAAATGCTGGGCCATCCAGCCCATCAGACCGCTTCCAGGCGTTTGGACACTTCCGGCCAGTTGACGACGTTCCACCAGGCGGCGATGTAATCGGGGCGGCGGTTCTGATAGTGGAGGTACCAAGAAAGACCCGCGTTCTCACGCACGCGCCTACCAAGAAAGACCCGCGTTCGCGAAGACCCGGCACGAATATCGTGACGCCCTAGCAACGGAAATAGGCGACGCCAGCCGCGAAGATCGGCTGGTGCTTGTTGCCGGGGATATTTTTGGCGACGTGGGTGCCGGCGCGTTCGGAGTGGGCCATCTTGCCGAAGACGCGGCCGCAGGGGGAGGTGATGCCTTCGATGGCGGCCAACGATCCGTTAGGGTTGACAGCGATGTCCATGGACGACTCGCCGGTGGTATCGCAATATTGGGTGGCGATCTGGCCGGCGGCGGCGAGTTGGGCAATCTCACTGACTGATGCGTAAAACTTCCCTTCGCCGTGGGACATCGGGACCGTGTGAATGTCACCGATCCGGGTGTTGGCCAGCCACGGCGAAATGTTGCTGACGATGCGGGTGTTGACGTAACAGGAAATGTGGCGGCCGATGGCGTTGTGGACGAGGGTGGGGGCAGAAGAGGGATCGTGGATAGCAGATGGAAGAGAACAGGCGGGACGCCTGTCTTCCCTGACAGGCGAGACGCCTGTCCTCCCTGAATCTATCTCCCCGAATGGCACGAGGCCGGTTTTGATGAGGGCTTGGAAGCCGTTGCAGATGCCTAGGATAAGGCCGTCACGGTTTTTCAGCAAGTCCATGATGGCATCAGCCACGCGCGGGTTGCGGATAATGGTGGCGATGAATTTGGCGGAGCCGTCCGGTTCGTCGCCGGCACTGAAGCCGCCGGGAAACATCAGGATTTGCACCCGCCGGATATGCGCGGCCAGGGCGGTGAGTGACTCGTCGATGTGCGCGGTGGTTAGATTGCGGAAAACCAGAATATCGGCCGCGGCACCGGCCGCGCGGAAGGCTTTGGCGGAATCGTATTCCGAGTTGGTGCCGGGGAAGGCGGGGATCAGGACGCGAGGCTTTGAGATAGGAGATCGGGGATAGCGGATAGGGGATAGCAGATCCTGGATAGGGGATAGAGCAACTGCACTCTGCGATCCGCTATCCTTCATCGTCCCCCCGGTCTCCAGGCGGGTCGGATAGACCGGTTCCAGGGTGGCTGTCCAGGCGGCTTGCAGGTCGGTTAGATGGTGGGATTCGTGACCGAGGACGAGGGTGGGGGAGGCGGTGGTGTGACCGAGTTCAATCATGCCAGGGATGGCATGGCGGATGCCATCCGCCGTCACGGGGGCATGTTCGATGAGGAAGGAGAAGGAGCGGGGAACGAACCATTCAGACGGACTAAAGTCCGCACTACTTTGGAAGCCGATGCCGTTACCGAAGGCCATCTTGGCCAGCGCGGCGGCGATGCCGGGCTGACCGATGTGGTGGAGCGCGAGGATGTGGCTATCCGCGTTGAATTGATAGAGCTGGGCGGCGACCGCCTTGAGTTGGTGAAAATCTGGGAGATCGTCGGCATCGCGGGGGATTTCGACAAAGGAAATGATCGATCCAGCTTGCTTGAACTCGGGCGAGAGAGCGAGCGATGCCTGGCCGGGCGCCAGCGCAAAGGCCACCAAGGTCGGCGGGACGTCCAGCTCATTGAACGAGCCGGACATCGAATCCTTGCCGCCGATGGCGGCTAGGCGAAGGGAGTGCTGGGCGTGGAACGCACCTAACAATGCGGCGAACGGCAAGCCCCAGCGGGCGGGATCGATGCCGAGTTTCGGAAAGTATTCCTGCAGGGTGAGGCGGATGTCGGAGAGTCTGGCCCCGGCGGCGACGGCTTTGCAGACGGCCTCGGTGATGGCATAGACCGCGCCATGGAACGGCGACCATGAGGCAACGTGGGGGTTGAAGCCCCAGCTCATGTAGGTGCAGACGTCGGTGTCGCCTTCTAACAATGGCAGTTTGGCCACCATCGCGTCGGGTGGGGTGAGTTGGTGTTTGCCACCGAAGGGCCACAGCACGGTGCCGGCACCGACCGAGCCATCGAACATCTCGCCGAGGCCTTTTTGGGAGCAGGTGTTGAGATCGGAGAGGTGCTCCGTGAGCTGTGGCAGATACGTGGCGAATGGGGCATGGCGGTTAGAAACCGCCGCCACGTGGACGTTGGTGCTTTGTTGGACGCCGTTGGTGTTGAGGAAGGCGCGGGAGAGATTGACGATGGTCTTGCCGCGCCAGGTCATGATAAGGCGGCCACTGTCGGTGACGGTGGCGACGTGGCTGCACTCGAGGTTTTCACGGTCGGCCTCGCGGATGAAGTAGGCGACTTCCGCGGGATCGACACAAATGGCCATGCGTTCCTGGGACTCGGAGATGGCGAGTTCGGTGCCATCCAGGCCTTCGTATTTTTTGGGGACGGCATCGAGGTTGATTTCCAGCGAGGGGGCGATTTCGCCGATGGCGACGGCCACGCCGCCGGCCCCAAAGTCATTGCAAATCTTGATTTTGCGGGTGAGTTCGGGGTTGCGGAACAGGCGTTGGATTTTGCGTTCGGTGGGGGCATCGCCTTTTTGGACTTCGGCGCAATTTTCCAACGCGGTGTCGGTGTGCTCCTTGGACGAACCGGTGGCACCGCCGACGCCATCGCGGCCGGTGCGGCCACCGATGAGGAGGATGACATCGCCGGGAGCAGGACTGCCACGCAACACTTGGGACCGCGGCGCGGCTGCCACCACCGCGCCGATTTCCATGCGCTTGGCGACATAGCCAGGATGATAGATTTCTGCGACCTGGCCGGTGGCGAGGCCGATCTGATTACCGTAGGAGGCATAGCCGCGGGCTGCGGTCTGACAGATTTTTTTCTGCGGGAGTTTACCCGGCAGGGTGTCGGCAAAGGGTGTGCGCGGGTCGCCGGCACCGGTCACCCGCATCGCCTGATAGACATAGGAACGGCCGGAGAGCGGGTCGCGGATGCAGCTGCCGAGGCATGTGGCAGCCCCCCCGAATGGCTCGATCTCAGTCGGGTGGTTGTGGGTTTCATTCTTGAACATGACCAACCAATCCTCGCTGAGATCGGAATGGCAGGCGGATGAGCATGGCGGTTGCAAACCGCCGCCACGCACCACGATGGACGCGGCGTTGACTTCTTCGGAAACTTCCAGGTTGTCGAGTTCACCGGAATTTCTTAATTCGCGCATGCCGATGAGGGCGATGTCCATGAGTGTGACGGGCTTGTCACTTCGGCCTAACGCGTTGCGGGTATTCAGATAGGTTTGCCAGGCGCGCGGGACAGGCCCGCTGCTATCCGCGAAGGTGACCTGGTCAATGTTTGTCAGAAACGTGGTGTGGCGGCAGTGGTCGGACCAATAGGTATCGAGCATGCGGATTTCCGTGAGGCTGGGGTCACGGGATTCCTCGTCGCGAAAATAGGTTTGGCAAAATGCGAGGTCGGCCTCGGACATGGCAAGGCCCAAGCTGCGGCGCAGGGTGACGAGCTCGGCGGCGGATTGGCAGGTGAATCCGGTGAGGATGGCAACGTCGGGTGGGGCAGGGGACTCGCGGCGACCGGTGGTCGCCGCCACAGGCACCTCGCGGGAATCCACGGCGTTGATGACATAGGCTTTGACGCGGGCCAGGTCGTCCGCGCTGAGCGTGCCGCCGAGGATGATGACCTTGGCGGAGGCAACGCGCGGTCGGTCCTTGCCGGTGAGAATTTGCACGCACTGTGCGGCGGAGTCGGCCCGTTGGTCAAATTGGCCGGGCAGGTATTCCACGGCAAAGGCGGATTCGTGCGGCGCAAGGGCGAGGGTGGCCGTGGCGGAATCGACCTGAGGCTCGGCGAGGATCAGACGAGTGGCCGCAGCGAATTCCTCTTCTGTGAGACCGTCCATCTCGTAGCGTTGGACGATGCGGAGGTGGTCGAGTCCGGGGAGGCTGAGGGATTCCCTGAGTGCGTGGAGAAGGTGGCGGGCCTCGGCGGTGAAATCGGCCTTTTTTTCGACGAAAATGCGGTTCATGGGGCGGCGTAGCTATGCAAAGCAGTAGATGCTAGGATGCAGGGCGTCGAGCGCAAGCGCAATGGCAGGAATGGCCTTGAAAATCGCGGGCGGGCCGCCTAATACTGGCAGTTTAGCAGGAGGACAGGCGTCCCGCCTGTCAGGGCCGACGGGCG
>JBAXOF010000196.1:0-7458 GCA_037133375.1 Verrucomicrobiota bacterium | reverse complement strand
AGTGCACTCAGTGGAATCAGTTCTGTTCAGTGGTTGTCTTGGTCCGCTTCACCCCTAGAATTTTCTCACACGAAGCCACGAAGCACACGAAGGAAGAACCCATCCCAACCAACTTCGTGTCTTCGTGCCTTCGTGTGAGACTCATCCCACCCCCCGCGTTCTCACGCACGCGCCTACGAAGAAAATCCTAAATTCCAAATCAATCAGTGCACTCAGTGGAATCAGTTCTGTTCAGTGGTTGTCTTGGTCCGCTTCACCCCATCCCCCCGCGTTCTCACGCACGCGCCTACTCCTCTGCCGCTTGCCACGGGATGCGCCAGATACTTCGGATGGCTTAAATATAGGGGCTGCGGCAGGCGTCATCCCGGCACCCCAGACCGGAAAATTGTCCCAAAATCGCCCTGAAATCAGCCCAACTCGACCCATGGTAAAAAAAAGACAAAAAAATTTGACTCCCTTTGGCTTTGGTTCTAATTAACTGCGCCTCGCCATGGTTTTCAGGATTCTCAATGGCATCCCGCCTCGGTCGAAGCTCTCCAATCTCATCTCCATTCAAAAAAACCACCCCATTCCATGAAACCGATTCAAACCCTCCTTGTTTTGGCGACTCTCACCGGCGCGGCCTCGGCAGCAACGGTAACCTACTATTCCGACACCAAGCTTGCCCAAAACACGGACTCCAATTTCAATGTTGCGAAATTCAACAGCACCCTTGGGACACTTACCGGCGTTGTTGTCAGCGTCACCAGTGCCCTTCAGGGGACGGCTATTGTCACGAACAATACCACTGGCACGGTGGGCGTTAGTAAATTTGACACTGAACTCGCTGTCAGAGGGCAGTCATCCGCACTCGGGTATGGCGATGATTACAGTACAATCCGTAGGGTCAGCACCTCGCCGGCTTGGAGCACTGTCTCGATCGCCACACTCGTAGCACAGTCATTGGTCATTCAGACGGGACAGTATTTCTCGATCGCTGCACAGTCTATCGCTTCCGAGAAGTTTAGCGCCTATGAGTCTGTTGGGGGAACTGGAGCAGTAACCTTCATAGCGTCAGACACCCATACGATCACAACAACAGGAAATAGTTATTCGGTGAACTCGAACACCTCTGGTGCGAACACTCGATTTGCCGTGGAATACACCTACACCGCCGCCATCCCGGAAACCTCGTCCGCCCTGCTCGGTGGGCTTGGCATGCTGGCGCTCCTGAGCCGCCGTCGGCGCTGAGGTTTTTCCATCGCCTCCTTCCAAAGCCTCTCACCTCGCGGTGAGGGGCTTTTTTGTGGCCTGCTCATCGTAGGCGCGATCCTACCGCATGCCTTTTTCTTACTTGGATTACACGGATTTCGGGTTAAACTCAGCAGGGGAATGCCAAGAAATCATCCGTAAAAGGTCCTCGCGCTGGCGCTCCTTCAAGGAGTGTGGGCGTCACGCCCACATCTGTCAGGTTTAGTAGCCCGACTGCGGCTGGAAGCCGCAGCTACGAACCGCTCAAGAACTAGTGTGGCCCGTCCTACAGAAATCACTTTAAGCGGTTTGATTGCCGATGGCTTTCTGAATAGTGTGCAATCTGCTTGGCGGGCTACAGTAGTTAGTCAGCGCCACAGCAGGCGCAGGCTGTTGAGGACAACAATGACGGTGGAGCCCTCGTGACCGAGCACGCCGAGCGGCAGCGGAATCCAGGAACCGAGCGCGGAGATGGCTAACAAAACCACCACGCCTAACGAAATGGCGACATTTTGGCGGATGATGGCGCGGCAGCGCCGGGAGAGGGTGAGGGCTTCGAGCACGCGTTCGAGTTTATCCTGGGTGAGAATCACGTCGGCTTGTTCGAGCACGGCATCCGAGCCGCGCAGGCCCATGCCGATGGACACATCCGCCGCCGCCAGGCTCGGCGCGTCGTTGACGCCATCGCCGACCATCGCGACGCGCTCGCCGGCGGCCCGCCAGGCTTGGATGGCGGCCACCTTGCCCTCGGGGGTGAGACCGGCCCGTGTCTCGTCGAGGTGGAGTTCATTGGCGACGAGTGCGGCAGCTTCCTGGCGGTCGCCGGTGAGCATGGTGACGCGGATGTGTTGGTCGTGGAGTTGGTCGATGAGCGCGGCGGCTTCCGGCCGCAACCCATCGCGGAACAAGATGCGCCCGGCGAGAGTGGGGGTGGCCACCAATACTTCTGTTAGACCAGGTTCGGGGTCGGGCAGGCCTTGAATCCACGCGTGGCCCGGAAACAACGAGCGACGGCCCAGCACCGTGACCTCGCCATCCACTTCGCCGCGCAGGCCTTGGCCGGGCAATGAGGTGAGGGTGCTGGCGGCCTCGGCATCGTGGCCGTGTTGTAGCAGATAGGCATTGGCCACAGCCCGTGAGACCGGGTGTTTCGATTGCCGGGAAAGGGCCGCAGCGTAGCGCAGGACCGCGCCGTCTTGGCCGAAGCTGGAGGAATCGATGGCGATGAGGGCGAGTTCACCTTTGGTTAGAGTGCCGGTTTTATCGACGGCGAGGCGGTCGATGGTGGCGAGGTTTTCCAAGGCGATGCCACCGCGGAACAAGATCCCGCGGCGCGCGCCGGCGGCAATCCCGGTGAGCACGGCCGACGGAATGGAAATGACCAGCGCGCAGGGCGAGCACACCACCAACAAGGTCATCGCCCGATAGAATGCGGAGCGCGTGGTGCCCGTGGAGTTGAACGCGGGATCGCCAAACCCTAAGTGCCAGACGAAAAACATCACAATGGTTAGAGCGAGCAGGCCGATGGTGTAGCCGGTGCCGAAGCGGTCGGTGAAGCGCTGGGACGGCGCCTTGCTGGCTTGGGCGGAGCGGATCAGGCGGATGATGCGGGCGTGGGCGCTTTCCGACGGCGGGCGCAGGACTTCCGCCAGCAATGGGCCATAGGTGTTGAGGGTGCCGCCAAACACGGTATCGCCGGGTTGCTTTTCCACCGGCGCCGACTCGCCGGTTAGCGACGCTTCATCTGCGGCGGATTGACCGCTGAGCACCCGCGCATCCACCGCAAATTGATGGTCGGGCAAAATCCGGATTGTTTGTCCGGCCATCAGGCCGGCGGCATGCACTTCGCGTTCGCTGCCATCGGCCGCGACGAGCGTGGCGGTCTTGGGCGCATCACGAAACAGGCTGCGAATTTCCCGCTCGGTGCGGGCCAGCGCCAAGCCCTCGAGGGCATTGCTCAGCGAGAACAAAAACAATAGCGCCCCGCCTTCCCACCAGGCACCAATGGCTGCCGCACCAATGGCCACCGCCAACATCAGAAAGTGAATGTCCAGATGGAACCGCTTCAGCCGGTCGAAGGTATCGACCGCCGCATCCCAGCCACCCAGCAGAAAAGCCGTCGCATAACAGGCATGCGACAAATCGTGCAGCCCAGGGATCCGGTCAAAATAAATCCCTAACAAAACACACACGCCGCAGCCGATGGCTGAGGCTAACAATACCCGCCATGACGGCTCGGACGATTCAGTTTCCACGGCCGGAAGGTTAGGGGGGCTCCGCCGCAATGGCAAGCGACGAAATAGCCTAACCCTTCCGCGGCCGGAAACCCATGGCCAAGCGGATGACCACGAGCGGCAGCGCGGCAAGCACCAAGGCGGCCGCGGCGGTGCGCAAGCCGGGGTAAACGCGCGGCCGATTTTGCACGAGCGCGACGAGTGCTTCGGCCACGACGCGTTCCTTGGGCATGAAAAAGCACCGGTAGCCGGGGATGGGCCGGGTCTCGCCGTGGCGGCGGGCCACCGCGCCGAATTCGGTTTTGACCGGCCCGGGACACACGGCCAACACCGGAATGCCATGTTCCTTCAACTCGATGCGCAAGGCCTCGGAAAAGCTGCTGACATACGCCTTGGTCGCGGCATACACGGCGAAGTCCGGCATGGGCATCAGGCTCGCCAGAGAGCTGACGTTGATGACCGCGCCTCTGCCGCAGCGAATCATCGCCGGCACCAGCGCATGCGTCAGATGGGTGAGCGCCTCGATGTTGACGCCTAACATGGCCTGGATTTTCGCCCAATCGGCGGTGATAAACTCGCCGTAATCGCCCAGGCCGGCGTTGTTGACTAACAAATCAGGGATGCAGTTGCGGAGAATCAAGTCTGCCACCAGATCCTCCCGCTCGGCGGCCTCCGTGAGGTCGGCGGCATGCACGATGACCTCCAACTCCGGATAGAGGTCGCGGAGGTGTGCGGCAAGTTGGTGCAGCAAGGGTTCGCGGCGCGCCACCAGCACGAGCTTGGCGACGCGCGGCGCGAGTTGCAGGGCGAATTCCTCACCCAGACCGGCGGAGGCACCGGTGATGAGCGCACATGAAAAACGGGCAGGCTGGGGCATGGCGCGATTCTACACCATGCCACCGGTCCGCACCATTCCTAATCACGCAATCTGCGAGTCACCGGCCGGGTTTGGGTTGGCCTGCAGGATGCGCAGCGGCAAGCGCACCAAAATTTCGCCGTCGCAGCCGATGTCGATCGAGAAGATGCCCATTTTCTGGAACCGCAGGCCTTGCAGGTTCATCACGATGTTGCGCGTGATGAAGGGCACGTTCTTGGGTAGTTGCACATCGAACTCCGGCTCAATCGGCATGTTGTTCGGATCGAGCGATTCGCCATCCTCATCGATGATGTTGATAGAGAGCTTGTGGCGGCCGGCGTCTTCCGGGGTGAAGCACATCCGCATGGCAAGGGCACAGGCAGGATGCACGACCGGCACGGCCCGGGCAACGAGCGTGTCAAAAGTTCCGGAAATAACGAGCTTGCCATTGTAGTCGGCGGCAAAGTCACAGAGGGTGGCGATTTGAATGTCCATGGTTGGGTGATGAATGAATTTTAGTTTTTCCCACAGCGCGGGAATTGCGCCGCGGGACGGCCTATCTGAACCGCGCGCCGCCAAAGGTCCAGCCAAATCTGCGCAGGCCTACTGAATGTTGTCATCCCTAACGTCGCTGTCCTCCACCGGGAGGGCGCGGGCCGGGCGCGCTGCCGAATCCGGCTTGGGCGGCTTGAGCGGTTTGTCATCACCCTTGAGATCCTCCACTGGCTGCGCCCGCGGTGGCCCGTCCACCGGCAAGGCCACCGGCGCTGCGTCATCCGGAAGTTTCTTGTCTGCGCCGGCAGGCGCATTTTCATCGATCACGACAAGGGCCCGCAGCGGCGGCGCGATGATGTCCTTGATGTCATTTTTGATCGGCTCGAAAAAGTTGCGCACCATGGGTGCCGCCATGTGTCCGCCTGAGACAACCTCGCCGGACCGGCCTTCATATAGCACGGCGAAGGCATAGCGCGGGTTGTCCTTAGGCAGGAATCCGGCAAACCAGGCCAGGCTCTGGTTTTTTGTCTTGGGCCCCCATTGGGCGGTGCCGGTCTTGCCGCAGAGTTGGGTGTATGTCAAAACCCCGGCACTGCCGGTGCCGTAGCCGCTGTTGACCACATCGCTCATGCCCTCACGGACCACCTCCACCGCCTTGGGATCCAACCCAAGCCAGTGTTTGCGCTCGGGAATGGTGACTTTGACCACCCGCCCGCGAATGTCCTGAATCTGGCTGACGAGCCGCAGCCGCGGCAGGGCTCCGCCGTTGGCAATGCCGGCCATTGCTTGCGCCACCTGCAGAGGTGAGGCCAGCAGCGACCCTTGGCCGATGGATAGATTGGCGGTATCGCCATCGAGAATGCGCCGGTGTTCGTTTTTGAGCATCCATTCGTCACTGGGAACCAAGCCCGGGGTTTCCCCGATGAGGGGCAGACCACTGCGCTCGCCAAAGCCCAGCCGCCGCGCCACCCCCAGAAAGGCGTTGGGCCCTGCCTTGATGCCGACTTGATAGAACCAGGAATTGCAGGAGCGGGCCAAGGCGCGTCGGACGTTGATCGGCCCCTCGGGTATCTTGCTCCAGTTGTTGAAGACGTGATTGCCCACTTGGACGGCCGCCGGGCAGTCGATGAGGCTCTCCTCGGTGACAACGCCGTTGTTGAGTGCGGTCAGCGCGATGATGGGCTTGAACGAGGATGCCGGCGGATAGGCGGATTGGAAGGCCCGCCCGAACAACGGCTGCGAGGGGTCCTCCTGCAGGGCCTTGAATTCCGCGTCGCTGATGCCGGGAATGAAGTGGTTCAAATCAAACGACGGCCGCGAGGCCATCACCAACACCTCCCCGGTGACCACGTCCACCACCACAAACGCCCCGCGGCGACAGCCATTACGCAAAACTTTTTCCGCCAATTTTTGCCAGTCGAGATTGAGCGTGGTGACCAGGGTGCCACCCGGTCGGGGCCGCGACACCTGTTCTTCTAGCAGCTTGTTGCCGCTTTCATCGAAGATCAAGCGCTTCATTCCAGGCTCGCCGACCAACTGGCTGTCGTAGAGTTTTTCCAAGCCGGCGCGGCCTTCGGATTCTTCCCACATCGGTTCGTTGAAGTTGATGGGCCCGGTGGACAACTTGCCGACACTGCCGGAATAACCGAGGAGATGGCAGGCAAGATCGCCGTAGGGATAAAAGCGCCGATACTCCGGATGCAGCACCAACCCGGACCCCAGCTTGGATTCGAGCGCACGCGCCTCTGTTTCTTCGATTTGCCCGGAAACTAACAATGGCAGCCAGCGCCGGTCATGGTAATGATCGTAGAGCTCGTCGTCCGTCTTGGGGAGCGGATTCTTGATGAGTTTCTGCAGGGACTCGAGCCGGGACCGCCCCCAACGAATGATGAAGTCACGATCCGCATCCTCAAATTGCTTGTATTGCAGGCCAACCTGATAGGCCACCTCCGTTTGTGCCAACGCACGCCCTTCCCGGTCGGTGATCTGCCCGCGCGGTGCTGGAATTTTCTGGGTGATGGCACGCGCATCCCGCCGGGTAAGAATCGATCCATCACTGGCGGACTTGCCGCCGGCGGGCACCACCGGAGCACTCAGACCCAGTGCCGGCCCCGCCGGTGGCGGCTTCGCTGGCGGCGTTTTCTGGGCACACAAAGGCCCGGCAGTGACCACGGCCAGCAGCAAGCACAGGTTGATAAATCGGCGGTTCACGATCAGGCGGCGCGGCAACGTAGCGTCATTGCCCGGCCTCGGCAATACTCAATCCTCGGCAGACGACATGATGCTGCAAACAGGCGCGCAGGCGCATTCAAGGAGCGGCGATCTCCGAATCGCCGTTGCCCATGTTGAGTCAATGAGTGGAGGGAATCCGCTGCCCATTGCCCCCTCATGGACGATGGGCGATTCGGAACCGGAGCGAAGCGAAGATAGCCTGACTGACTCATTGGAATTCACCAGGCAAATCGCCCTTCCTTGATTTTTTGGCCAGCATCTCCCATCATCCCAGCGCCTGCACTGCCGCGACGACGTGCTCGGCGGTCATGCCCAATTCTTGCATCACGAGGTTGGCCGGAGCGCTGATGCCGAAGCGGTCGATACCTAACACCTTGCCGGACGCGCCGACGTATTTCCACCACAAGCCGC
>JBAXOF010000195.1:0-7463 GCA_037133375.1 Verrucomicrobiota bacterium | reverse complement strand
CTGGTGACAGCGCGGAGGGCTGATAGACCGCATTCTCACGCATGCGCCTACGGGCTGCCCGCCGGGCTCTCCTCCTTTTACCTCTAACTTATAATATCTAATCGGCGCGCAGCGCCCCCTCACGGCTGCTTGCTGACCCTGGCGCGCAGGAAGCCCTTGCTGCCGAGATTGTTGAACGCCGAGAAGGAACGGTATTCCCAATCGGCTCCCGTTAGACCTGGTAGGGTGCTGCCGGCCGGCGCAGTGTCGGATTTGCCGATGTAGTTCACGGTGCTGTTCCAGGTTCCGCTCAGAGTGGCGCTGGCTTCGATGATGTAGGTGACGCCATCGATGGTCGCGGTCTGCGCGTTGTTGGAATCCGCGGCAAAGTTGTTGGTCGAGCGGCGCACGGCGCAGGTGAGGGTGAGTTCCTTCAGGCCGTCGGCATTGTTGTCCTTGAGTGTGGTGAAAAACAGCCCGTGGCTGGCCGCCGCGTTCGGCACGCCATTGAAGGCGAATTCGGCGAGGTTGTTGGCACCGTCATGGTCGGGGTCGGCAGCCGGGTCACGGTCGGCGACGGCGAGGCTGGTGTAGGTGTTGATCCACGTCGTGAACGGCACGCTCACCACGCCGCCAGTGCCGGTTAGATTGATGTTGAACGGCGTGTTATAGCTGTCGTTGCTGGCAAGGTGAAGGGTGGCGCTGCGTGCCCCGGTCGCTCCGGGCGCGAATCTCACCACAAAAGTGGTGGTCCCGGTCGGGCTGTTCACCGGGGCGACCGGGCTGGTGGTGACGACAAAATCGGACGTGTTGCTGCCATCCTTGGTGATGGTCAGGCCGGTGAGGATGGCGGTGCCGGTGTTGCGGATGGTGAAGGCGAGGCTCGTGTTAGAGCCGATCGTCACTGCCCCGAAATCCTTGGAGCTGCTATTGTTGATGTTGGTGCCGAGGGGTTGCTCGATGAGGATCCTAGGCACGGAGCCGCTGCCGGTAGTCAGGGCGACTCCAGTTCTGGTGGTGCTGTTGAGCACGATGTAGGCATCCCCGCCGGCCACACTGCCGCTGATTGTTCCCGTGGCACCGATCAAGCCGGTCCGATAGGCCCAAATGTGATGATTGGGTCCGACGTTGCTCACGCTTTGCCCGGCCGTGTTCATGGCGAGCACCTGGGCAATGACCTTGTCATTGAGCGGCACGCTGGAGAAATGCCCCAGCCCGTGGATCGCCGCAATCTTGCTCGCGGATAACGTCACACTCCAGATGCCGACGTCGTCGAGCTGGCCGTTAAGCGTGCCGGAACCATTCGCTCTGCCATTCAAGGTGAGGTCAGAGTTTTGAAGATTCAATGCCGGGCCGGTGAGCGCGGCGGAACTGTTCAACACCCCGTTCACATAGAGCCGTTGTTCGCGCACCCCGCCAGTATTCTGATAGACGAGCGCCACATGCACAAAGTTGCTGCTGCCCGCCGTCGGTTGATAGGTGAAGGTCTGGTCATCACCGGTACCACCAAGGGCGGTGTGATTGTTGCGGATAAAGCCCGACGTGTTCAAGCCCCCAGCGCAGAACCGATCGTCGTTCAACAGGCCCCAGTTGAAAAAATTCTTCTCGAATCCGCCGGTGGCGGTGTCGAGAATGAACCAGCTGGCCCAGGTGAACTCACCGTCGCCCGTGGGCAGGTTGGTGGTCGTGGCCCGCCGGGCGCGTTGGGAACTGGTGAACTTCACCGCCTGACCGATTTTTCCGGTAACGAAGGTCGGGGTGCCGGTGGGCGTCAGGTCGTTGTCACTGACGACTTCCTGGAAGTCTCCATCTAACGGAAGATAGGCGACCAGCCCGTCGAAGATGGTGACCGTCACGGTGTAGTTCTTGGTGGAGCCGTCCTCGGCGGTGAGCGTGTAGGTTTGTGGAGTGGTGAAATTGCGCGGCGAACCGGACGGATACGAGCTGTCAGCCCTGGCGAGCGGGGAAATCGTGTAGGTGGGCGAGAGCGTCGTGACATTGGTGCCGACCGGCACGGTCCACAGGATGTTGGTGCCGGTGACGGCCCCGCCGGGTCCGAATGTTAGAATATCTTTGGCGCTGCTCATCGCAATGACGGTGACCGTCACCGTATAGACCTTGGTCGTGCCATCTTCGGCGTGGATGGTGTAGGCTTGTGGGGTGGTGAAATTGCGCAGCGAGCCGGATGGGTGGAGCGGATCCTCCAAGGCAAAGAGGGTGAGCGTGTAGGTGGGCGCGAGGTTGGTCACATCCGTCCCGAACGGCAGCGTCCAGGAAATATCGGTGCCATTGATGATGCCGCCCGGGCCGAAGGTTAACATGTTCTTGTTAGAGCTGGGGGTGGCCAGGGTGACCGTGACCGTGTAGACCTTGGTGGCACCTGTCTGGGCGGTGATCGTGTAGGTCTGCGGGGTGGTGAAGTTGCGAACCGCGCCAGAGGGATGGGCCGCGTCTTCCAAGGCAAAGGTGGATACCGTATAGTCAGGCGTCAGAGTTGTTAGATCCGTCACATAGGGAACAGTCACGATGATGCTCGTCCCGGAAATCGTCACAGCCGGCAAGCCGGAAAACGCAAACGCTGTGATGTCATTGCTGGAACTGGCCGGGACTTTGGTCACCGTCACGGTATAGACCTTGGTGCTGTGATCCTGGGCGGTGATCGTGAAAGTCTGCGGGGTGGTGAAGTTGCAGGCCGTGCCCGAGGGGTGGGCCGGATCCTCCGAGGCAAAGGTGGAAATCGTGTAGATCGGTGTAAGGGTCGTCACATTCGCCGCGAACGGCACGGTCCACGCGATGTTGGTGCCGCTGATGATCGCGCCGGGGCCAAATGATTCAATGTCCTTGGCCGTGCTCGCCGGGGTCACCACGACCGTCACAATATAGTCCTTGTGGGTCCCGCCACCCGCGGCAGTCACCGCGTAGGTCACCGGATTGGTGAAATTATGTGGGCTGCCCGAGGCATAGGGGCAGGTGGCTCCGGTCACCATGGTGAAGTTGGGTGTGAGGGTGGTTACATCCGTCCCGTATGGAGCTGTTAGAGTAATGCTGGTGGCACCCACGACTCCGGGATTGCCCGGGAGCCCGAAGTTGATGATGTCTGCCGGCCCCACCATGTCGTAGGTGACGCTGAGCGTCCCGGACCAATGGCTGTCGGTATCGGCGTTGCCCAGATACAAGCCTGCCGTGTTCAAATCAATGTCCGCCGGAAAATCTGCCGGCGCGCTTTTCTGATCCACCAACCGGCTGCCGATGGTGGTATCATTGCCGCCGGTCCAGTTAACGAACGTGACGGGACTGCCAAACGGATAGGATCCGCCGACCTGCAGCAGGCCGTCATCGCCAACGGTCGTCGGCGTGGGATCCACGTAAACGCAAAGGTCGGACACCCAGGTCGATGTCTCAACCCCTTGCAGGGTGGTATTGATCGCCACCGACCTCAAGATCGAGCCGACCGGCAGCGTGCCCTTGGTAATCCACGGCAGAAGCGCTTTGCCCGCAATGAATTTCGGCCCGCTGACGCCGCCGACCACATCCACCAGATGGTACGTCACAGTCGTGGTCACCGCTTGTGCGCTGCCGCCGAGCAAAGCCAAGCCTAGCACACTGCCTTGAACGAAAGTTCTGGAATCGCGAAAAATTGATATAAATGACATGATTTCAGGTTTTTAGTGCCACCTCTCCGTGGCCAAATCCTACTAGGACATATTCGGATTGCAATCCGGTGCATGCGAATTTCCGGCAATTGGTGGATTTTTCCGATAAGAGCTGCGACAGCGGAGCGGCAAGCATAGTTCGCTTCCAAGGTAGGGCGGATCGGCCCGGTCCGCCGACTTGTCCGCCCGCATGGGCGGTGCCATGGCGCGGCAGATGAACCGCTCATGGGCCGTCACTCGCATGGACTGCGGCTGGTAGCCGCAGCTACGAGCCGCCTCACACAGGGGACTGTGCGGACGACGCCTATTTTATGGCGGGGCGCTGGCCGTTGTGGCAATCGCCGCAGGCCATCGTGTGGATGTTATGTTTGCTGGCGCTGGAACGATAGCTGGTGTCCATCTGTTTGACGTCCAGGCCGCATCGCGATGTCGCGGGATGGCAGGCACCGCACGAGGTCTTGGCGGAGTTGGAGTGGGCGTCATGGCAATCCAGACAACTCAAGCCCTCATGCACTCCGGTCGGCGTGCGGTCATCCGCCGAACCTAACTGGCGGAACGCATTCGGGGCATGGCACTGGGTGCACAGCCGTTGCCGCGGGTCGGGCGAAACTTTCACCGCTTGCCCGCCCCGGAACAGCGGTGTGATCGGCAACAGCGCGTCGGTGAACGAAGCCTGCTCGCGCCGCACATACAGGTGCGCGGCGCGGATGCCCGCGGATGGTGAGTGAATCTGATGACAGGCTAGGCAGGGAATGGTCGGCTGGCTGGCCTTGGCCGGATCTTTCAGCGCCCACGGGCCGGTGGTTGAGGCGGGC
This sequence comes from Verrucomicrobiota bacterium, assembly GCA_037133375.1. Classification (GTDB taxonomy): domain Bacteria; phylum Verrucomicrobiota; class Verrucomicrobiia; order Verrucomicrobiales; family Akkermansiaceae; genus Luteolibacter. Next base: position 3,016 of record JBAXOF010000195.1, on the reverse strand, counting down.
GTGACAAGATCCTCGATGTGACCGTCATAAAACATCCCGTGGCAGCGCAGGCAGTCGGGTGCCAGTTGTTCGGTTTGATTGTGTGTGGCATCGAGAAAAATCCGCGCGTAGCTGGCCGAGTGGCGGCTGCTCTGCCAGTCGGCGAAACTCTGCGGATGACAGTTGCGGCAGGACTCATGCAAAGCCAGTCGGTCCTTCTCTGTTAGATAGAGCGGCTTGCCCGGGGTGGGCCAAAAATGTTGGACCACGCGGTTGACATGCGCGCGCAGGGCGTGGCCGTCGAGCGTGAGCGACCCGCCATGGCAATTGCGGCAATGCAGGGTGCGATGGGACGACCCCGACCATGCGGCATGGGTGTTGGCCATCTCGTGGCAGGACGCGCAGGTGTCGGTGGGATTGCCAAAATGAAACCAGGCCATGCCGCCCAAGCAGGTGGCAAGCAGAAACACCACTGGAACCAGCGCGGTTGTTAGGAGCAACTTGCGGCGGCGGCTCGCGCTCATCGGAACTGGCTGCCTTTCCATCCGGATTTGATCGCATCCGCCACCCAGTAGGCCAGCGCCATGATGGTTAGCACTGGGTTGAACCCGCCATTGGTGACGTTGAGGCTGCCATCGGCGATGAACAGGTTGTCTATCTGATGGACCTGGCCATGGCGGGTGGTGACTGATGTGTTAGGGTCGTCGCCCATGCGGCAGGTGCCGGCCTGGTGTTGGCCGCCGCTCAGCCCGAGGCCGCGGCCGGGACCGTTGCGCCAGACGCGGGTGGCACCCATTTCCTTGATGATGGCCTCCGCCTTTTTTGATAGAAATTCGCCGAGTTGCAGGTCGTAGGGATGGCGCGTGCCGGACAACCGGCAGACCGGAATCCCCCACGCATCCTTGACCGCGGGGTCCACGCTGACCCGCGCGGAAAAGTTGGGAATTTCCTGGATCGGCCCGATGAGGCGGCACAGGCGTTTGTAGTAGCGGCGCTGGAAGTCCTTGTGGGCTTTGCCCCAGTGTGCCGCGCCGGGCGGGCGGATGTTGCAGAACAGATAGGGCAGGGCGATGAACTCGTTGGCCAGCATCCCGCCGCCGACCAATCCCGGATTGCCATGGCTGAAGTCACTGATAGCCACCGTGGCACCGGGGCCGGCTTCCTCGTATATTTCCTCCTCCATCAAGCCGCTGGCACCCACATACAGATGGCCTTGCAGGTTGCGGCCCACCCAGTCGTTGTTGTTGCCGGCACCGTTAGGAAACAACTTCGATTTGGAATTGAGCAGCAAGCGCGCGGTTTCGGTGGCCGACGCCGAGACGACCACCAGATCCGCCGCTTGCACTTGTGCCTTGTTGTTAGAGTCAAAGTAGCGGACGCCGGTGGCGCGGCCATGGTCATCGACGATGATTTCCGCGGCGACGCATCCGCTGCGCACCTCGCAATTGCCGGTTGCCAGGGCGAGCGGCAGCACCGTGTTGTGGCTGCCGGCCTTGGCATTGACCGGGCAGGCGAAGCCGACGCATGAGCGCATGTGGATGCAGGCGGGCCGGCCGTTGTAGGGCACGGAATTGCGCAGCATCGGGATGGGAAACGGATGCAGGCCCAGCCGCGTGGCGGCCTCCGCGACCATCCGGCCTTCCTTGTTCAAGGGAAACGCCGGCATCGGAAACGGCTGCTTGCGCGGCCCGCTGAAAGGGTTGTTAGAGTAATCCCCGGCCACCCCGATCTCATATTCCGCCTTTGCGTAAAACGGCTCCAAGTCGTCATAACTGATAGGCCAGTCGGCGAGGGTGGAATCCTGCACCTCGCCATAGGTGCTGCGCAAGCGGAAATCCTCCGGCATGAACCGCCAGGCCATCGCCCCGTAAGTCACCGTGCCGCCGCCAACACACCCGGCGTTGTTGTTGTATGCCCAATCGCTGGGCACCACGATGCGGGTCGAGCCGTCGTTCTCAACGACCACCCGGCGGTGCCGCTGGTTGTCGGGTCCGAACGGATTGCCAAACACCGGGGTTCGCTGCGAATTCAGTTCGTCGTCGTTGTGCTCGTCGTAACGCGGCCACGCGCCGCGCTCTAACAATACAACGCCGAGTCCGGCCTGCGCCAATTCCTTGGCGACAATGCCGCCACCCGCGCCGGCTCCGACGATGACGATATTGACTTTGGGGAGGGCCATGGCTGTTGGAAATTTGATAGATCAACCGCGGCGCTTGTCCGCATAGCGGTTCTGGCCGATGATGTTGGGATAGGCCAGGCCTAACATGCGGTAGCTAACGTAGTCGCGGTTGCCGCCATGGCGGGGGCTGCCGTAGAACCCCTGCCGGGTGTGGCCGATCACCAGACTGAAAAACCCTTGTTGCGATTGCTCTCCCCAGAGTTGCCGCGGGGCCTGCTCCGCTTCTATCAGGCGCAGGGCCTCCGTCTGTTGCGCAAAACCAAGTTGCTCAAACGGCATCTGGTAAACTTGCTGGCAGGTCTTGCCAAACGCCGCTAATCCCGACCGGTATGCCGCTTGGTGGTCGGTGAACGCGCCGCACAGTTGGCGGTCGATGTAGTGGATCACCCCGGCATCCGTGGCACCGGGCGCGTCATCGCGCGGAATGATTTGCTCGCAGATGGCAATAAGTAGCGTGGCCTCAGCCGCCGAAAAAAACCGGTAGGGGAGGGGCGTGGTGCGTACCCAACGGGTGAGGCCAATCGCGGCACCCACCCCGAAGCCGGCACCGAGCAGGCCCGCCGCCGAGAGTCTCAACACCGCGCGCCGCGACCAACCGTCCGGCGTGGCGGGGGTGTGGGTCGCTGGGGTGGCGGGTTGCATCGGTTAGGGGGGGGTGGGACCCCTTGCATCGAGTCCCACTGGAGTCCGGTTATTGTATGGCGGATCACTACGTAATGTATGGCGCGATCTTTCAGGCTGCGCAAACACGGGCATCGCCTCCCGCGCTGTCACCAGCGCGCCTACGAAGAGTGCGTCCGCTCGTAGGCGCGTTCGTGAGAACGCGGGGTCTTCGTAGGCGCGTTCGTGAGAACGCGG
>JBAXOF010000194.1:0-7466 GCA_037133375.1 Verrucomicrobiota bacterium | reverse complement strand
CGCCTGTTTTCCGATCAAGAAGCGCTAAACTGCCAGTATTGGGCGTCCCGCCCACCAGCCAATGCCCCGCCCATGAACCGCCACCGCCAGCGCCCGACTCCCTCTCTTAATTTCCGCTTTCCGCTTTCTGCTTTTATTCACCCCCCTCTCTCCGCTCACTCTCAAGATGTTAGGAAGATGTCCAACACTCAACATTCAACTTCCAACTTCCAACTTCCAATGATCAAGTGAAGAGGCTGCACGCAGCCACTGCAAGGACCGGACTTGGCCGCCTTTTCGTAGGCGCGTTGGTAACAACGCGTTAGGGACCATGCGGGGCATGCGTGAAAGCGGAGTCCCTCCCCCCGCGTTCTCACGAAACGCGCCTACGAAGAAAATCCAACATCCAATATCAATCAGTGACCTCAGTGGTCATCAGTTCTTCTCAGTGGTTTTCTTGGTCCGCATCCACCAAGATTATCCTCACACGAAGCCACGAAGCACACGAAGAAAGAACCCATCCCATCCCACTTCGTGCCTTCGTATGAGGGTTCATGAATCAGCCGCTTCTGCTTTGCTTGAGAAACCGGTATAGCTTGCCGCAGGTCGCATCGTATGACTGCTGCTCGCTTGGCGTGTGAAGGTGGCGGCAATAGGGACCTTCATGCGGGCCGACGGCTTCCCATAATTTGGCGGCTGGAGCGGATTTTGCGTAGTCCTCGTGCAAACTCACGTCGCGGATGATCTCTCCGCCAAGCAGCCACAGATTGTCCAGGTGTTTTTTTCATGCCGCGCACCGAGATGTTAGATTCTATCATGGACTCGATGAACGGCGTCATTGCTTCGACAAGCCGCTGCCCGTATGGGACGAGTCTCGTGAGGTGGAGAATGGCGGGGATTTTGACTCTGGCGTCTTCGTTGAAGGACATAACTCGGGACCGCTGGCAGCGCAGAGGGATAATCTCAGAAAATCCGGCGATTGATAGAGGAAATTGGCCGGTTCGGTGGCAAACCTCGCCGCGCCTACGAAGAATAGGCCCCCGCGTTCTCACCAACGCGCCTACGAAGAACCGCCTGCAAGATCCCAATCACTGTCCCCGTGCCTTACAGGCAAGATGACCTTTGCCGGATCACTTAGAGGTCACGGGCACGATTGCCACCTGGTGGGGCTTGATGATGAGTGCCTGGCGGATGGCGGCGTCATACTTGGTCATCTCGGCCATGCGTTTGGCGAGAGTGGCGGTGCGCTGGGCTTCGATTTGGGCTTCCATCTCCTTGCGGTTGTCGACGAAGTCCGGGATGCTGCTGCCAACCAACACCACACCACGGAAAATCTGATCATGGAAATAACTGTTCTTGGCATTGACGGCATTGGCTAGCGCCTTGATCTGGGCCGCGACGGGCCCGACCTTTAACGCGGCGGCGGCTAGATTGACACCTTCGGCGAGGGACGCCGCGGTATACTCGGCGACCGTGGCTCCGTCTAACCGAACTTCATACCGGCCCGACCTGAGGCCCGTGACTTTCAGCCGGTAATCGTTCATCTCCTCGAGAATGGGCGTCCATTGCAAAATTGAGTCTGCGCCTTCAGGGAAATACGGCAACGCCGCATCCTGGCGGCTGAATTCAATGGCACCGCCGACGCCGGTGGCCAGGTCGCTGATTTCGCAGTGTTGGGCGTCGATCACTTCGAGGGCGGCCGCATCGATTTCCGCCGCCGACACCAGGGTCGGAAACTTCAAGCCTTTGAGAATGGCCGCAGCCATCACTGTCTGGCCTGGTGGTCCGGGATGGATCACATCGCCGCCGGTGATGCGGTTTTTGGGATTGGCCGCGCGGGCCTTGTCCAACACTAACAGATATGGATGGAACTGGTCCACAAACGCGACCTGGTTCTTGTCTGCGATCTCCTTGATGGCCGCCGAGAATCTTTCCAACTTCGTGGCAAACCCTTCGAGTGCCGGGCCATCCTCGCTTTTCTCCACCGGCTGGGGTGTCAGCAACGCCAACCGGATCCGGTTGTCCCGGGCTTGGTCCGCGATGCCTTGCAGGCCGGTGATGAAGTGCTTGAGCGCGCCCTCCGCGTCGTTCATGCCAAAGTCCACGGTCATGGCCGTCGGCTGATGGGCCAGCACATCGCGCTTGAAGCGGCCACTGCCGCCAGGGGAGGTGTCGCCGCTGATGCCGGCATTGCGGAATGTTAGATTCCAGCTTGGAAAGCGGGTGAGGGTCCACATTTCCACATAGCTGCTATGCAGGTGTTGTTCGGTGATGCTATCGCCCAGCATCACGATGCGGTCGCCATCGCGGCAGAAAAACCCCGACGCGTCGGCTGGCTTGTCAGCCGCCAGCGCTCCACCTATCAGGGGGCACAAGGCGGTGATCCATGTTGTTTTCATCAATTGCATGCTCATTGAGTTAGGTGTTGCCGAGTTCGTCGGCGCGGCGGGTGGCGGCGCCGACGGCGGCCCCGAGGGCGGCGCGCAGGCCGAGGCGTTCGAGTTCGGCGAGGCCGGCGATGGTGGTGCCGCCGGGTGAGGTGACCTGGTCCTTGAGGACGGCGGGGTGTTCGTGGGTTTCGAGAACCATGGCGGCGGCACCCAGCACGGTCTGCGCGGCCAGCTTGAGGGCATCGGCGCGCGGCAATCCCATGCGCACGCCGCCATCGGCGAGCGCCTCGATGACCAGATAGATATAGGCCGGACCGCTGCCGGACAGGCCGGTGACGGCATTCATCAGGCGCTCGGGCACTTCGATGGCGAGTCCGACCGCCCCCAGCAGTGCCTGGGCGGTGGCCGCATCGGCGGCGGTGGCGCGGGTGCCGAGGCAATAGCCGGCGGCACCTTTGCCGACGAGGGCCGGGGTGTTAGGCATGGCGCGGATGATGCGGAAATTTTCGGGTGAGGTAGTTTCCAAGGCGGCCAGGGTGATGCCTGCGGCGATGGAAATGACCAGCCGCGGTTGGCCGGCGGCGGCGTGGGCGGCGGCGTGCAGGGCGGCCGGGACATCGTGCGGCTTGGTGCAGAGGAGGATCACCTCGCAAGCGCTGGCGAGCTCCGCGGCAGCGGGGGTGACGGTGGCACCGGTGGCTTTGGCAAAGGCCTCGCGTGAGGCGGGTGAGGGGTCGCAGCCGAGGATATCCGCGGCGGTGAGGACGCCGGCCCGAAGCGCGCCGTCGACGAGGGCGGTTCCCATTTTGCCACAACCGATAATGCCAAGGTGCATGGCCGGAGTTTAACGCGGCGGGCGGGCGGTGGCGAGCGTCATTTTGCTTGGAGATTCGCGCAGGGCGTGAAATTCTCGCGGCATGAGCAAATGGATGCTGATAGGGATGGCCGCCGGGCTGTGCATTGTGGCCAATGGGAAAGACCTCCCCGTGCTTGAGGACGCGATTCCCCCTGCGGTCAAGGCGCTGGGGGCACCGGTGAGCGTGGTTTTCCACGGCGGCTTGAAGCTGGCGGTGACGGCGGCTAACGACGAGGCCCAGGCGGCAGTCAATCAAGGGCTCAATCACTTGCATGCGGGCTGGGAATTTGAGGCGAGCCGGCATTTTGCGGTAGCCATGCGCAAGGATCCGCAATGTTTGTTGGCACACTGGGGGATGGTGATGTCCCTGTTGGTGCCCGGTCCGGATACCGGCAAGGCGCGCAATGCGGCGGCGGAACGCATGCTGGATTTGTTAGATAAAGGGCAGGGCAGCGATCTGGAGCGCGGCTATGCTTACGGCCTGGTCAAATACCTCGAGGAGGGGCCGGAGTCGGCGGCCGTGGCTTTTCGCAAGGTGGCGAAAAAGTTTCCGAATGCGATTCAAGCCGGGGTGTTTGCCGCCTTGTTTGGGCGCACCGGTTATGATGAAACCGGCGGCATTACCCCCGGTGAGCAACAAGCGGAAGATGACCTGACGGTGTTGATGCGAGCGCATCCGGACAGCCCGCTGCCGCTCAACGCGTTGTTGACCATCCGGGCCGAGGCACCTGATCTAACATCATCATTGGAGCTGGCCCGCAAGCTGTGCCGGATGGTGCCGGATTACCCGCCGTATATGCATCTGCTGGGCCATTACGAATGGCGCTGTGGTGGTCACGCTGCGGCGGTCACCGCCTTCGCTCGCACGGTCGCGCTGTATGAGCAGTGGATGAAATCCAACAAAATCACTTGCGTCGATTGTCCGGAATGGGTGAAGTCGGAGTGTTACCGCGTGGTGGCGCTGGCCTCAAAGGGGGAGTTTGACACCGCGCTGGCCGCTGCCAAAAAATTGGCCGCCACGCCGCTGCCCAAGGAACGCGCCGCAGCGGCCGGAGCGAGGATGTTGCAGTGGGAAGCCAAGACACTGGCCGCGCGTCTGTTCATGCGGCGCGGCAAGCCCGGCGACGCGGCCCTGGCGCTGGCCACCTTGCCCAATCCCGAGGCGCTCAAGCCCTACCATGATGAATGCCTCGCCTATTGGTGGATAGATGGCATGCGCCTTCTGCTGGAGACGCAACGGTTGTTAGATGAGGGGAAAACCGAGGATGCCAGGAAGGCCTCCGAGGCCCTGACCTATCACGGCGAGCAGATGGCCAAGGCCCAAAGCGTGGCTAACAGCGGTGGCGAGCGTTCGGCGTGGATCCGCGCGTTTCGCGCGATGGACATGTTTGCCAGCGAAATCCGCGGGAGGTTTGCGTTAGCCGGGCCGCAGACTCTGCGCGGCGCGGCATTCAATTGGTATCGCTCGGCGGCGGACCGCCAACGCCCGGCGGCGATGCTCTATCCGCCGGTGGTGCTGTCCCCGATGGCGGCACGACTCGGCAATTTCCACCTGCTGGCAGGCGAGCCGGACAAGGCGCGCGAGGCATTCAATGAGGCGCTAGCCGCTTTTCCCAATGACCTGGAGGCATTGCAGGGCTTGCAGCGGGCGTATGAAGCGGCGAAGCAACCGGACAAGGCCGCCGAGGTCGCGCAAAAAATCAAACAACTCCCGCAATGAAGCCCATCATCACCGCCCTGTTACTAGCAAGCCTGCCAGCCAACGGCGGCTTCGGGATCAAGTTATCTAACAGCGCGCAAGATCCTATTCGTTGAGTTCCACCCGCACCCGGCAGAAATGGACGGGATTGCTTGCCGCAAAGGAAACGCTGCGCAGCAAGTAGCCGGGCACGGCGGGGTTGAATGGCGCGTCCACCACCGCAAAACCGGGCGGCGGCGTGAGGCTCCATGAGCCGGTTTCCAGAGTTGTGGAAAACTCCACATCATAGGTCAAGCCACGCGCCGCCGCAGCGTCGCGCACCGGAAAACTCACCGTGGCGCCACTTCCGCTGACGTTCAGCGCCGGCAGCAGGGCCACCCCGGAGGGCATGGTTTGCGAGGCCACCGCCGGATCGCCGCCAAAGGCATATTCTAACAAATTTGGAATGCCATCGCCATCGGGGTCGGCGGCGTATCCATTGTCAGACAAGCCCATGGCCCAGGCACTGTAGGACGGGGCCAGCGCCAACGGATAGACCGGCGTCATCTGATAGCCGTCGGCCGCCATTGCGGCGTTGAGTTTGGCGATATAGTGCGGGACAAACGTGTCGTAGTTGAAGCGTGTGGTGGCATTCGCATCGATGGTAGTGTGTGTGCCGAGAAGCGCCGGCGTGTCGCCGACCATGGCGAAGGTGGGGCTGCCCGAATCGCCGATTTCCAGATAGACGTCATCCTGGCCACCCGCCGCTATCGGATAGGCAAACCCCATCAGGCGGGTGTTCGGGAGCCCGCTCGCGGTAAGGTCAGCGAACATGGAAAGCACCGCGCTGCCCGCCTTGGTCTGCCAACCGAAAACGGTGAGGGGGGTTCCGAGGTAGGCGTTCTCATCGCCGAGGTTGAGATAGGGGAATGGCGTGACTTTGTCAGCGGGATGCAGCGGACTGGACAGCGTCACCAGGGTGAGGTCGGTGTTTTGGTTAGAGTCATTCTTGATCGGGGTGAGGAGGGCGACGCGGCGGTCCACAGTGACGCCGTCGCTGTTGAGAAAGCGAATGACGGCACCGGGTAACAGTTGATAATGGGTCGCCCACACGAGGTGGAGCGGGGACACCAGCGCAAACTGGCGGCAATAGGGGGTGTCATCGCGCCCCCAGCCGACCCCTGTGAATTGGGGGCTCGGATACCAGGCGGTGGCATTCCATGCCGGGGCGGCGGGAAACCCCGTGAAGCGGTCATGGCGCGCTGCCACATAGCTGCGAATCTCGATAGCCGCCGCAGAAGCGGCCAAGCCAAGCAGGAGGCCGGTTGCCACCGACCAAGTGGAAAGGCATCGCTTCATGAGGGCAGGCAGGTTGGAGGTTAGCCCTCGCCGGGCGGGGTGACCACGACCACGTGATCGACGCCGTGTTTTGAAAACTCTTCCCAGTAGCGTTTTTCCCAGGCGGCGGTGCGGGCGCGGCGTTCCTCCTCGGTGAGTTTTTCCCATGCCTGCATGCCGATGGCGCGGACCAGATCCCGGTCGGCCAGCCGGATGGCCAGTTCATCCCAAAAACTTTCGTTGCGAAATTCATCGTAGCATTCGTGGTAAAACAGACCGTCCTCCACCTCTGGTTTGACTTGGAAGCGCTGGTGTTCCTCATCGAACTCAATCCAGCCGGCCAGTCCGGCCTGACCCGCCCGTTCCAGGATCTTACTTTCCAAGGACTCGAACGCGGCGACCTTCACGTCGGCGGATTCCTTTTGGTTCCACGACGCGACATTGGACGCGAGGCAGACCATTTCCACCAGCGTTGCGAGTTCTTGATCCGACAGGCGCAAATGCATTTGTGGCGGGAACCAAGCACCTTTATGGGGTGTTCGCAAGCCCGCAACACTCCGCGCTTGATTTCTTCCCGCCACACGCCATCGTCCGCGGCTGCGGCACGAGTAGCTCAGCGGTAGAGCAACCGGTTTACACCCGGTCGGTCGGCGGTTCGATCCCGTCCTCGTGCACCCGCTCTCGGGTGGGAGGTATTTTGCGGGTTTGGGGCTTCTTGGCTTGGCCCGGGCGCGGTGATTTGTCATGACTGCGGCATGCGCGCGCTGCCCCTACTTCTGTGCCTGGCGGTTTTTTTGGTCAAGGCTGCGGCCGAACCCTTGTCATCGGCTGACCGTGAGATGCTGCTGGATATTGGATCAAACGCATCCATCAGGAAGGCTTGCTCTATGGACCGCTGAGCGCAAAAAGCAAAGGCAACGGCCGCAGCATCGGGCCGGAACCGAGCCGCTCACCCAAGCTGGAAAAATTTCTCAGCGAGACCCAACCGGAACTGCAATGGCAGATGGAAGTGGACCTGTTCCAATCCGTGAAATCCGTGTAATCCGTGGTTAATCTATCGGATATTTTGAAATAAACTGCGAATTCCGGGATGAACCGCCGCGCGATTCCGTGCCTGGCAGAAATTTTTTTCCGTGCCACGGCGGCCAATTCATGGTTTCACAGGGGACATCCATGACCGCCGCCGCCATCCGCCAGAGTTTCCTCGATTTTTTCCGTGATCAGC
>JBAXOF010000193.1:0-7470 GCA_037133375.1 Verrucomicrobiota bacterium | reverse complement strand
ATTTCACGGACGGAGCGGTGATCGGCAGCAAGGAGTTTGTGAACGAGGCGTTTGCGCGGGCACGGGATCGATTCAGTGCCAGGCGCAAGGATGGAGCGCGGGCGATGAGGGGCAGCGGCAGCGGCGCGAAGGGACTGCTGTGGAGCGCCAGGGATTTGCGCGTGAGGGTCTGAGAATCCGTGGTGAAAAACCGGCGCGGCAACCCTTTCCATCTTCCTTTTTAGCCCCAGAACCCGGTGGGCGGGTGTGGAACGTCGAGTAACTGCCAAATGCCTACCGTAAAGCCGACATAGCCGGTTGGTAGATGGCGCGGGCCACTGCCAGATACACCGGCACGAATGCAATCCCCGGTGGCCGGCCTTCCCCTGATATGCTGCCCGCATTTACAGCCTTATGGGGTGCTAGGCGTGGCCTTCCACTCGCGGGTGATGGCCACGGCCACCTTGCCCTGGATGCGGGTGGCGAGGCCGCCGCGGGTGCCGGTGACGAGGGTTTGGACAGTTTCGAGTTGCTCGCGGATGACCACCGGATAGACCAGCGACAGCCAGACCTTGCCGGAACTGATAGATACCTCGCAGTCGGCGACCTCCCCGTCCGGGCCGGGCATGGCGGCGGCGCGGTAATTGCCCGTCACCGCAAACACCCCGCAAGGATGGCCGCCACTCACCTCGAACGACTCGAGCTTGAGGGTGGCCGTGCCCGTGGCCCCGCCGGCAAACAACAGTGCCATCGACGCCCCGGAAAGCGGCACACTGTCACCCGGCTTGAGGCGGCCTTTGCCGAACCAATGGGCACGCGGCATGATCCCGACATCCATGCAATTGGCACCCATGCTCGACTCAAGCCTGCCACTCCATACGGCGAGTTTGAAATCGCTGGTGTGCGTTGCCTTCCACGCCTTGCCATTGAATAGGAAGCTGACTTTCCCGCCCGTTAGATTTTCGGCTTGGGCCAATTCATGCGGCACGGCGGCTAAGGCTGCCGCCTTGTCAGCCGCCACTTTTTGGGCGGCCGCCTTATCCCCCTTAGGTGTAACCACCTTCGCCTTAACTCCCTGCGGATTATCCACCTCTGGCAGGGCAAACCCCGCACTTTCCATTGTAACCGAAACCCGTTCCCCAGCCCGCTCGTACAGCGTGGTGAAATGCCGGGTGCCGGAAAGAGCTGCGGCTTGGTTGCCAAAGGCTGATTTCACAAAGACCCGCGCGGCATCAAACTTGAGAAGCCGCGTCTCCTTCACTTGAAGATGTTCTGGGAAAACTAAATCCTTGCGGAAAACGGCCCCTTCCGGCGTCTGATCGACCAAGGCTTGCAGCGCCGGATCGGCAGCGGTCTTGTCCGACCCGAGGGTGGCGGAAACCCGGTTCTCGGCGGCCTGCTTCGCCTTGCCCGCCAGCTCGCGGATTTTTCCACACGCTCCGCACAGCAGCCCGAGGGCGGCGATACCTAACAAGCGAGGGGTCAGCATACGGTGGAGGGGTTTAGGCGCTGTAAAGATATTAACTATATGTATTTACGCGCCCTTAGAGTCATATTCTGCCGCGGCAGTCCAGGTGCTGGTTCATTTCGCTCGCGGGATTGTCTTCACGGACTTCGCCGACCACAATGGCTGGCACGCCGGCCACCGTGGTATGCGGCGGGACATCGGTAAGCACCACACTGCCCGCTCCAACCTTGGCGCCGGTGCCGATCTCCACGCGCCCGAGAATTTTAGCGCCGGCCCCAAGCAACACCCCGGAGCGCACGATCGGATGGCGGTCGCCGGTTTCCTTGCCGGTGCCGCCCAGGGTGACTTCATGCAAAATGGACACGTCGTCCTCAATGATGGCCGTTTCCCCGACCACAAAGGCGGTGGCATGGTCTAACAAAATCCCGCAACCGATGCGGGCCGCCGGATGGATGTCCACCGCAAAGGATTCACTGGCGATGCTCTGCAGATAGAGTGCGAGCCAGCGCCGTCCCTCATGCCAGAGTTGGTGGGCCACCCGGTAGGTGCTCAGCGCCAGAAAGCCTTTGAAAAAGAGCAGCGGTTCCAAGGGCGAGAAGCACGCCGGATCCCGCTCATACATCGCCAGCAAATCGCGCGCCGCGCTGCGCACAATCGCCGGGTGGTTCTCGAACACGCCTGTGAACAACACCCCCAGGTTCTGCTGCGGCATGTCCGCACGGGCCAAGCGGCGCGCCAAGCGGGCACCAAGTGCGGCTGCCAGTGAATCCCGCGACAGAATCACATCCGCCACCAAAGACTCGAGCGCTGGCTCTTCGACGACCACCCGCCGCGCCTCCGCGCGGAGGGTTTGCCAGACGCCGGCAACGTCAATACCGCCTCCACTGCAAAGCCGGGTCGTGTTCTTGCTCGCCGGATCGCCACCGCTATGTTGAAGTTCGCTCATGAAGATTTCACAGAAATTGGAATACGCCTGCCGGGCCTTGACTCAACTCGCCAAGCACCATGACGGCAGGACTCTTACACGACTTGATGATCTCGCGCAACGAGAAGACATCTCCAGAAGCTTTTTATTGCAAATCCTCAACGATTTACGCCGCGCCGGACTCATCGACAGTTGCCGGGGCGCGGCCGGTGGTTACCTCCTCGCCCGTCCCGCAGAAGCCATCAACATGCGCCAAGTGATCGATTGCGTCGATCCCTCGTTGCTCCAAAACTCGGTCACCCCGGATGGCGAATCCGGCCCTGCCATCCACTCGGTCTGGGAAAAAATCTCCATCGATCTGTGCAATGCTTTGGAGCAGGTCACCTTGGAAAGTATTTGTGCCGGTCAACGTTCACCGATGTTTTTCATATAATCAACATTTGTCGAATATTTTGCTGGCCAAAATAGATCGATTTGGCTAATTCGTCAGGCGTTCCGCCACCCCCCTGCCAGTCATGCCTGCCACCAGCGACCACACCCACCATATCAAGATCCGCTCGACCCAGATGGAGATGCCCACCCGTCTGGATGCCTCACCTGTGGAAGATTACGATTACAAACTCAAAGCGACGCAAGACGAACTGGAGCGCATCCAGATTCAGCGCAAGGAAATCGAGCGGAAAAAACTCGAGCACGAGGAACTCAATGCGCGCAAGCTGAGCTTGCTTTCCCAACAAGCCGAAACCGCCGAGCGACTCACCTCTGCGATGACGCTCATTGAACGGGAACTGGTCAATATCCGCCAGGAAACCGACGATCTGGAACAATGCCGCATTTGCTTTGCCTCGCACTTGGACAAGCTCGACAAGATTCATCCGGAAAGCTGGACCCGCGACAACCTGCTAGAGAAACTCGAGCGCTCGACCAAGGTGGTGGACATGGCCGCCGACGAATACGACCAAGCCGCAGTCCACTTTGAAGGCAGCCGCTGCGGTGGCATCTTTGGCCGCGCTTCAAAACGCGGGCGGGCCAAGACCCACGCCGCCACGAGTTCAGAATTTCTGCTGCATCTGCGCAACGGCTTCGCCTTCAATCTATTTCCCTGCGTGCTGGGCGGAGGTGCCCTGCTCATCTACCTCCTCAAGTAGAGCCAATCACCCATGAGAGCACCCACCCTGTTGCCAGAGGAACTGGATCTGCAACGCTACGCCCAAGAGGAACTACGTCTGGTCAAGGAATTGGAAGAGGCTCGCACCGAGAAGCAGGAGCGCGAAAACACCATGCCCCCTCTCGAAAGGGTCAGCGAAATCACCCGCCTCAAACGCCATGAGCAGGAAATCGCCACCCGCGCGGAAACCCGTAACCTGCGCCAAAACCAAACCAAGAGCCTGCTGCTGCTGCTCACGCTCACTGCCGTCGCCATCGCCCTTATTGCCTGGGCCATCCGCTTGATGAACGGCTGATCCGGCGTGATTTTTTCTAACCTTCCTTGCGCACCGCTTGTTGGAGTCGTTGCGCCAACTCCGCCCACTGCTGGCGGCTCACGATGTAGCCCGTGCAATTGGCGGCACCGCACAGGCATGGGTGATCCTCATAACAATCGACGTCAAAGCCGTAGTCGAAGGTCAGTTCCTCGCCCGCTGGAATGTCCTGCAGGGCGTGAATGATGATTTTGCGTCCCACGATCCAGGCCTCGCAATTCGGATTGCAGGAATGATTGATCAAGCGCGCCGTGTTCCAAGGGACATTGCCATCAATGTCATAGCGCTTGGAAAGGGTGAAAATATACACGGCCGCATCGCCGGTTCTTTTGGCTTTCGCCTGCTGCAACAGCGAGCGCCGATCGCTCTCGGCTTTGTCGATTTTCTCGCCAAAATACTCAATGATGGCAGCTTCCTTGGCAATGAAATCGGTGGCATACACCCCGCGTCCGTGAATCTCGGAACCCCGGACCTCGCAATAACGGCTTTGCCCGCGTTTCCATAACTTGAGCATCTTGCGATGCAGGACTTGCTCTTCTGATACAGCTTGTTTGTTAACGGACATGATAATATACTAACGGTTATCCGAGGCCTTGCGCTCCTCAATCGGCGGCAACTCCAGATCCTTGGGCAAGGTGACATAGAGCCGTCGCAGCGTGTTCAAGGTCAGTCTCGAACCATCGATAAAGGTCCAATCGTTTTTGCCTTTGTCAGAGACCGCGACTTGATAACCGACCTTTTCGATCACCACCGGCTTGAGTTCCTTTTGAAAGATGCGATACTTGGTAAGCGTGGGCACAAAGACCATCCACTTGGTGAAAATCAAAATCTCGATTTCTTCGCCGTTAACCCGCTCCACCTTCTTGCCCGGGCCGACTTCAAACGAGCGCGGGGTGCCGAGCGGGACGGAGGAAATGATGCTTACCCCCTCCTTGGTCATGCGGGCCGAGGCTCCTTCTATCTGTTTCTTTACTTCCTCCATGCCGCCTTGCGTCTGCTTGGCCAGGCGCTCCTTCCACAGCGGGTTCATCCGCTCGATGGCCACCGCGTAATTGCCCCGCGTGACCTCGCTGCCTAACTTTTCCACTGCCGCCACGGCGGAAGCCACCACCTCCGGCGGGGCCACCACCATGGGCACTAGCGGCGCGATTCCGCCATGCGGCGCAGGCGCGGCAGCGCCTTTCTGCGCCATGGCCGCGTCACACAGCAACGCCCCGAGTGCCAGAAAAATCATCCATTGCGTTGTTTTCACGCCCGAAAAATGCCCTGTCACGCCTGTTCCGTCAAGCTCGCTGCAAATACCGGTTGATTTCTCCGCGGGCCCTGCGCAAGCTCCCTCCCTCCATGGCAAAACAGGCACAGGCACTCGGCAAAGGACTCGCGGCTCTCATCAGAAAACACCCCAGCGTCACCCCGGTTGATGGCATGGTTTCCGTGGAGGATTTGAAACGCGTCCGGGATGTCCCACACCATCAGGTGGCCCCAAGCCCGCTCCAGCCTCGCACCCAATTTTTCGAAGCGCCGCTTGATGACCTGGTCGAATCCATTCGCCAGCACGGCATCATCCAACCGCTCATCGTCCGCCTCGTCAACGGCACGTTCGAACTCATCGCCGGCGAACGCCGCTGGCGGGCCGCACATAAACTCGGCCTCGCCACCGTCCCTGTTATCGAACGCGAGGCGTCCGACCGCGACGTGCTGGAAATGGCCCTCATCGAGAATATCCAACGCGAAGACCTCAACCCAATGGAAGAGGCCGCAGGCTATGTCCGCCTCGCCAAGGAGTATTTCCTCAAACAGGAGGAAATCGCCGCCCGGGTCGGCAAAAACCGCGCCAGCGTCGCCAACTCGATGCGCTTGTTAGATCTGCACCCGGACATCCAACTTCTGGTGGCCAAGAAGAGCCTCTCGGTCGGTCACGCCAAGGTGATCCTCTCCCTCAAGGATCACGAGGCCCAACTTCTCGCCGCAGATCAAGTCCTGCGCCCGCAAATCACCGTGCGCGCCACCGAAAAACTCCTCCAATCCCTCCTCGCGGCGGCCGAGACCACCCCTGGCGACTCCAAAAAGTCCGCCTCGGTCCGTGAGGAAGACGTGCATGTCCGCGCGCTTACCAACCGCCTGCGCGCCCATCTCGCCACCCACGTCGCCATCCAACACTCACCCAAGAAAGGCCGCATCGAAATCGAGTATTACGGCAATGACGACCTCCAGCGCCTGTTGGAATTGTTAGGCTTGCCGGGCAACGAGTGAAGCGCCGGGATCCCGTCACCGCACAAGAACGGGCCGCATCCGAAGATGCGGCCCGTTGCGGGGAGGGGAGTTATACTAACAATATTGCCGGGTTACGCCATGCGCGCGGCCAGCAACTCGCGCTGGGCGGGCAGTTCCTTGGGCAGGTGGTCGCCCACCGAGGTGAAGAACTCTTCCTGGCCGGCGATTTCGGCCTGCCACTCGGCGTTATCCAGAGCCATGACCTGGTCGAAGGTTTCCTTGGTGAAGCCATCGAGACCGGTGGTGTTGAATTCGTCATAGGACGGGCTCAGGCCGACCTTGGTTGCGGTGGCGGAGGCTTGGCCGTTGCAGCGTTTGACGATCCACTCGAGCACGCGCATGTTTTCGCCGTAACCGGGCCACAGGAATTTGCCTTCGGCGCTCTTGCGGAACCAGTTGACGTGGAAGACTTGCGGCAGCTTGGCGACGTGGTTGGCCATTTCCAGCCAGTGGCCGAAGTAGTCGCCGACGTTATATCCGCAGAAGGGCAGCATGGCCATCGGATCGCGGCGGACTTTGCCGAGCGTGCCGGCAGCGGCGGCGGTCATTTCCGAACCCATGGTGGCACCGACATAGACCCCGTGGTTCCAATCGAACGCTTGGAAAATGAGCGGCATGGTCGTCGCACGGCGGCCCCCAAAGACGATGCCGTCGATCGGCACACCATCCGGATTTTGCCAGTTGGAGTCGATGGTCGGGCACTGCACGGCGGGCGCGGTGAAGCGGGCATTGGCGTGGGCGGCGGTGCGTCCGCAATCCGGCGTCCACTCCTGGCCGGTCCAATCGATGAGGTGGGCGGGCGGGGTTTTGCTCATGCCTTCCCACCACACATCGCCGTCATCGGTGAGACCGACGTTGGTGAAGATGGCGTTGGCCTTGATGGATTCCATGGCCAGCGGGTTGGTATCGTAAGCGGTGCCCGGAGCGACGCCGAAATAGCCGGTTTCCGGGTTGATGGCGTGGAGTTTGCCATCTTCGTGCGGCCACAGCCAAGCGATGTCGTCGCCAATGATGGAGGTTTTCCAACCGGCATCCAGATAGGCTTGCGGCGGAATGAGCATGGCGAGGTTGGTCTTGCCGCAGGCGGATGGGAACGCGACGGATAGATAGGTGGTGGTGCCATCCGGCGCGTGCACGCCGACGATGAGCATGTGCTCGGCCATCCACTTGTTGTCGCGGGCGATGTTGGATGCGATGCGCAGGGCCAGGCATTTCTTGCCTAACAAGGCATTGCCGCCATAGCCCGAGCCAAACGACATGATCTCGCGGGTGTCCGGGAAATGCACGATGTATTTGTCGTCGTTGCAGGGCCAGGTGGTGTCGGCCTGGCCGGCGGCGAGCGG
>JBAXOF010000192.1:0-7474 GCA_037133375.1 Verrucomicrobiota bacterium | reverse complement strand
GGAGATCTACCAGAACCGCAGTTCACCCACAGATTCTGCTGAAGAGCCATTTTATTTTACCGAGCTTAGTTTGCAGCCTTTGCATTGCGGTGATGCATAGCCTAGAGGTAAGCGGTCACGGGACGCACGCAGCCCGGGGGGGTGGCGAGGCCCTCAACCCGCGTAAACTCTGACATTTCTGATAGGGTGGCATGGCCGATGCTATTGGGTCGCTCGTGGGGTCATTTCAATTATTATCGATTTGGCGTAATCATCACCTTCTCCATTTTCGTCTTTCCTGTTTTCTCCGACAGACCATAAAATAAGTGTGTTCTCATTTCGTCTAATTAAATAGGGATTGTGATTTGGATCAAAAAACCTGCAAACCTGATGGAAAGCACATTTTTCAAAAAGCAAACCAGCAGGCACCACTAAGCCATCATCTGTGAGATCTCGAATCCGCTGAATGCTATTTGCATCGCCATAGGTAATCTCAAATTGCAAAGCATCGGTAATCTTACTCAAGTCGCTATCTACCACTACCCTATAACGAAGCTTTTCACAGGATGAATCATTCCGATGATTGCAGCTTGTATCTAAATATACAAAGCTAACTATCAAAACTCCACTAACGCAAAGATGGGTGTATTTCATTGCCGATTCTAATTATATAGTTCTCTCCTTCTTGCCCGTTGCCTCCATGATCGCAACTAAACTTAAGACAAGCTTCCCTTGCTCGGGGAGATTTGTTAAGTATTTCAGCTGCCTCACGACAAGAAAATCTCGCCACTAATGCTTTTTGGAGCATCTCAAAATCCGTCGTCGTTATCGCCCTGCTTGTTGATTTGGACCATACTTGAGACCCTGCCATGTCATATCCTAACCACATCTTATCCCAGGTATTTACAGCCAATGATGTCAACTCCTTATTAGTTTTAGGCTTACCCTGAGAAAATAAAAACTCAAATCTTGTGCCACTGCTTACAAGCTCGTATATTGATTCCGCGCCAGCCGCCATGCCTTCGTTTCGCCATAGGGTCTGAAAGCCTGGATTGACAATATCATTATACATATGGACCGATTCGTGAATCGCTGTCTCCTCATCGTTTGGGAACTTTAGCACCATGTATTGCTCCCAGGGTGCCCATTTCCATTCAGCATCTACCGCATCCTGATACAGGATAACCTCCGGATGAAACTTTTCATGAGTTGATTTGAGTTTCTCAAGTAACCCTTGGTATTTAGAAATCTCTCCAAATCGGGACTTTGTCACAACACCTTGCGCCTTTAGCAATAAGGGAATGATGTTAAATTTGGAATATGGCATTCCGGCTTTTTCAGCGACACTGCGGCCCATCCTGTCAGCACGGCGCTCAAGTGAAGCATCATCCATTAACCCTAGGCGATCAAACCGATCAACCCCATCATTACCCACGAACCCATACAGGTTCAATCCGCCCACCTCGCCAATCGGGTCTTTCGATGGCCATCCTCCCGTCACCGGGTTATATATCCTCAGACCATAATCTAGCATTCCGGTTTCTGAGTCGGTGTATTTCGTGCTAAAGCCGAAGTGCAGGCGGGACAACGTGGTGTCTCCTGTCCCCGTGAACTTGTATTGAGCTACCAACTGGCCGAAAGGCGAGTAGTCCATTCGGGCCAGCAGGTTGCCACTCGCGCCTAACCAAGCGCTGATGTTCCCGTTTCCGTCATAAGCGGGGTAACAGTTATCCGTTGTTGAATTCTCACCCATCAGGGTGGAACACAACAGGCCGCCGACCCCACCTGCGCCTTGCAGGGTGCCTGACAGGTCAATGCCCCAGACATGGGCCGCTTGCAAGGTGAGTGTGGTCGATTCGGCTGACGGCGCACTGTATTCGGCGATGATGTTCCAGCCGTCGTAGAGTGAGCGCAGGTTGCTCGCAAATGTCCAGGTTGTGCCGTTGTTGGAGGTGGACACCGTTTTGGAGACGCGGCGGTTTCTGGAGTCGTAAACAAAATCCAGACGCTGGCGGGGAACGCCTGCGGCGGCGGCGATGTCGGTGGTCTGCATGCGGATGAGCCGATTCTCAGCGTCCCACACACTGTCCCAGCGACCGTCATAAGTCAAGTTGCCGTCGAAATCATGAACGGGCACCACCGAGACCGGCGGTGTCCACGTATTGCCGGTGATGGTGACACCGTCGCTGACCACGCTGTCGTTGCTCCACAGCGGGCCAGCCGAATTGTCGCCGGTGATTTGCTTCCAATAGAATCCCAAGCCACCCGCGCGAGCGGCGGGTGTGTTGGTATCGCCGTTGATGATGACATCGTTTGCCAAGGGTGCCTCGCCGAGGATAAAACGCCCGCCCTCCGTGGTGATGTCGGAGTATTGGTTCAGGGCGTTCGGAGTGTAGGTGACACCGGTGTTAGTTCCGCCATGAGTGGCGGAGGTGCGGTTGCCGATGCCGTCATATTGATAGCCAAAGGCGTGGCCGGGGATCAGAACGGCATTATCACCGCCCGGGAATTTCTTCACGCCGGAAGTCACCTGCCCCACATCGTCATAGCCATAATCCCAGCGCTGACCGTTCTCGCGGGTGGCGCGGACGCGGCGACCCACATCATCAAAGATGTAGCCATGGCGTGAGAGATGCGTACCGGAGGCGTTGGCGGTGACGATGCCGAAAAGCCGCTGCATCCGGTCGTGATAGAGAGTGCGGGTGAGGATGAGGCTGGTTCCCGAGGACGTAAGACTGGATAGGGTGCCGGTGCCTGCGGTGTAGCCGTGGGTGTGGGTGATGCCGTAGGAGGAAACGGTATCGAGCCTCCCCGCGCTGTCGTATGTCAGCGTCGAGGCGTGGCCGCCAGATACCTCATAACCCGCCGGGCGGAGTGAGGTGTCCCAAGTGTAATCCACCTCGCGGGACGCAAGCAGACCGGAATTGGCATAGGCAACAAGATCCAGCCCACCGGTGACAGGATGATAGGTCTGGGTGCGGGTGCCGGAGGCGTCGGAAATCTGAGAAGGGCGGCCGAGACGGTCGGGCGTGATGGTGACAGCGGGCGTGGAGTCGGAGTAGTCAATGTTGGTTAGGTCGCCGAACGCGTTGTGGGTGTAGGTGGTGGTGATCGCGCCGGGTCGAGCCCAGAGGCGGGTGTGGACGAGCCCCGATGAATCATAGGTGTAGGTGGTTGCCTTGTTTGCCGCGTCGATCTTTCGATAGAGCAGGCCGGTCGCGTGATAATGTTCCCACTGGGTGAGATCTCCATCACCGGGGGTGCGGAAGGTGCGCATCTGGTCCTTCTCTCCATAGTCGTTGTAATGATAGGTCACGTGGTTGGTGCCGCTGCCCTTGGTCTCGACTACTTGGCCGCGGGTGTTGTAAAGAGTTTCAATGACTTCCGCCTTGGCGTTGGTGGTTTTCCAGAGCAACCCTGCCGCAGCATCATTGGCGGGATGATAGGTGTAGCTTGTGGTCTTGCCCGCGTGATCCGTGGCGGTCACAAGCTGGCCGGCTGCATTATACGCATAGGTGGTGACGGCCCCGGTGGCGGACATGTGACGCATCAGACGCCCTGAAGCATCGTAAGTCATTTTTTCCGGGTTGGTGTCCCCGTATGCGGAGTTGGAAATCGTCCGCCCGTGATTGCTGACAGACACGGAATCCGGGGACGCCGTCGTGGCTGAATCATCGGTGGACACCACGGACGCGGCCCCTGCAAAGAAGGAATCCCGGGTGGTGGTGACTGTCGTTGTGCCGTCGGTGCTGCTGGAAATCCATCTCAAACCGCTGCCATAGGGCTGGGTGGTTACCGCAACCGGAGCGAGTGCTTCGAGTGAGGTCCGGGTGTAGCTTGCGTCGGAGTCATCCGTGTGAAAGACGCGGGTGACGGTCCGACGGTTCCAGACGCTGCCGCTGGGTTCGTAGGAAGTGGAGGTTTCGGTTAGTCGGTCGGTGCTGGCGATGACCGGGTCGTCACCACTGGCAGCCTTGGATCCGGAAATGGAGTAGTGTCCCAATGCCGCTTCCGCCGAACTGGCTGGATCAAGTTGGACTTGGGCTGCGGTGTTGGATGCGGAGGATGAGACCCGGACAAGAGCGGAGGAACCTGAGGCATATTGATAGGTGCGAACTATCGGCTGAGTGCCGCCTGCGGGATCGGGAGACGTTTCTAAGGCGGTCGAGCCATCCCGGTTCCTCGTGACGGACGTCACGCGAGTGTTGTTTTGGACGTCACCCACTGTGGTGGTCGTGGTAACGAGACCGTTGGAATCCACGGAATAGTCAAAAGACTGTGGGATGACGCCAGAACCAGTGATGGAAACCGCTTGGCCGTCATAGTGGCGGGTTTCGACGGTCGTGACGCCGCCGGGTGCGGTCCGGGTGACAGTGCTTCCGCCTGAGGTATAGGCGGTCCCGACAACCGCGCCACTGGCATCCTGACTTGAAACAACGCGCCCTGCGGTATCCCGTGTCTCGATGGAAACCACATGGCCTTTGACCGTCGTGGTGGTGGTCAGCCCGGAGCGCCTGTAGGTTGTGGTGACGGCGGGGACCGCAGCATTGCCTAAGGTTGTGGTGCGGATAACGTCGCCCGACGCATTGGTTTCCGTTTCGGTGATGGTTCCGTCCTGATCCAACGCACGAGTGATATTGGGTGTGACATACTCGGTTTTCGAGACATAGACGCCGCCGGTTTTGACGCCGATGTGGCGGCGCTGGCCGTCGGTTTCGTATTCGTGATCCTTGGTGAGTGCCAAGGCGTAACTGTTTGTGCCATTGCAAACGTGGGTTTCCTCGCGCACGACACCTTCAGCAGCCGTGATGGTGACATCTTTGGTGCTGTGTGCTGGAACGGCGGTGAAGTCATCCGTGGTCGAGGATGCCGTTGGGGTCTCGATGTATCCCGTGATCGCGGAAGCGCGGACGGCGGTGCCGTTGGAGTCCGGGGTGAAGCTGGATGATGCCCATGTGCCCTTTTCATATTGATAGAGCGTGGCCTTGCCGGTGGCGTCCCATGTCATGCGGGTGCGGCCGGCGAGAAAGCGATCCGAAATGTTATCCATGTAAGCGAGGGAATAGGACGAAATATTGTCGCTGGCACCGCGCTCGGTGGTGTGGGTGGTTAGTCCGGAGGTGGGGGATTTGGAATTGGAACTGCCGGACATCAGAATGCCAGTGCCTGCGTTGGAGAGGGCCACCAGATAGGAATGGCTTAAACTTCCGTTGACATCCTCAACAGAAACACTCTTCACAGCCATGCCGCTTGTCGGAAGCGACCAGACCCCGTTGTCATAAACGAGACTTGAGGAGGACAGCCAAGGGGAGTAGCCGATTGTTTCGCTGCCGTTGTTATAGGTATTGCCATAGGTATAAAACGACCATGAGCCATCGGGCCTTGAAACGGAGCGCACGCGCCCGTCGTCGTAGTAGGATGTGTAGGTGGTGCCTATCGGCTCCTCGGTGCGTGACGCCGCGAGATAGCGCGTGCCTTGCAGTTTATATTCCTCCGTGACCGAGGAAATCACAGCCCCTCCCTCCGTTACGGTGGTGTCACATCTCCAAGTCTCTGAGGTTAGCGGAACGGCAATCGATTCTGTTACGCGTGTGCCTTTCATGTCACGGAGCACAAGCCCATCGGCACTGGCTTGGAATGAACGGATTTTGACCTTGCCATGATTGGACTGGACCAGCCTGAATCCGGGCTCAAGACCAAAGCCAGTGGCAACTTCAAGGCGATAGTAACTGTGAGGTATTGAATTGGCTACGAAGGTGTTGTTAGCGGTGTTATAGGCCGCCAGATCGTAAACTTCCACCAGGGTTTCAGAAGCGCTCGCCAAGGAAACCACTCCACTCGTGGAACTCCAGCCACAGACCCGCAGCACGCCCTGCGGCGCGATGAAGTGTTTTTCAGTAATGCTGGTGCCATCTAGCACGTGATGCTCCACAACTATCGAACTGACAGCGGCTATGGCGTTGTAATGCAAGTTTGAGGGTGCCGCTGACGTGGCGCTCACCGGGCCATAGTTGACCAGCAATCCGGCCGAGCGGTAACCCTCAGGGGTCAAGGCCGTGCCCATCGGAATCTCCAAGCCGAGGCCGGGAGGTGACTGAATGGTGGTGCTGGTCTGGGTGTCATAGGTGTAGGCCGGAGCCGTGCATTGCGGATCGGTTGCGTCGCCCGGCGCAGGGACGCTATGTGCGCTATCAGATGGAGGGGCGGTGATTTGGATGAGGATGGACGCCGGGCTGTAGGTGAAAGATGATCCCATGTCATAGGCCGTGATGAAAGTCCGGGAGCCCCGCTTCCAGGTTGAGCCAGAATCTCTCGAATATTCGATGGTGCAATGGGGGAAAGTCAGGTCGATATTCGCGTCACACGCGAAATTGATTTCTGCCGGATCAAGATCCACAGTGAGGGTGTATGGCTTGTCCCTCTCCATTGCAACTGGTTTGGCCGCTGGGGGGACCACAACACCGCCGAAGAGAACATTGACGCCGGTCGCAGGAGTTAGCGTGTGAATCGCGGAAATTTTGACTTTGGGCTTCGGGCAGTCACAGTCAGTTGCCAGAAGCTGGGGCAACGGCCATAGCAAAGTGGCAATGGCAATGAGACCGGCGAGTTTGCTTGTGGAACGATAGGTCATGGAAGATGCTTGAATGAGGGTTCTAACGATAACAAAGGTGCAACATGAGGAACATCATTTGGTTTTCTCCAATGAAACGGAGCGCAAATTGGCAATCCCGAGTCCCGGCTTGGTCAGGGGCACCAGGCGCAGATCGGTGAGGCCGGGGGGAAGCTTCAGTGCTCCGCTCTTGACCTGGCGGAACATCCCCCAGCCGCCGGTGGACGGCACTTCAAAGCGGCCGAGTTCCTCATGCTTGCCATTCATGATTGCGATCACGGCTCCTGCTGATTTAGGGTCGCAGGCGATGTTCCAGACAGCACCATACTCGCCTGCGGCCGGAAGATTAAGTCTCCACGCGGCGGTGTCGCCCGTGTCCGTCCAATAACCAAGGTTGGATTCAGGCGAATCCGGCTGACGCTCCAGACGCAAGCTCTTGCCGGACACAACGGCGAGCCCCGCAGGCAGATTCAGATTGCCATTGCGATCCGCCTCGATGGCAGGGCTTTCGATGACGGGCATGCCCTTCACGACCAACTTGACGACAGCCACGTCATTTCCAGGTGCGCTTGGCAGACGCAGCAGCCACGCGTTCCCTTGGCGCACCGTCACGATGTCGGGACCGTCCGGCAATAGCCGCGCCGACAGAACGGGATTTGAGAGTCCGGGCAAACGGAGTTCGCCATCCGCAGGCCATTCATAGAGATGCAGATAGATAGCCGCGTCGCCCGAGGGCAGCGTGCGCATGGTGCAGCCTCCCTTCCAAGGAATCCTGGCGTAAGGCGAGCGCCGGGTGCCGTAGATGGATTCGCCGTTCCTGCCCAGCCAGGCACCGATTTGGCGCAAGGTTTGGGCCGCTGGTTCCGGAATCCGGCCGTTCGCATC
>JBAXOF010000191.1:0-7556 GCA_037133375.1 Verrucomicrobiota bacterium | reverse complement strand
GCGAAACCAGCCAAGGCAGCGAAACCAGCCAAGGCAGCGAAACCAGCCAAGGCAGTCAAACCAGCCAAGGCAGCCAAGGCAGCCAAGGCCGCGGTGAAACCAGCCAAGGCCACCAAGGCTGCGGCCAAGCCCGCCAAGAAGAAGGGATCCCTGCAAGGCAAGCGTTATAGCGATGCACAGAAGAAGGATGTCGTTGATTTTGTTGTTGCCGTTAACACTAGCAAGGGTCGTGGTGGCCTGAGTGCGGCGACCCAAAAGTTTGGCATATCGCCGCTGAGCATTAGCAGTTGGCTCAGGAAGTCCGGAGTGAAGGCGGCCAAACCGCCGGTGAGTGTCAAGGCAGCCAAGCCAGCGAAAGCCGCCAAGGTGCTGCCCGCCAAGAGTGGTTTGAGCGCCACCGCGATCGTGGCACTTGGAAGCCAGATTGCCAAGGCAGAGGCTGAAATCTCCAAGTTGAAGTTGATGCTTCGGACCCTCAAGTAGAGTCGGTTCGCACTGAATTTATACCGGCCGTCCTCCTATCCGGGGGACGGCTTTTTATATCTATCGGCCATGGCCAGCGTCGTGTGGCGCGGCAGTTCCAGGCTTGGCGGCGTGTGCCCCATGGGATTCATGGAGTTGTCTGGTGCCGTCCTTGCCCTCGAATTCGTGGCGCTCGCAGGAAATGGCGCAGGCGCAGGCGAGTGTTAGCAGGAGGGATTGCATGAGGCACCGAGCGTAACCGGTTGAGCGCAATAGGCAATGCTGCGAGAAAAAAACCTGTCACGCGTTGGGCAGCCAGGCCGCCACGGCTTGAGCCGCGCGTGCATGTGCCCCGGTGCCGCCGAGCATGGCTGCGGTTTGTGCCAAGCGCATCTGCAACTTGGCACGGAGGTCGGAGCTCTGCACAAACTGCCGTAATGCCGCGCTGAGCTGTGCCGGGTCCGCATCGGCTTGGATGAATTCCTCCACCACCTCTTCCCCTGCTAGAATATTGACCAGGCCGATGTGCTTGATCCGCACCAGCATGCGGCCGATTAGATAGGTGGGCCATGCCACCTTATACGTCAGGCAATAGGGCAACCCCAAATAGGCGGCTTCCAGCGTCGCCGTGCCGCTGGCAATAACCCCGCAGCAGGCTCGCTGCATCAGGGAGTGACTGCCGCCAGTGATGATTTTCACCTGCCCGTCGGCCTTGGCTTCGGTGAGCATGTGGCGCATCCGCACGCCGAGCTTGGGCGATGCGGCGGGCGCTTCAAATTGCAGATCAGGGCGCCATGCTAGCAAGCGTTTGGCCGCTTCGATCATCACCGGGAACAAGCGTGCAACCTCGCGTTCACGGCTTCCAGGGAACAGCCCGACCAAGGTGTCGTCCCGTTCCACATCCTTGAGCCGCCGGTCTTCCAGTTCATCCACCAAGGGATGTCCCACAAATTGCGTCCGCAAGCCTGCCGCTTCAAAAAGCGCTTGCTCAAACGGGAAGAGGCACAACATTTCATCTAACAAACATGCCATTTGGGGGATGCGTCGCCGGTTCCACGCCCACACCTGCGGGCTGATATAATAGACCTGGCGGGTGGCCGGGCAGGCGCGCCGCACCGCTTCGGCAAACCGTAGATTAAACCCGGGATAATCGATGAGCAGCAGCACATCGGGGCGCAATAACCTCACCTCTGCCAGCATCGCATAAAACCGCTCCTTGAACCAAGAGTAGTGCTTCAATACCTCCCATAAACCCACCACCGCCGCGTCTTCCACCCAATTGTTGAGTCCCGCACCGGCCACGGCCGCCATTTCCGGGCCACCTGCGCCAGCGATGCTGAGGCCTGGCGACAACTTTACCAAGGCTCGCAACAACCCGGCACCGTGCGCGTCACCGCTCAGTTCGCCTGCAACCACGTAGATGCGTCCCGCCATACACGGACGATTTAGCCAACGCCCCGCAACCTGACCATGAAAATCCGGCGTAAACCATAAATATCAAAGCAAATGGGTGAAAAATCGCCATCTTCCAGACTTCCGCATTGATTTCACTGGCGCTTTGGCCTTGTCTTCTTTCGCAGCGCACGCCCGCCCAATTCTCATGCCCACAGACAGCCCAGCAATCCCGGAAATCTCAGATGCCCCACGCCCGATCGGGGAAATCTCCCAAGGGCCCAGCGCCTTCGAGCAATTCTTGGATCGCAACCAGAGAAACCTCGTCATTTTGACCATCCTCATTGCGCTTGCCGCAGCCGGGTGGGTCGTCTACCGCGGCATTGTTCGCAGCAAGGAACACAGCGCCGGGGCCGAACTGAGCAAAGCCGAGGATACGGCCGCCCTGCAAAGTGTGGTTAAAGACCACGCGGGGACCGCCGCGGCGGACAGCGCTCAAGTCCTGTTGGCCGCACACCAGTGGCAGGAAGGTCAGCAAGATGCGGCCGTCACAACTTTGAAATCCTTCATCGCTGCCAACGTGGATCATCCGGCCCGACCCACCGCCCAAGCCAGCCTCGGCACCAAGCTTCAGACTCAAGGTAAATTGGCTGATGCCAGGAAGGTGTTCCAAGAGCTCGCCGATGATCCAGCGGCACGCTTCCTGGCACCCTACGCATTGCTCTCCCTCGGGGATATGGCGAAAGCTGCGGGCGAAACCGCCCAAGCGACCAAGTTCTATCAAAAAGCCAAGACCGATTTCCCGGACAGTAGTTTCTCCAGCGCCATTGCCCAACGCCTGTCGCTGCTACAGGCACAAATGCCGGTTGAAATCGCGCCCCCCGCCCCGCCCCTACCTTCCAAGCCGTAATTCAGCCTCCGTTTACATCTATCCATTAACCTCCATCCCTCTAACCATCGTGTTCAAGAAAGTCATTGGCCAAGACCTCGGCGATACCAAACGCCCCGCACCCGCTCCTCCCGCAGGCTACCGCCAACCGGAGCCCTTATCCCCCCCTGCCGGTCATCCCCCTGCGGCTCCCTCATCCGCACAAACTTCCATTTCCCGCCCGCCCGTCGGCACGTCCCGCAATATTCTCTCATCGGATGTTGAAATCAAAGGCTCCGTCAAGTTCACCAACGACCTCATCGTGGATGGGAAAATTGAGGGGGAAATTTCCTCCGACGGAAGTCTAACCGTAGGCGAAAACGCCCGCCTCAAGGCTGAGATCAAGACCGCGACGGTCGTGGTTTATGGCAAAGTTCACGGCAACATCACCGCCTTGGATCGCATCGAACTCAAATCCACCGCAGAGGTCATCGGCGATATAAAAACCAAGACTCTATCCATTGAGGCCGGTGCCATCTTTGTCGGAAAATCCACGGTCGGCACCCCCGCCCAAGCCCCGGCACCCTCTCCGGCACCGACACCCGCCCCGGCGCAAGTGGTGCCTCCGCTTGCAGCTCAAGTGCCACAAGCCGCCAAGCCTGCGCCGACGATGTTGCCGAAACAAGGCAACCTGCCCGGCGCTATTTGACCCATCCCGAAGTCCAGTGACTGCGGGATCTGTGAGATTTTCTTATGGTCGGTGAATCCCCAACCCCGCGCCAACGCATCGAGTTGACTTGCCCCGAGTGCGGGCACATTCAAGTCGAGCCCGCGATGGTGGTGTCCACCCAGTGCCATGGGTGTCGCGCCCATTTTCAAGTGATCGACGGCAAGGCGGTGGTCCGGCTGCGCACCGCCGCGCGTCTTGCCCAGCCCAACCGCGAGCCTGCCCCGTCACCTGAGCCACCGCCGCCGAAGCCCGACCTGACATTTCAAAACACCCGGCCAGCCATGGCGTTGCGCCACCCGCTGCTGCGGTTTTTCTTCCCGCCCAAGCCCCCCCGGGAAATTTTCTGCTTCGATTGTGGCTATCATTACACGGCCGCCGCCGAGGCGCAATCCAGCCAATGTCCGCGGTGTTGTTGTTATGTAAGTCTGCTTGATTACGCCATAGCCGGGCCATGGAACCGCCGCATTCAGACACGTGGCAACGTCACTATTCTCAAGTCCGGCGCGGTTTCCGGGGAGAGCATCCAGTGTCACAACCTCAAGGTTCTGGGTGAACTAGCCAGTGCGGTGGATTGTTCCGGTGATATCGTCATCCGCGGCCATGGTAAGGTCATGGGCAAGGTTAATTGCCGCCACCTGCGCATCGAACGCCCGGCACGCGTTGAGTTTTTTCATCCGGTCACTGCCGTCAGTGCCATCATCGAGGGGCATACCCGCGGGCAGATATTTTGCATCGGCACCCTCACCTTGGGGAAACGCGCCCATCTCCACGGGCTCGTGCGTGCTTCTGCCATCATCGTTAAGCCCGGTGCCAAACACTCCGGCACGCTTGAAATCCTCCAGGCAGACGCGGCTCCCAAGATGGAAGGCAAGAGTCACGAG
Organism: Verrucomicrobiota bacterium; assembly: GCA_037133375.1. Classification (GTDB taxonomy): domain Bacteria; phylum Verrucomicrobiota; class Verrucomicrobiia; order Verrucomicrobiales; family Akkermansiaceae; genus Luteolibacter. Next base: position 3,223 of record JBAXOF010000191.1, on the reverse strand, counting down.
TCATGAGTTGTTTTCTCCCTGCTCTGCTGATAGTGTGCCACTGGTGCTAAGCGCCCTTTCCCACATGGACCTGAAACAAGAAATACGCGCTCTCAAGCAAGCGCGCAACGCCGTCATCCTCGCCCATAACTATCAAACGGGCGACATTCAGGATGTGGCGGATTACGTGGGCGACTCGTTGGGGCTTGCCTATCAAGCCAAGACCACGGCTGCCGAGGTTATTGTTTTTTGTGGTGTCCACTTCATGGCGGAGACGGCGAAAATCGTCAACCCCGGCAAAATCGTCGTGCTGCCCGATGCCGACGCCGGTTGCTCGCTTGAGCAATCCTGCCCGGCACCGGACCTGGAGGCATATCTCAAATCAAACGCCCACAAGAACTATTACGTCATCGCCTACATCAATTGTTCCGGAGCGGTCAAGGCGCTCTGTGATGTCATTTGCACCTCAGGCAATGCGGTCAAAATCGTCAATCAGGCACCGGCGGACCGGCCGATCCTGTTTGTGCCGGATGCCAATCTGGGCGCCTGGGTGATGGAACAAACCGGCCGCAAGATGGACCTTTGGCAAGGGTCGTGTTATGTCCACGTCGAGTTCACACGCGACTCTATCAGGCGCATCAAGTCCGAATACCCGGATGCCCTGGTCGTCGCCCATCCGGAATGCACCCATGCCGTCAGGCTCCTTGCCGATGAAGTGTGCTCGACTGAAAAAATGATCGGCTACTGCAAAGATGCCGCTGTTAGAAATATCATTGTTGTCACCGAGAGCGGCATGCTTCACCGCTTGCGCAAGGAGTGCCCGGATAAGAACCTCATCGCCGGTCCCACTGATCTGTGTGCCTGCGCGGATTGTCGCTATATGAAACTCAATACCCTGCAGAAGCTGCACGATTGCCTGGCCACCCTGCAGCCGCGCGTAGAGATGGAGGAATGCCTGCGGGCGCGTGCCGAGGCCCCGTTGCTCCGCATGCTTGAGCAATCCCGCTGATCACCGGGATTGCATGCAGGCCTCAGCGGCCAGCCAGCCGGTGGAGAACGCAATCTGCAGGTTGTAGCCTCCCGTGTCCGCATCAAGATCGAGCAGTTCACCCGCGAAATAAAGTTTTCTAACCAACTTGGATTCCATGGTGTCGGCATCAATCTCGGTCGTGACAACCCCGCCGGCCGTGATGATGGCTTCCTTGAAGGGCCGGAAGCCGGTTAGCGTAAACCTCAGATCCTTCATCAACAGCAGGATTTTTTGCCTATCCGCGGCGGTCAGCTGATGCCCCGCTTTGCCGCCACCGATGCCGGTTTTTTCCAGGAATACCGGGATCATGGCGGCTGGCAGCCACTTGCGGCAGAGGCTGCTCATGCGTTCGTTGCCATACTCCTTGATATCGCGGACCAACCGGTTGTCCAGCTTGGTCACATCGAGCGCGGGCTTAAGGTCTACTGATAGCTCAACTTGGCTCTGGTTGCGCAACTCATCCACGATGAAGCGACTCAAGGTGAGAACGATGGGCCCGGATAGGCCGAACTCGGTGAAGAGCATCTCACCGAATTCCTCCCTGGCCTGTCTGCCATTGACCCAAACCATCGCTTTGACATTTTTAAGGCTCAATCCCTGCATGCGTTGTGCCACGTTGCCTGCGGTCTCCAGCGGCACCAGCGCCGGTCGGGGCGTTTCAATGGTATGTCCGGCGGCGGTGGCAAACCGGTAGCCATCGCCATCCGACCCGGTGGCCGGATAGGACTTGCCGCCGGTGCATAGAATGATGCTCCTGGCATGGATCACCTGGTTCCCGGCAGGGGAGTGCACTCGCAGTCCCACGCATTCACCATTCTCGATAAGAATGGCTCCGACCTTGTGCCTATACTTGATGTCCACCTTGTGGTGGGCCACCCATTGCATCAGGGCATTGACCACGTCGGCCGCCTTGTTGGAAACCGGAAACACCCGTGCCCCGCGCTCCACCACCGTCGCGCACCCGTTGGCATTCAACAATCCGATGATGTCGTGGGAAAAAAACCGTGAAAAGGCTTGCCGGAGGAACAGGCTGTTAGGATGGATATGTTGGAGAAACTCGCTTTGCGGTGCGTCGTTGGTGATGTTGCACCTGCCCTTGCCGGTGATCAGCAGCTTGCGCCCGGCACGCTCCATTTTTTCCAGCAGCAGGACCTTGCCGCCCAACTCCGCCGCCCTGCCCGCGGCGATCAGCCCGGCCGCTCCGGCACCCACGACGATGACATCATACGTGTTGTCCATCCTTATTGCGGTTTCTCAATGCGGTAGAGATGGGTGCGCGAGCGCAGGATCAGCGAGTTGTTGTAAACCGCGGGCGAGGCCATGAAGCCATCTCCAATTTTGTTGTTAGCCAATAGCTGATATTCATCCGCAGCCGCAATCACCGGCACGTCGCCCTCTTCGCCGAAAAAGTAGATGCGGCCTTCGGCGAACACCGGCGAGGCGGAAAAGGGGCCTCCCAAGCGCTTCTGCCACACACTCTGGCCCGTCTTGGCATCGACGCATGAGATCACGCCCGCATCGCTGATCATGAACAGGCGTTCGCCTAACAAAATTTGAGAGGATCGCGTCGGTGCATTCTTGGAAAACTTCCACGCCACATGGGTGTCGGTCACATCGCCACGGCCGTCGGGGCGCACCGCGAAAAGTTGATAGCCGCCGGCGGCGCTCGTGGCATAGACCAGGCCGTTGCCGAACAACGGCAATGCCGCCGCGTTCATCCCGCCGCTGCGTACCCGCCAGAGCTCTTCGCCAGTTTTCGGCACATAGGCCATCGTGGCCCCAGCGCTGGGGCTCACCAATTGCGCTTGGCCCTGCACTGTGATGATTGCCGGCGTCGAGTAGGCTTTATGATAATCGGTGTCGGGAGTGTCAAAGTCGATGTTGCGGTCACGTTTCCACACGGTCTTACCAGTGGCCTTGTCGAGCGCCACCAGATATTGCACATCGACGCCGTCGAAGGTGAGCATCAGCAAGTCGTCCACCACGATGGGTGACGATGCCGGGCCGCGGAAGTGGTTGCAGGGAAAATCCTGGCGTGTCCACAGCGTTTTGGCGGTGACGGTGTCGAGGCAGGCGGTGCCATACGCGCCGAAATGGACAAAGACCCGGCCCTTTTCGATCGCCGGAGTGGGTGTGCCATAGCTGTTCATCGGATGGCAGAACTCCGGTTTCTCAATCTTGAACACAACCACGTCGTGCACAATCTTGCCCGAC
>JBAXOF010000190.1:0-7574 GCA_037133375.1 Verrucomicrobiota bacterium | reverse complement strand
TCAAAATTTCATGGCGAGCAGCGCGAACTCCTTGTGATGCACGCTGAGTTGCTGCAGGCGGAGGGTGGTGAAGCCCATGTCCGTTAGGCTGGCCAGCCATTGCGCCTTGTCCGCGATCTGGAGCAAATCGGTGAGTTTGAGGGTGAGCAACACGCCGCGGATGTCCGGAGCCATCTTGCAGAATCGGGCGCATTCCTTGAGCACCACCGCGGGCGACTGGTTCATATCGGACATGAACCAGCTCACGCCCGGCCCGAGGTCGCGCTTGCTGGCCAGGGCCGCGGGTTTGCGGCAATGGAAAAACCAGGGCTTGCTAGTTGGGGTGTCGGCACGGTTGGCGATGGCCGAGGCGAGAACCACCTGCGCCATTTTCGCCGGGTCCACGCCGATGGCGGAAATCCCGCGCTGCAAGAGCGCCAACACGACACCGCCGGGGGCGCAGCCGAGTTCCACGACGACATCCGCAGGGGTCAGTTGCAACGCGAAAAACCGCACGGCCTCCTCCAATTTAAGCCAGGCGCGCGACGGGGATTCCAGCGGCATCACGAGCCCCGCGTCGCCCGCCGGATCGGGACTGAGAAACGGCGCATGGCGGTGCAGGCCCGCCCAAAATTCCGTCGGCCCGAGTTCGACCACCGTGCCGATGAGTTGGCCGATGTGCGGGCTCGCGGCGCAAGGCAGGCCCTGCATCTTGCGCTCAAAATACCGGGCGTGATGAATCAACGCAGCCGCGTCGAGTCGTTGCAGCGCTGCTTCCCGCGTCGGCGCTTTGCCTAGCGAAAGACACAGGCGTCTGGCGCAAGCGAGTTCTGCCGTGAGCGATGTGAGAGCCAACGGCGCATCCGCCTTGAAGGTCACGAAGCCCCGGCGCTGATAGCTGAGGTGCCAGCCAAGGGCCATCGCTTCCGCTTCCAGCTTCAACGCCTTTTCCGACCCCGGATTGCAGAGGGCGAAAACAAACTCTGATTCCAGACGGTTCACAGTGCGCAGAGACTGGAAATGCCTATCCCTTCCGGCAAGATGAATCTCAACTTTATGCTTTCCAGTGGAATCTGCGGCGCGCAGCTTGGGGCCATGAGCGCCCGCCCGCAACCCCTCGATCTAGCCGTTATCGGTGGTGGCGCGTCCGGGTTTTTCACCGCCCTGCAATACGCGGAATTGGCGGCCGGCAAGCGCGTCGCCATCTTTGAAAAATGCCATCAGTTCCTCCACAAAGTCCGCCTTTCCGGCGGCGGCAGGTGCAACGTGACCCACGCGTGTTTTGAGCCGCGGGAGCTGGCCAAAAATTATCCGCGCGGCGGGCGCGAATTGCTCGGAGCCTTCCACCACTGGCAACCCGCCGATACCGTTGCGTGGTTCAAGCGCTGCGGGGTCACCCTCAAGACCGAGCCGGACGGGCGGATGTTTCCTAACACAGATTCCGCGCAAACCATCATCGGCTGTTTCCTCGAGCGGGCCGACGCGTTGAAAATCCAGCTCTATCAGAATCATCCGCTCGCCGGCATCGAGCGGCTCGCCGCCGGCGGGTTTTCACTGCGCTTTGCCAATCTAACGGAGCCGGTCGAGGCGCGCGCAGTGTGTCTAGCCACCGGTTCGCTCACTGGCAGCCCGCTGCTCCAGCAGCTAACCGACCTGGCGCAACCCATCGTGGCGTTGGTCCCCTCGCTCTTCGCATTCAACGTCAGTGACCCCCGCATCAGCGGTCTGGCGGGCGTCGCGCATCCCAAAGTGGCGGTGCACCGCCCAGGGTGCAAGCCGGCCCAACAAGGGCCGCTGCTCATCACGCACCGGGGTTTCAGCGGTCCCGCCATCCTGCGGCTGTCCGCGTGGGACGCCCGTGCCATGGCGGAAGCCAATCACCATTTCCCCCTTCTCATCGATTGGCTGCCCGAGTTGAAGCTAGCCGCGCTCGTCGCGCGCTTCACTGAAATCCGTCACAGCCAGGGTGCCAAACTCATTCGCAACACGCCGATTGCGCCCATTCCGCGGCGCCTGTGGGAGAGCATCATCGCCGGCTGTGAGGTCGCCGATCTAACAACATGGGGTCAGTTGCCCAAGGCGGCGAGCCAACGTTTGCTAGACGCGTTGAAATCCTCGCGCTTCGAGGTCACCGGCAAAACCACCAACAAGGACGAGTTCGTCACCGCCGGCGGCATCGAGCGCAATTCGATCGATTTTCAGACGATGCAAAGCCGCGTCACGCCCGGCCTGTATTTCACCGGTGAGTGCATTGACATCGATGGCATCACCGGAGGGTTCAACTTTCAAGCCGCGTGGACCACGGCCCACGTCGCCGCCACCGCCATCGCCAAGGCACCCGCACAGGTGCTATAACACATCTCATGACGCCTTGCCGCAGCCGGTCATGCCAGGTTGCGGCGGTTGCGGCGGTTGCGGCGGTAAGTGAAATGAAATGATGAGGCCCGCAGCCACCCAAATGAACCGGCGCAACCAAGTGTCGGGCGATAAGAATGCCATCACATGGTCAAAAATGGACACTTTGTCCCACTCTGACTGCGACATCTTGTCCAAGACTGGCTTCGATGCCTCAGATTGAATCACTCTCTTGATTTTTAATCGTCTTATTTCCAGCTAGTTATGAGCATATTCTGGATCTTGGCACGCATCCTGCAAAAAGGTCTGCGCAAACAGCCCGTCACCACGGGTCAACCAAAGGAACCAAAATCATGTCCAAAATTCTCGGAATCGACCTCGGCACCACCAATTCCTGCATGGCCGTCATGGACGGCGGTGAGTCCACCGTGCTGGAAAACTCGGAAGGTGCCCGCACCACGCCCTCCGTCGTGGCATTCGCCAAGAATGGCGAGCGCCTCGTCGGCCAGGCCGCCAAACGCCAAGCCGTCACCAACCCGAAAAACACGATCTTCTCCGCCAAGCGCTTGATTGGCCGGAAGTTCTCGGAGCTCACCGCCGCGGATAAGCGCATGCCCTACACCATCGTCGCCGCACCCAATGGCGACGCCCACATTCAGGTGACTGTCGCCGGGGAAACCAAGACCTACTCACCGCAGGAGATTTCCGCCATGGTGCTTGGCAAACTCAAGGCCGATGCCGAAGCCAAGCTCGGCGAAAAAATCACCCAAGCCGTCATCACCGTGCCGGCGTATTTCAATGACTCCCAGCGCAACGCCACCAAGGCTGCGGGTGAAATCGCCGGCCTCGAAGTGTTGCGCATCATCAACGAGCCGACCGCCGCCGCCCTCGCCTATGGGCTGGACAAAAAGGCTGATGAGAAAATCGCGGTGTATGACCTCGGCGGCGGCACCTTCGATATCTCGGTGCTCGAAATCGGTGACGGCGTGTTTGAAGTGCTCGCCACCGATGGCGACACCCAACTCGGCGGCGACGATTGGGATAACACCCTGATCCAATGGGTGGTCGCGGAATTCAAAAAAGACCAGGGCATCGAACTGTCCAGCCAACCGGATGCCCTCCAACGCATCAAGGAAGAAGCGGAAAAAGCCAAGATCGCGCTCTCCTCCACTCAATCCTACGACATCAGCCTGCCCTTCATCACTGCCGACGCCACCGGCCCGAAGCATATCCAACTCACGCTCACCCGTTCCAAGCTAGAGCAACTCACCGACTCCCTGTTCGAGCGCACCAAGCAACCGGTCCGCAACTGCCTGGCCGCCTCCGGTCTCAAGCCGTCGCAGATCGATGAACTCGTGTTAGTCGGCGGCATGACCCGCATGCCCAAGGTCGTCGATGTCGCCCGCGAGCTCGCCGGCCAAACGCCCCATCAAGGAGTCAACCCCGACGAGGTTGTGGCCATCGGCGCAGCCATCCAGGGCGGCGTGTTGCGCGGCGACGTCAAGGATGTCCTCCTGTTAGATGTCACCCCGCTCACCCTGTCCATCGAAACGCTCGGCGGCATCGCCACCGCCATGATCGAGCGCAACACCACCATCCCCGCCAAGAAATCCCAGATTTTCTCCACCGCCGCCGATAACCAACCCGGCGTGGACATCCAAGTCTGCCAAGGCGAGCGCAAGATGTTTGCCGATAACAAACGCCTCGGCAACTTCAAGCTCGACGGCATCGCCGCTGCCCGCCGTGGCGAACCGCAAATTGAAGTCACCTTCGATATCGACGCCAACGGCATCCTCCATGTTTCCGCCAAGGACAAACAATCCGGCAAGGAACAGAAAATTTCCATCCAAGGGTCGTCCGGCCTGTCCAAGGACGAAATCGAAAAGGCCAAACGCGACGCCGAATCCCACGCCGACGAGGACAAAAAGCGCGTCGAAAAAGTCGATGCCAAGAATAAGGCCGACAACCTCATCTTCAGTGTCGAAAAACAACTCGCCGAACTCGGTGACCAAGCACCGGCTGAACTCAAGTCGATGCTCGAAGGCAAAATCCAAGCCGTCAAGGACGCCCTCACCAGCGATGATGTGACCCGCATCAACAGCGCCGTCACCGACCTCGAAAATTCGCTGCAAGCCCTCGCCGCCGCCGCCCAACAAGCGCAGGCCGCCGCCGGTGCCCAACAAAACCCCGACGTCGAAGCCGCCCCGGAATCCCACGAACCCAAACAAGCCAAGGGCAAGGTCGTGGATGCGGAAGTGGTGGACTGAAGACACAAGACTGCAAGACTGCAAGACGCAAGACAAGAAATCACCACGCTATATCTTAAGCCCTAACGGGGACGTTCTGCAACAGCCCAAGGCAACGCCCTGGGTCACTCCAGAAAAGAAATTCAAGCCCTGAAGGGGCGATACAATCCAACTCTAAAATTCCTCATGGACTTTGAAATGCAATCAATACTCGAGAGGCAATGCGACCTTCTTTCGGAAATTTCGACTACTCTGGAAAGAATCGTCGATAAACTGGATTCTATCGACAGTAGCGTCGAGTCGATTTCTGGCTTGGGCATGGACACAATAGGGGATGTGAAGAATTCTCTTGAAGACGTGCGTGCTGCTGTCGAAGATCTAAAAGCTCCATAAATCACTCATGGCACACGGAATGTCCAGCGGAAAAAAGATGATCGGAGCATCGGCCACACACGCCGCTGCGGCCGAGTTCATATTCCGGGGATACAATGTGGCATTCGCCGAGTTTGACATGGGGATTGCAGACGATATGATGGTCTTTTCTCCCGAATCCAGCCGAGTGTTCCGAGTGCAAGTTCGTGCCAAACAATCTGAACTACGTTTTGGAGCGGATGGCGTATCAACACCCATTATCACACCGATGGAATTGATGGAAAGCGGGAGTAATTTGGACTTTGTAGTTCACGCACTCCGCTTTTCCAGACGTTGGCTGATTGGGCTGTTCGATGCGGCGTCAGTTCAGAAAGTAATGGACGCGGGAGTTGGCTGCTACACCAGCCATGCCGGCCGAAATACATATGATCCTCGTGTGACTGTTGATCGAGGCTCAGGAAGGATACTGTTTTCGGGTGTGGATGTCTCGGAGGGATTCTCCCATGTCCCTGATTCCAAGTGGGACGAACTATTTCCAATCCGCATTGAGGATGCAAAGAGACAACATAAACTCTTAAAGCAACCACGCGCAGCTATCTCACCTATATCGAATTTGCTTGATTCCAGTCTATAACAATCAGCACCGTTCGTTTATCCTTTTTCTTTTCCGATTACTCTCTATTACCCGCTCATACCCATGCTCACCACCAAACACCAACACCTTGCCGCGCTGCGCCCGCGCTCTCTGGAGTCGGCCGCCAGCCTTGCGGCGACGTGGGATGTGCGGATGGTGACAAGCTCCGATCAATTTCCCGACCTCGGGAAATTGATCCAAGACCCCCAGCCATGAAGAAGTCCGTCATCTCCACACTCCTCGCGGAACTCGAAAGGCTCGTTCAGGTTGAACAAGAGTCCGGGGTGGAATTCTGGCTGGCGAGGGATCTTCAGACGGTGCTCGGATACACCAATTGGCAGAATTTCCGCAAGGTGGTCGGTGATGCGGCAACCGCCTGTGAAACCTCTGGAAACAAGGTTTCCGATCAATTTATTGAGGTCAGTAAATTGATCAGCCACGGCAAGGGCGGACAGCGTGAGATCCAGGATTTCATGCTCACTCGCTACGCCTGCTACCTCATCGCCCAAAACGGCGATCCGGCGAAGGATGAAATCGCGTTCTGCCAAACCTATTTCGCCGTCCAGACGCGGCGGCAGGAAATCATCGAAAAGCGGATTTCCGAAGTCGAACGCCTGCGTGCCCGCAAGAAGCTCACCGAATCCGAAAAACTCCTTTCCACGCTGATTTACGAGAAAGTGGGCGATGAACGTAGCTTCGGAATCATCCGCAGCAAGGGAGATCAGGCGCTTTTCGGCGGATATTCCACCCAGGAAATGAAATCACGCCTCGGAGTGCCGGATAACCGTCCCTTGGCCGACTTCCTCCCGACCATCACCATCAAGGCGAAAGACTTTGCCAACGAAATCACCACTTTCAGCATCGGACGTGACGGCTTGGGCAGCGAGAGGGCCATCACCAACGAACATGTCAAGAACAACACCGATGTGCGCAATCTTTTGGGTCAGAGAAAAATCCATCCTGAAAGTCTTCCGCCCTCAGAGGACGTGAAAAAGGTTGAACGCCGCCTGAAATCAGAAGAAAAGAAACTTCCCCGTCGCAATTCACCGGAATGACTACCCTCACCACTAAACACGCCCGCCTTGCCGCGCTGCGCCCGCTCTCCCCGGAGTCGGTCGCCAGCCTTGCGGCGGCGTGGGATGTGCGGATGGTGTATGAATCCAACAACATCGAGGGCAACAGCCTCACGCTGCGCGAAACCGAGTTGGTGCTCTCCAAGGGCGTCACGGTTTCCGGCAAGCCGCTCAAAGATCACCTCGAGGCCGTCAATCTCCTCAAAGCTTGGGAGCACATCCATGCCTTGGCCGCCAAAGGCGCGGAGTTCACCGAGCACGATCTGCTAGACACCCATCGCATCATCCTCACCCGCGTGGAAGATTCGTTTGCCGGCAGCTACCGCACCGGTGCCGTCTGGATTGCCGGTGCCAACCACATACCGCCCAATCCCATCAAGGTGCCCGACCTGATGGCCGAATTGTTTGCGCAACTCCAGACCCTTGCCGATCCGGTCGAGCGTGCCGCCGCCCTGCACTATGGCATCGCCCGCATTCATCCGTTTGCCGATGGCAACGGTCGTGCCGCCCGCCTGGCAATGAACTTCATCCTCATCGCCGCCGGCTATCCGCCCGTGTCCATTGCCCCGGACCTCCGCGCCGCATACTACGCCGCCCTCGAAGCCGCCGATGCCGGCGACCCCGCCGCTTTCCTCACCTTCATCAGCGCCCGTCTCAACCAAGAACTCGACACTTGGCTCGAAGCCTTGGATGAGACAGAAGACAGAAGACCGCTTCGCTCCCAGACAGAAGAAAACATATCCGTCGGATCCGACCGATCCTCTTCCACCAATAACCGATAACTAATCTCCCCCCTTTCCACGCCTCCGCGTGGCATCTCACCGCAAACAAACAAACAAACAAACAAACAACACCAACACCAAAACATATGGCTAACATCAAACCACTCGGACAACGCGTCCTGGTCAAACGTCT
>JBAXOF010000189.1:0-7577 GCA_037133375.1 Verrucomicrobiota bacterium | reverse complement strand
TGCACCAAGGCCACATCCTGCTTTACGCCGACGACAAACTTGCCCTGCAAGAACCGCGCGAGGCAACCCCGCCGAAAAAGACCAAGACGCAAAAGAAACCCAGGCCATCGCTAGCCGAACCACCCACCGAAGCCAGCCCAACCGGGGAGACCGACACCACCCCGCCGCCAGCCGTCGATGCCACGGATGAGGCCGCCGCGGATGAGGCCGCCGCGGATGAGGCCGCCGCGGATGAGGCCGCGGATGAAGCCGCAGATGAAGCGGCGGATGCTGCCGAAGATGCAGCCGAAGATGCAGCCGGGGCCATTGAACCCTCGCCCTCTCTATCAGAGCATAGCCCGCCCGAGGAAGCCCCGGCACCCGCCGCGGCAATCGAACCTGTTAGCCTGCCCGCCGCAACCTGCGAAACCATGGAAGCCTCTCTATCCGACACGGAAGCTCCCAAAGTTTCTTTGGTGGAACCGGCTCCAGAACCTAAGGCAGACTCAACGGAAATATCAGCTACGGTACCCCCGGTGGAGGAACCCTCCCCCCCACAGGTCTAAAAATATCATCTTTTTCTGTCGATAACGAGGCGAAGGGTTGACGTTTCAGCCGTCTTATGGTTCAACCCGTCTCGACCTGCTTTATGGAACGGTGGCTGAGTGGTCGAAAGCACTCCCTTGCTAAGGGAACGTAGTGGTAACGCTACCGAGGGTTCGAATCCCTCCCGTTCCGCTTTTTGATTCCCAATAAGCATGACCCAGCCTGGCATAAATCGCGCCTCCCTCACCCGCTTTGCCTGGATCTCAATCGCCGCGGCGATTGTCACAATCGGCTTGAAAAGCGCCGCCTACTATCTTACCGGATCGGTGGGATTACTGTCCGACGCGTTGGAGTCAGTGGTCAATCTGATAGGTGGCATGATGGCGCTGGCGATGCTGACGATCGCGGCGCGGCCCGCCGATGACGACCATGCCTACGGCCACAGCAAGGCAGAGTATTTTTCCAGCGGTGTGGAAGGTGCACTCATTCTGGTGGCGGCACTGAGCATCGCGCTTACGGCGGTGCCACGCTTGTTTCATCCCAAAGAACTCGAGCAAGTGGGCATGGGCCTGGCCGTCTCGGTGGTCGCCTCGCTCGTCAACCTCGGGGTGGCTCTGCTGCTGCTGCGGGTGGGAAAAAAGAACCACTCCATCACTCTGGAAGCCAATGCCCATCACCTGCTCACCGATGTGTGGACGTCCGTGGGCGTGCTCGTCGGCGTGGGCGCGGTGGTCCTCACCGGTTGGCTGTGGCTTGACCCGGTAGTGGCCCTGCTGGTGGCTGCCAACATCGTCTGGACCGGTTCGCACATCGTCTGGCGCTCGGTATCGGGCCTGATGGATCTGGCGCTGCCGGCGCAGGATCTGATCGCCGTGCAGCAGGTGTTGGATACCTATCGGAAAGATGACTTGCAATTCCACGCCCTGCGCACCCGTCAGGCGGGAGCAAGGAAGTTTATCTCCATGCATGTGCTGGTTCCCGGAGCATGGACGGTGCAGCATGGCCACAATCTGCTGGAACGGATTGAGGCGGATATCCGCGCGGCGCTGCCTAACGCCACGGTGTTCACCCATCTTGAGTCGCTCGACGACCCGGCCTCCTGGGAGGATGAGACGCTGGATCGGTGAAGGATTGCATGAAGATGAAGAGTGTTTGGCAGGATGCCAAACACTGCCGGCGGGACGCCGGCGCTCCCCCCCCCCCCTACGACAGCGCCCCCCCTCAAGGTTCCGGCACGAGCACCACTTTGCGACAATTGACAGGTGTCCAGCCTTCCGCCACCGGGCGTAATGTCAGGGTGATTTTTGCGCCTTTGGTGAGGAGGCACTCCCCGACCCTGCCGGTCTGATAGGTGCGGTAATCCGCGGTTTTCGGCACGGAGTAGGCGAGATTGCCCACGCCCTGGACTTTCAGCACGGAACCGGCGGCCGGGGCGGCAGTCTCAATGCGGACGGAATACTTACCATCGCGGTCGGAACGAAGGTCCCAGGAGACCGCGTCACCCGGATCGACCCAGAAGCCGATGTTGCTGATTTTATCTTTGAGTTCGGTTTTGACCGACTTGCCTTCCAGTCTGGCATCTTCCGCCAACAGGGTGATACTTCCATCATGGCCGGGAACCACCAGCGGTCCGGCGATTTCAGGTTTTCCTTGCACTAACAATTTGAGGGTGGCGCAGATGGCATCCGGGGCAGTGGCCGGCAAGGTGATGAGCGGCCCGTTGGCGGATTTTTCGATAGCCAAGGGAGCACCACCGGCGAGCAACGCGGCGGACTTGACCGCATTGGTCAGGCCGGGGACGAGGAGTTTGCCATCGACCGGCCAATTGAAGACATGCAGATAGAGAAGGGTGTCATCACCCGCGTCTTTGACAGTGCAGCGGCCCCAAGGGAGTTTCTTGAAGGGCGAGGCATGCGTGCCGTAGATGGACTCGCCATTCACTTTCATCCACGTGCCTACGGCCTTGAGTAACTTGATAGATTCCGCGGGAATTTCGCCTTCGGCGGTGGGGCCCACGTTGAGCAGATAGTTGCCGCCCTTGCTGACGATATCGACGAGATTGGTGATGAGGGTGGTTAGCGATTTCCAGTTGTGGTCGTCGCTCTTGAAGCCCCACGTATCATTCATGGTCATGCAGGTTTCCCAGTCCCGCCCGGGAAAGCCAGTGGCTGGGATGTGCTGTTCGGGGGTCTCGGTATCGCCGGGATAGCCCCCGCCAAGCCGGTCGTTGTGGATGATGCCGGGGTGGAGGGCCAGCAGTTTGGCAAGCTTTTCCGCCCGCGGCGGCGTCATCAAATGCGGTGTGTCCCACCACAGCACATCCGGTTTGTAGGCGGTGAGAATTTCCCTGACTTGAGGGACTGCCACCGCATCGAGGTATTGGTCGAAGCTGCCTTTTTGAGCCTCATCCCAGCCATCGCCATCCTTCATGCCAAGTTTGGCACCGCCCGGATTGTTCCAATCCTGAGCCTGCGAATAGTAAAGGCCGAATTTCAAACCCTGGGCCCTGACGGCACCGGCGAGCGGGCCAATGAGATCCTTTTTCCATGGGCTGGCTTCAACGACATTCCATTTGCTGGCGGCGGTGGGAAACAACGTGAATCCATCGTGGTGCTTGGAGGTGATCACCACATAGCGCATGCCCGCCTCTTTCGCCAAGGCCGCCCACGCGGACGGCTCGTATTTTGTCGGGTTGAACTGCGGCGCAAACGCCTTGTAATCGCGCACCGGAATTTTCGCATTGAACATGATCCACTCGCCGATGTCGCCAATGGGTTGGCCCTTATAGGTCCCGGCCGGCACCGCATAAACGCCCCAATGAATGAACATGCCAAACTTCGCGTCGCGCCACCAACTCATGCGTGCGTCACGCTGCGGCGGCGTTTCGGTCGCGTAAGGATCCCCTTCCAACGCTTGGAGGCCGGGCGACAAGGACGCCAACACCGTGAGGGCTCCTAGGAGGAATTTCTTTGTCATCAGCGCCCATACGACGACGCCCAAGCCGATTTTTCAAGGGAAATCGAATATCATGAGGTGCATCCCGCTGGCCATACGCGTCAAGTTAAGGCATCCCATCATCATATCCGGATAAGATGATTTGTTTCTTGCGCATTTAGTGATCGCTGGTATCTTCCGGGCATGCCACAGGCTGATCCCACCCCTGCCCTTCGACAAGCGCTAGCGGAACGCATCCTGGTGCTCGACGGGGCGATGGGCACGACAATCCGCAGCTACGGCTTGGACGAGACCGCCGCCAGAGGTCGGCGTTTTGCCGATACCGACAAGGATTTGCTCAACAACGGCGACATCCTCACGCTGACCCGCCCGGAAGTCATTGGGGATATTCACAAGCGCTTTTTTGAAGCCGGCGCGGACATTTGCTCGACCAACACCTTTTCCGCGACGGGCCTCGCTCAGAGTGAATTTTTCGTCGAAGATCCCCGCGCGAAAGGTGGCCGCAAAGATCCGGAGTTTTTCCAACAGATTCTTGAAAATTCCTTTCTCAATGATTTGGCATGGGAGATGAACATCGAGTCCGCACGCCTGTGCCGCCAATGGGCGGACGCCATCGGCAACACCTGCGGCCGCCGCCGCTATGTGGCGGGAGCCATCGGTCCGCTCACGGTGTCCCTGAGCAACTCGCCGGACGCTGACGACCACGCGTTTCGCGTGGTGACTTTTGATCAGGTGCTGGCAGCATACAAGCATCAGGTGCATGCCTTGATAGAGGGGGGCTGTGACATCCTCCTCATCGAAACCATCTTTGATTCGCTCAATGCCAAGGCGGCGGTGGTGGCGGTCCAAGAGGTGTTTGATGCCACCGGGACGCAGCTTCCCATCATCCTCTCCGCCGCCGTCGGCCGCGGCGGTGAAACCATGATCTCGGCCCAAAAAGTTGAGGCGTTTTGGAATGCCTTCGCCCACGTCAAACCCTTGGCAATCGGCCTCAACTGCTCGCTCGGACCGGAATTGCTGCGCCCGCATTTGGAGGATCTATCCGCCTGTGCCACCACCTGCATTTCCTGCTATCCGAATGCCGGGTTGCCTAATCCGCTGGCCCCCACCGGGTTCGACCTTGGCCCGGGCGAGATGCGCGATTTCATGGCGGAGTTTGCCCAAGCGGGGTTGCTCAATCTCGCGGGTGGTTGCTGCGGCAGCACTCCCGAGCATATCGCCGCCATCGCCGCCGCGGTCGCTAACATTACCCCGCGCGAGGTGCCCGTGGAAGGCTGAAATTCAACCAATATGCCCACCATCCCCCACGCCCTGCGGCTTTCCGGCACAGAGGCTTACAACCACACGTCCGACAAGCGCTTCCTGATGATCGGCGAGCGCGCCAACGTCGCCGGCTCGCCGCAATTCGCCAAATTCGTCCGTGCCGGCAACCTCGAGGCGGCCGTGGAGGTGGCGCGCCAACAGGTTGCCAATGGTGCCAACGTGATCGATATCTGCTTCGATGACGGCCTCATCGATGGCAAGGCGATGATGACCCGCTTTCTGCTCCTGCTGCAGGGCGAACCGGATGTCGCCCGCGTCCCGATCATGGTCGATTCCTCGAAATGGGAAATCATCGAGGCCGGCCTCAAGTGCATTCAAGGCAAGGGCATTGTCAATTCCATTTCGCTCAAGGAAGGCGAGGCGAACTTCATCCGGCAGGCCCGCCACATCATGCGCTATGGCGCGGCGGTGGTGGTCATGGCCTTCGATGAGAACGGCCAGGCGGCTTCTTACGAGGAGAAAATCCGCATCTGCGAGCGTGCCTACCGCCTGTTGGTCGATGACGTCGGCTTCAATCCGAATGACATCATCTTTGATCCCAACATTCTAACAATAGCCACCGGCATCGAGGAGCACAACAACTACGCGCTGGACTTCATCAATGCCACGCGCTGGATCAAACACAACCTGCCCGGGGCCAAGGTCTCCGGGGGAGTTTCCAACATTTCATTCGCGTTCCGGGGCAACAATGCGGTGCGCGAGGCGATGCACTCGGCCTTTCTCTATCATGCCACACGCGCCGGCATGGACATGGGCATCGTCAACGCCGGCATGCTCGATGTCTATGACGAGATCCCCAAGGAGTTGCTCGAATGCGTCGAGGACGTGCTGCTCAACCGCCGCGCCGATGCCACCGAGCGCTTGCTGGATCTGGCAGAACGCTTCAAGGGCCAGGGCGGGAAAAAGCCCGAGGAAGATCTTGGATGGCGTGAGGCCCCGGTGGAAAAACGCTTGGAACACGCCCTGCTGAAAGGCCTCGACCGCTTTATCGATGAGGATACCGAAGAGGCCCGCCAAAAATACGGGCGCCCCCTCAAAGTGATCGAAGGCCCATTGATGGACGGCATGGGAGTGGTCGGCGACCTCTTTGGCGCGGGCAAGATGTTTCTGCCGCAAGTGGTCAAATCCGCGCGCGTGATGAAAAAGGCGGTGGCTTGGCTGACGCCCTTTATGGAAGCGGAAAAGGCGGAGTTTCTCACCGCAGACATCGCCGCCATCAAGCACAACAACCCGTCACTAACCGAGGCTGAGGCGTTGCAGTTAGCCGTGCGCGGGCGCTCTGCCGGGCGCTTCCTCATTGCCACCGTCAAGGGCGATGTCCATGACATCGGCAAAAACATCGTCGGCGTCGTGCTCTCCTGCAATGGCTACGAAGTCACCGATATGGGCGTGATGGTCCCTTGCGATAAGCTCCTCGCCAAGGCGCGCGAGATCCACGCCGATGTGATCGGCCTCTCCGGCCTCATCACACCATCGCTCGACGAAATGGTCCACGTGGCCAAGGAAATGCAACGGTCGGGATTGACCATACCCCTGCTCATTGGCGGTGCCACCACCTCCGCCGCGCATACCGCAGTCAAGATCGCCCAACATTATGGCGGGCCCGTGGTGCATGTGCTCGATGCCTCGCGCTCCGTGCCAGTCACCACCTCGCTGCTGTCCAAAGACCAGCACGACTCCTTCGTCGCGGCCAATCTAACAAAGCAACAACAACTCCGCGACGCCTTCCTCGGCGGCCCGAAAAAGGCCACCCTCACACTCACCGAGGCCCGCTCTGCAAAGCCGGATTTTAATTGGTCCAGCTACACGCCGCCGGTGCCGGCTTTCCTCGGCACCCGGGCCTGCGGCCAGGATGAAAGTGCTCCGGGCATGTTGCCTGGAATCCATGACCTCCGCAGTCTAGTCGATTACATCGACTGGACGCCGTTCTTCCACACTTGGGAACTGCGCGGGGTGTGGGACCGCACGACGGGCACGCTCAAAACCCAAAATGCCGCCGCCGCTGCGGAAGCCGCCAAACTCTACCAAGATGCACTGGTATGGATCGACCACATCATCGCCGACAAGCGCTTCACCGCCCGTGGTGTGTATGGATTTTTCCCCGCCAACTCGCTCGGCGATGACATCATCGTGTGGACCGATGACTCGCGCAGCGTGGAACGCACCCGCCTGCACACCTTGCGCCAGCAAATCAAAAAGGATTCCGGCAAGCCCAACGTCGCCCTCGCCGATTGGCTGGCGCCTTGTAGCGGCGATCATTGGTCGCCGCAATCCCACCCGCAATCCCACCCGCAATCCCACCCGCAATCCCAGCCGTCCTTCATCTCACCGTCCAACCCCATCGCCAGAAAAAATGCAGGGCGACTTCCGCACTGGCTTCAGGAGGGGGCCACCTATGCCGTCACCTTTCGTCTCGCTGATTCGCTTCCGGCCTCTGTCGTTAGAGAGTATCAAAAAGAAAAATCCGAATGGCTCACGAAAATCCGTCTGGCCGAAGATGCCGGCGAAACCGTGGTGATTGATCAACTCACGCGCAAACTCGAAAGCGCCTATCACTTGCACTCGGAAAATGCGCTCCATGCGGGACATGGCGAATGCTGGATGAAACGACCCGAAATCGCCCGTGCAGTGCGTGATGCGTTGTTTCATTTTGATGGCGATCATTACCACCTCGGCGCTTGGTGTGTCATGCCCAACCATGTGCATTTGATCATTTGTCCGAAGCCGGGCCATTCGCTGTCAAAAATCATGCAGGGAATCAAGTCCGCGTCGGC
>JBAXOF010000188.1:0-7628 GCA_037133375.1 Verrucomicrobiota bacterium | reverse complement strand
TCGGCAGCCATGCGTTCGACGAGGCGGGAGTGTTTGCCGGTCGCGACACGGCGCGGGCCGCCGACATGCAGCAAGCCCTCGACAACCCTTCCATCAAGGCGATCTTTTTTGCCCGCGGCGGCTATGGCTGCTTGCGGACCCACCTGCTGCTGGATTGGACGGCCTTTTTCGAGCAACCCAAATGGCTGGTCGGCTTCAGCGACACCACAGTGTTTCACGCCTTTCTCGCCCGCCACCACATCGCCTCGGTCCATGGCGTAATGACCGCCTGGTTCCAACACGATGGCGTGGCCAGCGACGATTTCCTGCACTTGTTAGATTTGTTAGGTGGGCGAGCGCCGGAGTATGACCTCCCCTCGCATCCCTTGAACCGGACCGGTGTGGGCTCCGGCATTCTAACCGGCGGAAATCTGTCTATCATCCAGAGCCTGCGGGGCACCCCGCTCGACCTCGAGCCGGCGGGAAAGATCCTGTTCCTAGAGGATCTTGGCGAACACCACTATCATCTTGATCGGATGATGCAAAACCTCAGGGCCGGAGGCGTGCTCGAGCAACTCTCCGGATTGATCGTGGGGCACTTTACCGGGATGAAGGATGGCGAAACACCGTTTGGCCAGACCGCCTGCGAAATCATCAAGGAAGCCGTTGCAGCCTATCACTATCCCGTCGCGTTCGGCTTTCCGGCCGGCCATGCCGTGCCCAATCTGCCCTTGCTCATGGGCGCCGCCATCTCCCTGCAGGTATCCGCTTCCGATTGCCGGCTGGTCAATCCGCTTCCGCCTGCACCAAGCGCATGCCGTTGTCCGCAAGGGTGATCTTGTGCTGGCGCAACAAGGCCCCGGCGGCCTGCTTGAAGGTGCGTTTGCTCACCCCGAGCTCGCGGTGAATCTCGTCGGCCGAACTGCTGTCGCACAGCGCCCAAAACCCGCCGCGGGCCTCAAGCTCCGCGAGGATTTGGGCTTCAAGGCCATCCACCCGGGCACGCCCCGGCGCGTGCAAGCTCAAATCGATCTTGCCGTCCAGGCGCACGGAGGCGATGTAGCCTTTGACGCGCTCGCCGGGTTGCATTTTCTGAAACACCTCGTTGGCAAACAACAAGCCGCTATGACTGCCGTTGATGATCGCCTTGTAACCCAGCTCGGTCTTTCCATAAATGATCAGGTCCACCGCCTCGCCCTCGCGCCAGGTGTGAGGAGTTAGATCCAGATGCCGTGCCAGCCGGGTGGTGGCGATAATCCGGTTGCTGGCCTCGTCCACCCGCACGTAAACCAGATAGAAATTGCCGATTTCCATGCGGGTCTTTTGTTCGCGGAAAGGCACCAGCAAATCCTTCGACAAACCCCAATCCAAAAACGCCCCCACCGGTGTGAGCGCCACCACCCGCAGCCGCGCGAATTGCCCGGGCATGGCCTTGGGGTGGAGTGTGGTCGCCACTTGGCGGTCCTCGGAATCGAGGTAAATGAACACCTCAACCCTCCCGCCGGGCTCCCACTCGTTAGGCATTTCCCGCCGCGGCAGCAGCACCTCGCCAAGCTCTCCGCCATCCAGATACAGCCCGGGGGGCTTCTCCCGGACTATCCTCAAACTCGTGCGCTCACCGATCTGTGCCATGCCCGAGTCTGGACGCCATGCCGTTCCGCGTCGATGCTGAAATCGGCGGCGGGCTTTGATCCTGAGACGCGATGAAACAATCCGCGGTTTGCGGCGTTTATATCCCGCAACCTTCCCGACGCCGAACCCCATGCAACTCCCACGCACCACCACTCTCGCCACCGCTCTTGTCATCGGTGCCGCCGGATTTCTTGTCGGCAGATTCTCCTCCCCGGATGCCCGCGACCCACTCACTGAAACCCAACCCACTCCAACCCGCACCTCGTCGCGCGCAGCGGCCAGCGCCAACCATGCCTCCTCGCTGGCCGAGCAGCGAACGGAGCGCCAGACCAAGCCACGCGCCACCCCCACCCAAGGCAGCGCCGGGGATGTCCTCAAACGCCTCGAAGCCATCGTCCGCGGCGGGAATGCCTTGACCCGCAACCGCGCCTTGCTCGCCTTCATCGACCAACTCGCAACCGGCGATTTCGAAGCCGCCATCGCCCACTTTCGGAGCCTGGGCCTCACCGATAGCCGCTCCGGAGAATATGCCATGCTGCTCACCGCTTGGTCTCAGGTCGACCCCATCACCGCCCTGACCTACGCCAAAGCCAACACCCAAAGCAATTTTGCCACCAGCACGATCCTGTCGGCATGGGCCGCCACGGATCCGGATGCCGCCCTCCGCTGGGCCGATGCCAACCACACCGGCACTGGTGCCAACCCCTACCTCGCCGGCATCATCCGCACCCTCGGTGCCATCGACCCTGCCCGTGCCACCGATCTGCTCGCCAGCATGCCCCGCAGTCAGGAACGTGGCGAAGCCTTGGACGCCATGCTCCCCCACCTCCTCGCCCAAGGCCCGGCAGCCACCCGCGCGTGGATTTCCGCGCTCAGCGACGAGTCGCTGCGCAATGGCTCGATGATGCGTGCGGCGGAACAACTCGCACAAGCTGACCCGAAAGGCACCGCGGATTGGTTGGTCGCCAACCCCGGCGAAGCGGCCAAACGCCGCATGGACGACGTGCTCGGCATCTGGGCCAACAGCGATAAAAAGGCCGCAGTGGCCTATTTTGAGGCCCTGCCCAAGGGTGAAAACCGCAGCGAAGCCCTGCGCGGAGTGGTCACGGCCATCGCCACCCAAGACGCCGCCGCCGCCGCCACAATGCTCAACCGCTATGCCAGCGACGTGACCGACGGCACCCTTCAGAGCTTCGTCTGGCACTCGCTGGGCAGCGACCCGGCACTGGCCCTCAGTTACGTCAGCCGGATTTCCAACCCAGGCGAGCAAGATCGCATCTACAACCGCGCCCTGGACACCTGGCTGAGCCGCGATCCCACCGCAGCCGCGGCATGGATGCAAAAAAACCGGCTGCCGGAAAACGTCGCGCGCCACTTCCAGAACAAAGCCACAGGGGGCCAATAGCCGCCCCACCCTGGTTACGGGCAATTCCCGCGCTGCCGCGTTGACAGCCAGTGCTCATCCGGCCATCTTCCGCGCATGGACACTACCAAACTTCTTCTCGGCACCATTATCGCGCTGCTGCTCGCGGCCTTGGTGATGTCGTGGAATGGCATGCAACAAGGGGTGAAAAACACCCCGTCGGACGAATATGACCGCCTGCGCAAACAGATCAATGACCTCCGGGATGATCAAAACCGCCTCGCCTTGGAAAAACAAATCCAACAACACAACTCGGTTCTGGTCGCTCCCCCAGGCTCCAATGACGAGCGCGAGACCCTCAAACAACAAGCCAAGGAAGACCGCGAAAAACTCCAGGCCCTGCAGGAGGAAAAAGACAAGGCCGAGCGCAACGCCAAAGTTTCTGACAGCGAAAACCTGCTGCTAACCCAACGGGATCTCGAGAAAAAGAACTCCCTCGCGCGGGAAACCCGCCTCATCACCCAGGCGCTGCTCGTCGGCAAGGTCAAGGAATACCGCGATGACCCGCAGTATGGCAGCTTCGTCACCTTGGACGTCATGATGCCGGATCAAGTCCAACAAAACACCATCCTCGCCATCCGCCGCAACACCGGCATCCTCGGCCAACTCAAGGTCACTTCGGTCGAGGGCGCCGAGGCTGTCGCCAGCAAGCTCCAAGGCTTCGGCCCCGTCGCTCCCGTCCCCGGCGACGAACTCATCCTGCCGCCGCGGTTCTAACAAGACGGAAGACTTTGAGACCCAAGACAGAAGAAAAGAGGAGAGCCAACCGACCGACCGTGCGCATGCACCGCCCACTGGATCGTCTGTCGATGAAACACGCGTCCAACTCCGCCACTTCTTTCTTTTCTTCTGTCTTCTATCTAACAGCGAAGCGGTCTTCCGCCTTCCCCCTGACAACCTCTATCTCCTAACCGGCGCGCCGCGCCTCCCCCATGTCCATCACCGTCGGTCTCATCTCCCTGGGTTGCGCCAAGAACCTCATCGACTCGGAAGTCATGCTCGGCCACCTCGCCCAAGCCGGCATGGCCCTCACACCCGATCCCGAACTGGCCGACGTGCTCATCGTCAACACCTGTTCGTTCATCGACATCGCCAAACAGGAGTCCATCAACGCGGTCTTCGGCGCCGTCAACGCCCGCAGTGCCGACCCCGACCGCGTGCGGCAGAAAATCATCGTCGCCGGCTGCCTGTCCCAACGGTTTGCCAAGGAACTGCCCGGCATCATGCCGGAAGTCGATGCCTTCATCGGCCTCGACCAAATCACCAAGGTCGCACCGATTATCCACAACCTCCTGGGCACCAAGAACGCCATTGCTCTAACCAAAGATGAGGGCCCGGCAGCCACTAACGACCCGCGCGACTTCGTCACCCTCAAGCCGCAATTTGTTCCGGACTACACCACCCCGCGCTTCCGGCTCACGCCGGACCATTTTGCCTACGTCAAGATCGCGGAAGGTTGCAACCACACCTGCTCGTTCTGCGTCATCCCGCAAATCCGCGGCCGCCACCGCTCGCGCAGCCAGGACTCGGTCGTGCGCGAAGTCGAGGCGCTGGTTAATTCAGGTGTTAGGGAAATCAACCTCATCTCCCAGGACACCACCTACTTCGGCATGGACCAGTGGACTGCCGGGAGCCCGCATCCAAGCTCGCCAGTGGATTCCAGCAAGGGCGAATCCCTATCCACCCTGTTGCGCGCCATCAACCAAATCCCGGGCGAGTTCTGGGTCCGCCTCCTCTACACCCACCCGGCCCATTGGTCCGACGAATTGATAGAAACCATCGCGGCGTGCGACAAGGTGGTCAAATACGTCGATATCCCGCTTCAGCACATCTCCAACCGCATGCTCACCGCCATGCGCCGCGTCACCAGTGGCGACGCCATCCGCGACCTGTTACTCCGGATGCGCGCCGGCATCCCCGGTCTCGGTATCCGCACCACCTTTATCGTCGGCTTCCCCGGCGAAACTGCGGCGGATTTCCAAGAATTGTTAGATTTCATGGAGACCTTCCGATTCGAGCGCGCCGGAGTATTTCAATACTCGAAGGAAGAAGGCACCCGCGCCTACAAGCTGGATGGCCACCTCCATCACATGACCCGCCGCAGCCGCTGGTCCCGTGCCATGGCAACCCTCCAGCGCATCGCCGGCGAGACCAACCAAGCTCAGGTGGGCAAATCCGTGCGGGTCTTGGTCGGGTCCCCCGGCATTGCCCGCACCCCATGGGATGCGCCGGAAATCGACGGCTCGGTGCATGTGGACGAGGCGCTGCCCGTCGGCCAATTTACCACCCTCACCATTGGCGCGTGGCGCGGCTACGATCTGATAGCCACGCATTGAGGGGAGCGCCGGCGTCCCGCCGGCTGTGCATGTGGCTATCCCTGGACGCCTCATCTGCCACGCCTTGGCACCCGACCATGGTCTGCAGCGGACAAGCGCGATGACGATTTGCACGCAGGCGGGACGTTTGTCGCGGCTGTAACCGAAGGCTTTGAGGCGGCTGGCTTCGGTGACCGGGCCGTTGGCATCAACCTCGAAGTAGGTGCTGGTCGGATCGTAGAGACTGGCGCAACTGTTAGCACTAAGCCTGCGTCCTCCCTCCTTTGCCATCGTTTAACATAATGCCAGTCATTATGTTGTTTACAGCGACCGCTAAATCCGTTTCCTTGTGGCATGAAGACACCGAATCCTCCGGATCGTTGGTTGGTAGTGCAGAATTCCGATTGCCGGTCTGGTGGCGGCGGGGCGAGGAGCGGCGGCGGTGGTGGTGGCTGGCGAAAAGGCGGCAGCAGTGGAGGGAAATGATGGGACGATGACAGGCACCGGGGTCAGTGCGGGACGCTGTGGATGGAACGCTTCAAGAGCGTGCTGGTGGAGGACGGCGAGGCGCTGCGGACGATGGCCGCCTACATCGACCTCAACCCGCTGCGGGCAGGCATGGTGAAAGATCCGAAGGATTACCGCACGCCAGTTGGCTGTGCAAACGGTGGGGTAATGTCCTGAAATTCAAGTAGGGTGCTTGGCTGACCGGGGCAATGCCTAACATGACAAAATCAGCCCCGATGTTGAGCTGAAACTCAAAGAGCTTTGCGGTTCCTTGAATAGAGGCTGATTAAGTCAATCACCCTGGCGCGCTGTGCCATCTCTGCTCTTGTGTCTTGTATCCGATCTGCTGCAATCGTGCTCACCCCTATCACACATGCGAATTCTTCTAACCACCTGTAGCTACCAAGACACCCCCGGCCCGCACCACGCGCTCATGGACGCCCAAGGCTGGGACATTGTCCGTGAGCGCGGTCCGCTCAGCGAAGCCCGCATGCTCGAACTCGCCGGCGACTTCGACGCGTTGCTCTGCGGTGACGACGCCATCACCCGCGCCGTGCTGGAAAAATCCCTGCCACGTCTCAAAGTCATCTCCAAATACGGCATCGGCCTCGACAAGATCGACCTGCCCACCACCAAGGAACTCAAAATCCCAGTCCTTTTCACCCCCGGCGTCAACCACACCACGGTGGCGGAACATACGTTCGGGTTATTGTTAGGCCTGACCAAGCAAATCGTCGCCACCGCCGCCGCCGCACGCCATGGCGAATGGCTGCGCCTCACCGGCCACGAGATCCTCGGCAAGACCCTTGGGATCATCGGTCTCGGCCGCATCGGCAAGGAGGTGGCCATCCGCGCCCGCGCCTTCGGCATGGAGGTCATCGGCTGCGACCCCCACTGGGACGAGGCGTTTGCCGCTACCCACGCCGTGACGCGCTGCGCCACCATGGATGAGGTGTTGGAGCGCGCCGATGTGGTGTCACTGCATTGTTTTCTATCCGCCGAGACCTGCGGGATGATCCGCCGGGAAAAAATCGCCGCGATGAAAGACGGCGTGGTCATCATCAACTGCGCCCGCGGAGAAATCGTGGAGACCGCGGATGTGGTCGCAGCCTTGCACAGCGGCAAAATTGGCGGCTACGGTGCGGATGTGCTCGATTGCGAACCGCCGCCCGCCGATCATCCGCTGTTAGCCGCGCCCAACTGCGTGATCACCCCGCACATCGGGTCGCGCACTTACGAGAGCGTCCCGCGCCAAGCCATGAAGTCCCTGACCAACCTGATCAACGCCCTCAGCGGCACCGGCGATTGCAACTGCGCCAACGGGGTGTTGTAGACTCATTCGTGCGGGTGGCTGAAAAAAGAATTCGCCACGGCCCGGGAAATTGGCCATTCTAACTTCGGAAGAAGAATCCAAACACCCCTATGAGAGGCGAATTTCTGTTAGCATTGTTGCTTCTGCTTTGGCTCATCGGCGGACCGATCATCGCGCTAGTCATGGCGTCCTTTGCCAGAACTCAAACCAGGAAAACCCAGGCCTACCTGCGCGACCTTGAAACCGAGCTGCGCAGCTTGCAGCAGGAACTGCGGCAGTTGCGGACCTCCGGCGTCCCGCTAGAGCCCATGCCCGAGAGCATCCCCCCCTGGGTGCAGCTCCGGTCGCTGCGGAACTCCGGCGTCCCGCCTGAACCCATGCCACATGCGGGGATTCCGGATCAGACGGATCAGACGGATCAGACGGATCAGACGGATCAGACGGATCAGACGGATCAGAC
>JBAXOF010000187.1:0-7653 GCA_037133375.1 Verrucomicrobiota bacterium | reverse complement strand
AGCGTTTCGATGGCGGCGGCCATCGATTCCGGGTTGGCATTGTAGGTGTCGTCAATGATGGTGACACCCTGATGTTGGAAGGTGCGCAGTCTGCCGCCGGTGAGGATCGCGGTGTTAAGTCCGGCGGCGATGGTCGCGCTGCTGAGGCCGAGTTTCCACCCGACCGCAGCGGCGAGCAGGGCATTGGTCACCATATGGCGGCCTGGAACTGATAGATCAATTTCAGCAGGGACTTGGCCCGCGATGATGAGTGTAAAACGGTTACCTCCGGCAGTGGGGCGAAGGTTTTCCGCACGCACCAGGCCGCGGCCATTGCCCACGCTGACGATGGTGGCGCGGGTGTGTTGGCGCAGATACTCGTGAAACTCACAGGCGGCCGGCAGAAACAACATGCCATCGGCTGGCAGGGCGCGAGCCAACATGGCCTTTTCCTCGACGATGGTCTCACGTGAGCCCATGAACTCGATGTGCGCGCTGCCGATGTGGGTGATGATGCCATAGTTGGGTCTGGCGATTTCGCACAACGGGGCGATCTCGCCGCTATGGTTCATGCCCATTTCCCAAACCGCGGCGGTGTGAGCCGGAGTGGTGGCCAGAACGGTGAGCGGCAGCCCGATGTGGTTGTTGAGATTGCCCTGGGTGGCGGAGACCTGGAATTGTTGGGACAGCACCGCCGCCGTAAAGTCCTTGGTGCTGGTCTTGCCGTTAGACCCGGTGATGGCCACCACTGGCAGGTCTAACTGCCGCCGCCACCAACAGGCCAACCGCTGCAATGCTAACAAAGTGTCGGGCACGGCAATGACTGCGGTATTCGCAGGTGCCGCGCCGCTCCAGCCATGCACGATCACCACACTCGCCCCGTTGGCAAGCGCCGTGGCGGCATAGGCGTCCCCATCAAAGGTGGTTCCGCGCAGGGCGAAAAACGCCGCGCCTGCAGGCAGCTTGCGGGTATCGGTGGAAACTCCGCCGGTAATGAGCGCGGCGGGGTTGCCTGCGGCGAGGGAAACGCCCAGGATATCCGCCAGTTGCTGTGCCGTTAGGGGATGCATCGTTGGTCGGAGATGGCTTGGGCACGGTCGCGCAGGGCTTTGCTCGCGTGCTTACGATCATCGAAGTCGAGGGTGTGATCGGCAAATTCCTGGGTGGCTTCATGGCCTTTGCCGGCGATGAGGACAATGTCACCCGCGCGCGAGGATTGCACCGCATAGGCGATCGCCTCGGCACGATCCGGGAGGCTTATTGAGTTGGCACCGCCGAGGCCGGCCTCGATTTCGCGGATGATGGCGAGCGGATCTTCGGAGCGTGGGTTATCCGAGGTGATGATGCAGGCATCGCTATGGCGTGCGGCGGCGGCGGCCATCAGCGGGCGTTTGCCGCGATCCCGGTCACCTCCGCAACCGAAGACGGTGATGAGGCGGCGCGGGTTGAGTTCGCGCAAGGTGCGGCAGGCGTTTTCCAACGCATCCGGGGTGTGCGCATAGTCCACAAAAACCGTGGTGCCACCCGTTTGGCCCACGTTTTCCATGCGCCCCGGCACTTGTGGAGCGGTGGCCAGCGCCGCCACGGCATCGCGTGGGCGGATGCCGCAGACATTGGCGGCAGCCAGCGCCGCGAGTAGGTTATACACGTTGAAGCGGCCGATGAGCGGGGCGCGAACCAGATAGGATTTGCCCTTGGCGCTGAGTTCAAACTCCATGCCGCGAGCCGTCTGCCGGAGGTTGTTAGCGCGGAAGTCGCAATGCACGCCAAAGCCGTAGCGCAGCAGCGGCAACTTGTTGTGCAAGGCGAGCGCCAGATCCGCGCCATAGGCATCATCGACGTTGATGACCGCCACCGGCTTCTTGCCATGGGGGGCGGCGGCCAGCGCGTGGAACCATGCCGCCTTGGCTTGGAAGTAGGCATCGAGCGTGCCGTGATAATCAAGGTGATCTTGGGTCAGATTGGTGAACACACAGGCATCAAAGCCGATGCCGGAGATGCGTTGCTGATGGATGCCATGCGAGGAAACCTCCATCGCCACACCGCGGCAGCCATGGTCGCGCATCCGGGCTAACAGCGCGGTGAGTTCGATCGAGCCCGGAGTGGTGTGGCGGGCGCACTCCCGGGTTTCCCCGTCATCTATCAGGATAGTGCCTAACAAACCGGCGCGGTGCCAGACGGTCTGCATCAGGTGATGGAGCAGGAAAACCGTGGTGGTCTTGCCATTGGTGCCGGTGACGCCAGCCACGGCCAAGTCGCGCCACGGATGCCCTGCCAGCGTGGATGCCAGCGCGGAGAGCGCGGCGCGACTGTCCCCGACGTGCAGCCAGGTGATGGTCGGCGGCAGGGCGGCGGGCGGCGCGCTTTCCGCCAGAATGGCGGCCACCCCCGCGGCGATGGCCTCCCCGATGAAGCGGTGCCCATCCGTGCTGGTGCCGCGGATGGCGGCAAACAACATGCCCGGTGCCACCTCGCGAGACGAGGCCGTGAGTCCGGTAATCTCCACATCCAACGATCCGGCAATCGTCACCCGCGCCAGGCTTTGTGTTAGATCACGGAGAATCATGGGGAGGTGGCCTTGGCAAGAGGCGTGGCAAGCGGTTCAGTCGGCTGTAAGTTCATGTGTGCGGCGACCCTGGTGGCGATTTTGGCGAAGGCGGGGGCGGCGATGGTGCCGCCATAGCGGGTGACCTTGTCGGTCTTCGGATCATCGATGACAACCACGCACACAAAGGCGGGATCCTGGGCCGGCATCATGCCCACGAAGGACACGGTGTAACTGTTAGGTAGATAACCGTGGCCATGTGGATTATGGCGTTTGGCGGTGCCGGTCTTGCCTGCAACCCGGAACCCGGGCACCGCCGCGAGGGTGGCGGTGCCGCCTTTCTCAATGACTTTTTCCATCGCGGCACGCATTTGGGTCGCCACCTTCGGCTTGACCACTTCCGCGACGGTTTCTGGCGGATAGTCCTGCACGATGGTGCCGTCATTGGCGATGAGCGCCTTGACAATCTGCGGTTTGAGCAACTTGCCACCGTTGGCCAAGGCGGCATAGGCACAGGTCATTTGCAGCGGGGTGACGTTGATCGCATAGCCATAGGCGGCGCGGGAAAAATCGACTGGGTTATTGGTGTTGCGGGCGATGCCGGAGCTTTCGCCGCTGAGGAGGATGCCGGTTTTTCTGCCGAAGCCCATGCGCTTGACGTAGTCGAAAAACCGTTTGGGGCCGAGTTGCAAGGCGAACTTGTAAGCGCCGATATTGCTGGATTTTGCCAGCACGCCCTCCAAGGTGAGGGTGCCATAGGGAAAATGATCGGGAACCTCGATATTGCCTGAAACATAGTGCCCGTTGTGGCAAAAGACCGTGGTGTTAGGCGTGGCCAGGCCTTCGTTGAGAACCCCCGAGGTGGCGACAATTTTGTAGGTGGAACCCGGTTCATAGATTGCCTGGATGGCGAAGTTGAAGCTGTTCTTCTCGAGGTTTTCCTTGTGGTTGAGGTCAAAGGCTGGGCGGCTGGCCATGGCCAGAATTTCGCCGGTCTTCGGGTCCATCAGCACCACCGCCGCCCGCTCGGATTTGAATTCGGTTAGAGCAGCATCGAGTTCCTCCTCCACGATGGCTTGCAGGCCCATATCGATGGTGAGTTGCACGTTGAGCCCAGCTCGCGGCGGCAGCAGGCTGCTGGTATCCCCGGGGACCACCAGTCCGTGTGCGTCGCGTTGATGTTCGCGCCAACCATCACGCCCGGCCAGATAGGTTTCCATCGCGCACTCGACGCCAAATTTGCCCACCATCCGGGTGTGCTTCTTGTCGTTTTCGTCGACTTCCTCGACTTCCCCGGTGAAGCCGAGGAGATGGGTGGCGAGAGTGGGCGCGGTATACCAACGCTTGATGGAGTTTTCAAAATCAAAGCCCTCCAGTTGATTTTCATCCACGATTTCCCGCAAGCGATCGGCCACATCCTCGGGGAGGTCCTTGGCAATGGGGATCCATTTACCGCTGCTGGTTTCAATCTTGGCGCGCAGGTCATCACGGCGCATGCCTAACGGACGGGCCAGCACGCTGACGGCACGGACCAAGTGCTTTTCAACGATGACCTCGGGCTTTTCACTGTCGAGGATTTCGGCTCGCAGGCTGTAGACGCGGCGCTTGCGCTTGGCCGCATCCATATCGTCCCAGCCGGGTTCGTTGCTGGCCTCGGCATAGGCCAGGCCGAAGCTCGCCAACTTCGGATCAAACAAATGGTTCTTATCCACAAACAAGGTGGCCATCGGGATGCACCGCGCCAGGGGTTCCTCGTGCCGATCCACAATCATGCCGCGCATGGCGGGCAGCTTTTCGAGGCGATGAAACGCCTTATGCGCGCTCGTCGCGTAGTGCTGACGGTTGACCAATTGGATTTGGATCAATCTCCCCGAAAGCAAGCTGAGCCCAGCCACCAGGACTGAGCACAGGATGATGCAGCGATATTGAAACTTGCGGTTCACGGTTTACGGAAGGGCGGAGGCGACGGCGGCGGGCGGTGCCGGTTTAACTTCTTCGAAAAGTCCGATGGGGATCGGCCGCAACGGCGAGCCGGATTCCTCAAGCTGTTTGCGGATGGCAAAGCGATTGAGAATGGCATCGTTGCGCATCTGGGTGGTGCGGATCTCGAGTTGATATTGCTCGACGCGATGCTCAATGGCATCGATCTCGCGGTTGACCTGGGTCTGCCGGAATTTGATATCCGCGTGCCACACGCCGCCACCGGCACCAATGATGGCGGCGATGATCGGCGCGAAAATGAAGACCGAGGCGGGCGGGCGGGTTTGGGACTTCAGACGATTCATGGCATTGGGTCTAATAACTGGGCAACCCGCAGTTTGGCACTGCGGGAGCGGGGGTTCAGGGACGTTTCTGCGAGGCTGGGGGCAATCGCCTTGCGGGCTAACAAGCGAAACCAGCATTCCGGGTTGGGCCGCGGTGCGGGCCAGCCCGGGTCGTCAATGAATGGCGCGGAGTGATGCCTGAGGAATTGTTTGACCAACCGGTCCTCCAGGCTGTGGAAGGTAATGACTAGCAGGCAGCCGCCGGGTTTGAGGACTTGCGGTGCCGCGTGCAGCGCAGCAGTTAGAGATTCGAGTTCCTCGTTGACGGTCATGCGGATGGCCTGGAACGTGCGGGTGGCAGGGTGGATGCGGCCATGGCGCCCCACCGCCTGTTCGATGCACTCCGCCAATTCGGTGGTGGTCTGGAACGGGCGTTCGGCGCGGCGTTTGACGATGGCCGCGGCGATCCGCCGCGCCTTGTGCTCCTCGCCGACATCAAACAGCAAGCGCGCCAACTCGGCTTCCGCCCAACCATTGATGATGTCGGCGGCGGTGCGCACGCTGGACGGCCCCATCCGCATGTCCAGCGGGCCCTCCCGCATGAACGAAAACCCCCGCGCCGCGCTGTCAAGCTGGCGTGAGGACACTCCCAGATCTAACAATAACCCGTCAGCCCGCTCGCCCTGTTGCAGGGCCGGGCATTCCAGCACCTGCGAGAAATTGCCCTCCCAGGTGGCGAAGCGCGTGCCGAAGCGTGCCAAGCGCTCGCGGGCATGGGCGAGGGCCTCGGGGTCGCGGTCGATGCCGAGCACCCGTGCGCCGGTGGTGAGAAATATCTCGCTATGTCCGCCGCCGCCCAGGGTGCCATCAATGATGAAGGACTCCGGGCCCGCAGCCATCCAGGTCGCCACCTCCGCGGGAAACACCGGCAGATGATAGTCATCCGCCGCAGTGGCGGCGGCAGTCGTGAAATTCGCCGACCGCCGCACCGACCAGCCAGGAACGGTGCGAGCGGTCGGGCTATGATTAGCGGTGGCAAGCACTGTCCCGAGTGCCTTGCTCCGCCCAGCCAGAAAAAATTCCGATGGCCGCGCCGACAACCAGCCAGTCGCGGCGCGGACCATCGTTTTGAATAGCAGAAGAAGCTCTGTCCCGAGAGCCATCTTCCGCCCAGCCAGAAATGCGTTGCGGTCTGTGGCCGCATTGTAGCGGCAGTCTGTGGCCGCATTGTAGCGGCGGTCTGCGACCGCCGGTGGCCCCACCCGTGCCATGGCCCACGCCGCCGCACTGCGGTTCGCGTCAAATGCCAGAATGGATGGGGTGGTCAGCATCGGGTGGTGCTTACAAATTTTTCGGGGTGCGTCTCAGAGAATCCCCAGTTCATCCTTCTGGTTCATCTCAATTTCCTGGGCCCGCTCAAAATGCGGTTTGTGCCAGGCTTCAAAATGCCCGTGGCGACCCACCAGCATGATTTCGCTGTCCGCTTTAATTTCCGCCTTTTCACTCAAGTCCTTGGGAATCAGGAGTTTGCCCTGTTCATTGATGGTCACTTCGCGGCACAATGCCGCCAGACTGCCGAGCAACTGCCGCTTGGTGGCTTCGTCCTTGTCGCTGTTCTTCACGATCGCTACCCGTTCGTCATACCCGTCCTGCGTCAACACCTTGAGCATCGGCATCTCGTGAGTCCGCGAATACAGCAAATACAACACCTCCCCGGCCGCCGGCCGCCATGTCGGCGGCACCGCAAAGCGATACTTCGCATCGACTGCGTAGGGCTTGAATCCAAGATAGGGTTGACCAATTTTGCTCACTTTATGCTGCTGAGGTGTGTTCAGTGCTCAAAAGTGAATAAAAGTGCACTTATGTCAACGAAAATAGCCAAGATTTGTAAAATTTCCCCCTTATGCTCGCGACGATCCGGTTGGAGGTGGCCAATTTCAGGCGGTTCCGCAAACTGGTTGACCGGTGGGCAGACGCGGCCCTAAAACTCTCCCAGTTCAAGACTCGGCTAGACCTTCACTCCGGCGAATCATGAGCCGCAGCCCCCCCACTCTTGAGAAAAACTACCATCACACCACTATTCAATCCGTGGTTCAGATAGGGATCAAACCACCATGCCAACCCCGAGCTCTAACAAGCCAAAAACTGACCGCGCCGATGCACTGCTGGTGGCACGTTTGCTGTGTGATTCCCGCGAGCAGGCGAAGCGGCTCATCCTCGCCGGTGAAGTGCGCAGCGGCGAGCGCCTCATCGACAAACCCAGCATCAAGCTGCCCGTGGATGCGCCACTGGTGGTGAAGACCAAACCGCGCTTTGTCGGCCGCGGCGGGCTCAAACTCGAGGGTGCGCTGGATGCCTTTACCATCGACCCCAGCGGCTGGGTGTGCCTCGATGTGGGTGCCTCCACCGGCGGCTTCACCGATTGCCTGTTGCAACGCGGCGCGCTGCGCGTGCATGCCGTGGATGTGGGCACCAACCAATTGGTGTGGAAATTGCGCAACGACCCGCGGGTCATCGTCAAAGAACAATTCAACGCCCGTTACATGGTCCCGCAAGACATTGGCGAGAAAGTCCGCCTCGCCGTCATGGATTTGTCATTCATTTCCCTAACAAAAGTGCTGCCGGCCGTGTTTTCCGTGTTGGATGAGGCGGGCAGCGTGGTGTGTCTCATCAAGCCGCAGTTCGAGCTGCGGCGCGAGGATGTCGGCAAGGGCGGCATTGTCAGGGACCCGGCCCTCCACCAGCGGGCCATCGATAAAATCCGCCGCTTTGTCACCGACGAACATGCCCGCCCATGGCGCGGCCTCATCCCCTCCCCCATCACCGGCACCGATGGCAACCAGGAGTTCCTGGCATGGATCGGCT
>JBAXOF010000186.1:0-7720 GCA_037133375.1 Verrucomicrobiota bacterium | reverse complement strand
ATGTCCCCAACAAAGCGGTGACCGTGACTGGTCATGGCGATCAAATCGCAGTTCTCCCCGGCGGCAACCTTCAGGATTTCGGTCGGCGGGTTGCCCAGCGCAAGATGGGGGGTGACGACCAGATGACGGGCACGCAGCGCGTCCGCAGTGGCTTCCAGATAGGCACGGTCGGCTTTCATCTCCTCGGACTCGGCAAGTTCTAACTTGTTGAAATTGCGCGCCGCCCAACCGTCGGCCACATGCAGCAACAGCAGGGTCGAACCAAAATGTTGGGCCAACTCCGCGACGTGCGGCAGGATGGTCTCATCGGCGGGACCATTTTCGAGGGCTACAAGAATTTTCTTATACATGAGAGTTGGGCTTGGGTTTGGGGTCATTTGCCGACGATGATACGCCAGGCTTCGCGAAGGGATTGCGGCAAGCTGTAGAGGTCCATCGCGGCGATGACGATCGCACTGGTCCAGCCTAAAATCAACAGGATCCATCCGTTGCGCCACTGGCCCATGATCTTGCGCGAGGAGGTGAAATGCAGCAGCGGAAACATCGCAAACGGCAGGATCAGACACAGGATGACCTGGCTCAAATTCACCAGATCAGTGACGCTGCCGCTGCCACGAATACTGACGATGACGACGGCTGGCACCACGGCTAACAGACGTGAAATCATCCGCCGCAACCACGGGCGCAGGCGCCAATTCATGAACCCCTCCATGACCACCTGCCCGGCCAGCGTGCCGGTGATGGTGCTGCTCTGCCCGCTGGCTAGCAACGCCACGGCAAACAGCGTGCTCGCCGCCGCCGTGCCTAACAAAGGAGCCAGCGTCAGGTGCGCGATGCGGATCCAATCGCTGTCGGGTCTGAAGGCCACGACCTGCCCGCCGGCCGCCACCACGCTCTCCTTGCCATGGAAGACCATCGCCGCCAGCACGAGAATGGCCGCGTTGACGAAAAACGCGATGGTCAGCGCGACCACGGCGTCCACGGTGTTGAACTTGATGGCGGTGCGGATTGAGTTGTCGTCGCGGCCGAACTTGCGCGACTGCACCAGAGCCGAATGCAGGTAAAGGTTGTGCGGCATCACCGTGGCGCCGATCATGCCGATGGCCACCACGATCATCCCGGCCTGCCGCAGATCTGGTCTAACGAGCGCCCCGGCCATTTCCGCAAACCCCGGCTGGGTCTGCGGCAAAACAAAAATCTCGATGCCATAGCACACGCCGATGGTCAGCACGAAGACACCGACGACCGCTTCTATCATCCGCATGCCCATGCCTTGCAACGACAGCAGCAGCACCACGTCAAACGCGGTGATGACAATCGCCCATGAAATCGGGATGTGAAACAGCAGGTTCAAGGCCACCGCACTGCCGAGCGACTCGGCCAAATCCGTGGCGACCACCGCGATTTCCATGGTGATCCAGTTAGGCCAGCGCATCCACCGCGGATAATAATCGCGGCTGCATTGGGCCAGATCCTTGCCGGTGGCCACGCCGAGCCGGGCGGAAATCACCTGCAGAATCACCCCCATAAAACTGGCCAACGCCACAACCCACAGCAGGCCGTATTTGAATTGCGCGCCGGCGGCGAGGTCGGTGCCCCAATTGCCCGGATCCATGTAACCGACACTGATGAGAATGGCCGGCCCGGAAAACGCCATCCATTGCCGCCAGAAGCCGGCCTTGGCATGCGGCACGGACACAGTCTGATAGGATTCCGGCAGACTGTGGTTTTCGCCATGGGAATCCTGCGACGGTGAACTGGGGCCTTCCGTCTTCATGAAAATCAAATTGTCGGCTCAGAGGAGCAACAAAATGTCTACCGGAGGAAGCTTTCCGGGTCAATCCCAGCGTTAGGCCATTTGCGTTTGCATTTTGGACAATCACAGGGGATCGTCCGCGCGGGTTGACATCCCTTGCATGAAAAAGCGCTATCTCAAACTCGTCCGCCAGACCTTCAAAACCCTGCGCCACCCCAAACTGTGGCGCCGCCCTTGGTGGCGGGCGTTGTCACGTCCCTTGTTTGATCGCAGCCTGTGGATCCCCTGCCGCGATACGGTGGCCGCGGGCCTCGCGTTCGGCTTGTTTTTTTCCGTGATGGCGATGCCTTTCCAATCGCTGCCTGCGGCGGTTCTTGCCATGCGGTTCCGGGCCAACATTCCCTTCGCGGTAGCCGCCACCTGGTTCTCCAATCCATTTACCACCCCGGCCATCATCTTCGGCCAGTTCCGCCTCGGCCAATGGATGCGCGATTCCCTCGCCGTGCCAATGCCCGGCTTTCTCGCCTCGGTGCAATTCGACGTGCCGGGCGTCGGGGTGCTCAACGCGGCGAGCTTCATCCTTGGCATGATCACCTCAGGAGTGTTGCTCGCGCTGTGTGCCTATCCCATTGTGTATCTGTTTTCGGCACTGCTGCCGCATCACCTCCCGATCCGCTCTCGTCGCACGCGCGACGCCAAGCGCACGCCGCATCCCGTTCATCCCAACGTGGTGGAATCCGCGCTGCCGTGATGGCAGGCATGGAAACCGGGCTTTTTTGCTGAGTTTCGGGATTGCAGTCCGCGCATCGCTAGATAACTTTCTGGCCATGCCGGAGAGTGTGGAAGAAATCGCCAGTTGCCATGCCTGCGGCAGTCCGATGGATGTCACGGCAGTGGCCCCATTTGCCAAGGTCGAGTGCCCGAGCTGCGGCGCGCACACGCGGGTGAAGTGCAAGTTTGGCCCCTACACCTTGTTGCGCCGCCATGCCATTGGTGGCATGAGCGTGGTGTTTGTCGCTCACGACGACATTTTGAATCGCGAGGTGGCAGTTAAAATTCTCAACGAGAGCTATTCCGCAGATGCCCGCCGCATCGCGGCCTTCGAGGAAGAGGCGTGCATCACCGCCTCCTTCAGCCACCCGCATGTGGTGCGCGTGTTTACCACCGGACGCGCGTTCGAGCGGTTTTTCATCGCCATGGAATTGGTGGTCGGCGGGCATTTCGAACACCAAATCAATGTGCGCGGCACCATCCCCGAGCGCGAAATGCTGCCGCTGGCCATTCAGGTGGCCGAAGGCCTCAAGGCCGCTCTCGCCGCCGGCCTGATCCATCGTGATATCAAACCCGGAAACATTCTGCTAGATGGCGACGGCAATGCCAAGATAGTGGATTTCGGGCTGGCGCTTTTGTTAGACAAGAGCGGCACCGTGCAAGCCCAGGAAATTTGGGCGACGCCCTACTATGTGCCGCCGGAAACCATTGAAGGTGATCCCGAGGATTTCCGTTCAGACATGTATGCCTTCGGTGCCACCCTCTATCACGCGTTGGCGGGCCGACCATCGTGTAATGAAGAGTCCATGGCCACCAACATCTTGCGCGACGCCAAACGTAAAGTAGTGCCGCTGCACTCGGCCGCATCGTGGATCACGCCGCAAACCTGTGCCGTGGTGGAACGGGCGATGGCCTATGAACCGGACCAACGCTTCCAGTCTTACGACGAAATGATCGCGCGTTTGAATGATGCGCTGAAGCAGCTGCGGACTGGAGCCACTTCCCAACACTTGGAACCGGCCGGCTCCAAGCGCCGCCAATCCGGCAAACGCCGTGCCGAACGCTTGCTCACGGTGGTTGGGGTCGCGGCAAGCCTCGTCGTGCTGGCAGGAGGCGCATGGTGGATGACCCGTAATCCACTCAAGCCGGCGGCCAAACCCGTAGCTCCTCTGGTTGACACCACCCTCCCGACTGACCCCGCCGAACCGTTGAACGATCCGGCAGACGCCACCCGGATTATGCAACTCTATCGGGAAGCGCGCGGTGCGCTGGAGAACGGGAATTATCACAAGGCGGGTGAACTATTTGGCAGCTTGCGCGATGATGCGGCCGGCCAGGAACCCACCCGCACCTGGGCCGGCGTGGAAGCGGTGGTAATGTCCTATCTCGACGGAAAACCCGCCAAGGCCCGCAAGGAGGCAAAAGTCACCGCAGCCCACATCACCGCCGCGCAACTCGACGATCCATCAATCAAACCATTGCTGCTGCCCACACTTGAAAACCTCGACACCCTGCCTCCCATCGCAGCAGATGCCAATGGCTTGGCCGGTGGTGGCACGCCGCAGGCAATGGCATGGCTGCTGTCCGGCCTGAAAAATTGGGAACAGGGACAACTGACCGAAGCCGCGGATTTTTTCACCGCAGTGAGCACCGCCAAATTGGAACCCCAGGATATCTGGGCGACCTATCAAAAAATTGCGGGCGACTATCTGACTGACTTCAAAGCACTTTCCAATCCCGTGTTTGACAAGCTGCCGGTGGGCAGAAACGCCTGCGAACGGGCGCTCAAGGAGCTCACGTCCATCCATGCGGAGTTGAAAACCCGTGGGCGGGCCCCCTTCAACGTCACCGCTTGGAAACGCGATGTGGAAAAACAGGCCCGCCAACCGGCCCCACCGGAGGCGGCCGAGTCGCCGGACCACAACCCGCCGCCCGCCCCAACCGGCCCTGCCACACTGGCCACCGTGCTCGAGACGCTGGCTAGATATGCCAACGTCTGCAATTTCCAGGACGCCACCTCGTATCTTGAGTCCCTGCCGGCGGACCCCGCAGGTGCCTCCCGCAAAGCGTTGCTGGAACTCACCAATTGCGCGGTGTGTTTCATCCGTGATCTAACAACAGAACTCAGGCATGCTGAAGTCAATGTTGACGGGCGTCTCAAAACCGGCGATGCCTTTGCCAAAATCTCCGCCATCGACACCGCTGGCAAGGTTTTGGTCACCCTCCCCTCGGGACGCGCGCGTGACTGTGAGTGGGGCGACATCGCTCCGGCCTCCATCATCGAAATCTATCGCTTGCTCATCAAAAACGAAACCCAGGAAAAAGTCAGACTGCGTGGCCATGAATGCGCCATCGCCTTTGAGTGGCTGGCCGGGGATCGGGTCCGCGCCCTCAGCGCGGCCGAACAACTCGCACCCAACCCCACCTTCTTCAAGGGCCGCTGGAAGGATCTCGTCAAGGGTTTGCCAAAGTGATACCGCCCGCCACCTCCCTCTATTGTTAGACAACTCCGCCTTGCCGCCTCGTGTCCGATTTATTTTCCAACCCTCCCGCATTATCCGACAAGCCGGCGCCCTGCGAACCCCTCGCGGCACGCATGCGTCCACGCTCGCTGGACGAGATCGCCGGCCAGGCGCATATTCTGGCAGCAGGCAAACTATTGCGGCGCGCCATTGAATCCGACCGCTACACCGCCTTGATTTTTCACGGCCCGCCGGGCACTGGCAAGACCACCCTCGCCAGCGTCATCGCCCGCACCACCGGCTCACGCTTCGAGTCGCTCAATGGCGTGGAGTCCAATGTGGCGGAAATCCGGGCGAAAATCGACCAAGCCCGCACCTGGCGTGAGTTGCGCGGCGAGACGACCATCCTCTTCATCGATGAGATCCACCGCTTCAACAAGGCCCAACAAGACGTGCTGTTGCCGCACATCGAACGCGGGGTCGTTAGATTCATCGGCGCCACCACTCAAAACCCGTATTTTTACGTCAATTCGCCGCTGGTTTCACGCGCCCAAATTTTTCAACTGGAACCCGTGCCGGTGGCCGATGTGGTCACGGTGCTGCTCCGGGCACTCACCGATGCCGAGCGCGGCCTCGGATGCTTGAACATCGTCGCGGAGCCCGGTGCCCTCGTGCACTTGGCGGATAAATCCGACGGCGATGTGCGCAAGGCGCTCACCGCGTTGGAACTCGCTGCTCTAACAACCCCAGCGGCGGCGGACGGAGTGGTCCACCTGACGCTGGCCGTCGCCGAGGAATCAATCCAGCGCAAGGCGGTGGTGTATGACGCGGATGGCGATGCTCATCACGACACGATTTCCGCCTTTATCAAATCCATCCGCGGCTCCGACCCCGATGCCGCGCTCTACTGGCTGGCAAAAATGCTGTATGCCGGCGAAGACCCGCGCTTCATCTCGCGGCGTCTGGTCATTGCCGCCTCCGAGGACATCGGCTTGGCAGATTCCAACGCCCTGCGCGTCGCGCTCGACGCCCATCACGCGGTGGAATTCGTCGGCCTGCCGGAAGGCCGCATCCCGCTTGCGCACGCCACGGTCTATCTGGCAACCGCACCCAAATCCAACACTGCCTACACAGCGCTAGGCCTGGCCATGGCCGATGTGGAAACCGGCAGAACCCTCGCGGTGCCGCCCCATTTGCGGACCAAGACCCGCAAAAAACTCGCCGCCGCCTCGGGCGAATCCCCCGCCGCCATGGAGTATCTCTATCCGCATGACTTCGACGGCGCTCACATCCCCCAGGCCTATCTGCCAGAAGGGCGCCTCTACTATCAACCCGGCGAGCAGGGCCTCGAAAAACGCATCAAGGAACGCCTCGCGTTCTGGCGCAATGAATTGCAGCGGTAGATGACCATCGCTGCCCATTTGTCCCATACTTCCCATGCGTCCCATTGGCTGCGACGGTCACAGACCACCGCTACAGCCCCACGCCGGCGACGGTCACAGGGTGCCGCTACAGCGCCCACTCCGGAACCAATCAACCCCTTGCGGATTTGGCGTTCGGTGCGAGGTTTGATCGTCATGAACCCCTTCGCCCAACTCTTGACCGCCACTGCCGCAGCGCTGTTCACGTCCCACGCCAATGCCGAGCCGCTGGCTGTAGGCGCGGCCCTACCCGCCGTGACCCAACAAGACCAGGATGGCAAGTCCGTGAACCTCCCGGCGACCAAGGCCGGCTACGTGCTGGTGTATTTTTACCCAAAGGCCGACACCCCTGGCTGCACCAAACAGGCGTGCAGCTTGCGCGACGCCTTTGCAGCCCTAACGGAAAAGGGGGTTGTGGTCTATGGGGTGAGCACCGACCCGGTGAAGGCGCAAAAGGCGTTCAAAGACAAATACAAATTGCCTTTTGAATTGTTAGCCGACGAAGACGGCAAGGTGATCACCGCCTTCGGCGTGCCCAAGACGCTGGGCTTTGCCAAGCGCCAGGCGTTTCTTTTCAAGGACGGCAAGCTCGTCTGGCGCGATCTGGCCGCCGCCACCGACCAACAGGCGGCCGATGTGCTCAAGGTGATCGGGGGGTGACTACTCCCACTCGATGCTGGCGGGCGGCTTGGTGGACACGTCGTAAAGGACGCGGTTGATGCCCTTGACCTCGTTGAGGATGCGGTGACTGGTCTCGCGCAGGATGGCATAGGGCAACTCGACCCAATCGGCAGTCATGGCGTCTTCGGAAATGACGGCACGCAGGGAAATCGCCCATTCGTAACTGCGTTCGTCACCTTTGACGCCGACGGTCTTGACGGGAATGAGGGCGGCATAGGCTTGCCAGACTTTGTCATACCAACCGTGAACCTTAAGCTTCGAGATGAAGATGGCATCGCACTCACGGATGATGCGCAACTTGTCCTCGCGCACCTCGCCGGGACAGCGCACCGCCAGACCTGGGCCGGGGAACGGATGGCGTTGGAGAATGTCGTGCGGAATGCCCAACGAGGCACCGAGCGCGCGAACCTCGTCCTTGAACAACTCCGCCAGCGGCTCTAACACCTTGCCCTGCGCCTGCAATTCCAGGATGCGGTCCACCCGGTTGTGATGGGTCTTGATTTTGGACGCCTTGGATTTGGCGTTGGACGCGCTTTCGATCACATCCGGATAGAGCGTGCCCTGGGCCAATATTTCCGCATCCCCCACCGAATCCCAAAACACATCGATGAACAGGTTGCCGATGATGA
>JBAXOF010000185.1:0-7799 GCA_037133375.1 Verrucomicrobiota bacterium | reverse complement strand
CGCATCGGACTTCATTCCAGCGAATCATGAGCCGAAGAACTCCCCACTCTTGAGTGAATCAAACGTCGACTTTTAACTATTCCGCAACGGTGCCAAATTCGACATTGTATTTCCGAATATACCCAACTGCCGTTGCCGGCACAGCAGCAACTATTCTGATAAATGGAGTGCCAGTGGTATCAGGCGGTACAAGTTCGCAAATACCGTTGGTCGCAGGAACTAACATCATACCTGTACTGGTCACGGCACCAGACGGTATAACAACGTCTAATTATACGCACACAATCACACGGAGTCCATCAAGCGTATCCACGCTTTCCAAGCTTTTGGTGAGTTCTGGAACATTGAGTCCTATCTTTTCTTCTGGTGTCTATTATTACTCTAACACAGCAAACGCAGCATCAGTAACATTTGCCCCCACTGTAACTGATTCTACCGCTACAATTGCAGTTAATGGCATCCCGGTTGCGTCAGGGCTCACAAGCAGCGGTATCCCGCTTGTAACCGGTAATAACGATATTGTAATTGTGGTGACAGCACAGGATGGAATGACCACATCCGCATACACCGTGACCGTAGCCCATCCTGGAACTACGGCTGCGATTCTTTCCACCCTTGTGATGAGCAGTGGAGCCTTGAGTCCTACCTTTTCCGCGACAACCACCAATTACACTACCAGTGTCTCTTATGCCACGACCTCGATCACGGTGACGTCGACCGTGACCGCTGGCACCGCCACCATCAAAGTCAATGGAACGACGGTCGCGTCTGGAGCCGCCAGCGGGGCGATTCCGCTTGCCGTTGGCACTAACACGATCACCACCGTGGTCACCGGGTCCGACGGCACAAACACCTACACGGTGGCAGTCACGCGTTTGGCGCCATCCACGGTTGCGACCCTGTCAGGATTGGCGCTGAGTTCGGGGTCCTTGAGTCCGGCATTTGCGACCGGGATGAGCACCTACACGGCGAACGTACCCAATGCCACGTCCTCGATCACAGTGACGCCGAGCGTGACGGATGCCACTGCCACCGTGAAAGCGAACGGGACGACTGTTGCATCAGGAACGGCAAGTCAGGCCATACCGCTAGTGGCTGGAGCCAATACAATCACCACTGTGGTGACCGCACAGGATGGCTCAACCACATCGACCTATACCGTGACGGTGACGCGCGCGTCGCTCAACAATTTCACCTACACCTCCGCGCTCGATGTGCC
The DNA here is from genome assembly GCA_037133375.1 of Verrucomicrobiota bacterium. Lineage (GTDB taxonomy): Bacteria > Verrucomicrobiota > Verrucomicrobiia > Verrucomicrobiales > Akkermansiaceae > Luteolibacter. Next base: position 6,580 of record JBAXOF010000185.1, on the reverse strand, counting down.
GGTAACCTCTGCGGGTTACGTTGCGACTGGGAATGTCTTGAACCTCACGCTCGGCTTCACGCCGGCCACAGGCACGGACCTCATGGTGGTGAAGAATACCGGCCTCGGCTTCATCACCGGACAGTTCAGCAACCTCACGCAGGGGCAAGTGGTGAATCTGGCATACAATGGCGTCACCTACAAATACGTCGCCAACTACTATGGCGGCACCGGCAACGATTTGGTCCTGCATTGGGCGTATCAGGATCTGGTGACTTGGGGATACAATAGCTTCGGTCAACTCGGGAATAACAGCTTCACGGACAGCGGCGTGCCAGTATTGGCCACGCAAAGCGGCGTGCTGGCTGGCAAGACGGTCGTGTCTGTCTCTGCGGGTATATGGTATTGTCTGGCACTGTGCTCGGATGGCACGGTGGCGGCCTGGGGAGATGACCTAGAGGGAGAACTCGGAAATAACAGAGCCACCAACAGCAGCGTGCCGGTATTGGTGACGCAAAGCGGGGCGCTGGCAGGCAAGACTGTGATCGCGGTAGATACATGCGGATGGCACAGTCTGGCACTGTGCTCGGACGGAACCGTGGCGGCTTGGGGAGCCAATACCTTAGGTCAACTCGGCAATGGCAGCACGACGAACAGCAGTGTTCCGGTATTGGTGAATCAGAGTGGTGTGCTGGCAGGTAAGACGGTCGTGCAGATCGCGGCGGGTGCTGACTTCAACTTGGCGCTGTGCTCAGACGGTAGTCTAGCGACTTGGGGGTACGACACCACGACTCAACACAATGTGCCGGTATTGGTGACGCAAAGCGGAGTGCTCGCAGGCAAGGCGGTCGTATCTATTTCGGGGGGGCGGTGTCACAGTCTGGCGCTGTGCTCGGACGGAACGCTGGTGGCTTGGGGATACGGATGGTCCGGCCAACTCGGCAACAATAGCACGACGGATAGCAGTGCACCCGTTCTGGTGACACAAAGCGGGGTTCTCGCTGGCAAGACGATCATATCGGTTGCGGCGGGCACAGCCCACAGTCTGGCACTGTGCTCTGACGGCACACTGGCGGCTTGGGGATGGAATATTTCCGGCCAACTCGGCAACGATACCACGACTGATAGCCTTGTGCCGGTCTTGGTAAATCAAAGCGGGGTGTTGGCAGGCAAGACGGTTGTGTCGATCTCGGCGAGTCAAAACTTCAGCCTCGCGTTGTGCTCGGACGGCACGCTTGCCGCCTGGGGTGGATACTCCCCCACGATGAGCAGCAGCGTCCCGGTCGCGGTGACGCAAAGCGGGGTGCTGGCAGGCAAAAAGGTCGGTGCCGTCTCAGCGGGCGGTTCATCCGGTATCGCGCTGGCGGCGGTGCCAATTACAAGCAATCAACTATCGAACTTGACGCTGAGTTCCGGCACTTTGAGCCCGGCCTTCGATCCGGCGACCATCGCCTACACCGCCAGTGTGCTCTATGCGACGTCATCGATCACTGTGACTCCGACGACCGCCGCCAACGTGGCAAGCGTCAGCGTCAATGGAACATCTGTGACCACGGGCAGCATGAGCCAGGCGTTTCCCTTGGTGGTGGGTCCTAACGCTATTACGGCCGTGGTCACTGGACCCGACGGCGTGACCACCAAAACTTATACGGTGACGGTGACTCGGGCAGCCCCGCCGGTGGTCACCAACATATCAGCCACCCAGCGTGCCGGGACGCGGTTGGTGGACATCACTTACGATATGTCCTCTGACTTCCCGACGGTGTGGGTCGGGCTGGAGATTTCCATGGATGGCGGGGCAACTTACAGCGTGCCTACCACCACCCTGAGCGGCGCGGTCGGGGCCGGGGTCGCGCCCGGAACTGGCCGGGTGATCACTTGGGATGCCGGCGCGGACTGGAACGGGCAATACACCAGCTTGATGCGCTTCAAGGTGACGGCAATCGACACTCTTTCTAACTTTTCGCTTATACCACAAGGGAGTTTCCAGATGGGGAACGCCATGGCAGCGGATACGGACATCACGGACGCCCCGATCCGGACGGTGAACGTGAGTGCGTTTTACATGGCCCGGAATTTGGTCACCAAGTCGGACTGGGACACGGTGCGGACGTGGGGATTGGCCCACGGCTACACTGACCTGGCTATCGGTGCGGGCAAGGCAACCAATCACCCGGTGCAGACGATCACTTGGTATGACACGGTGAAGTGGTGCAATGCCCGCAGTGAGATGGAAGGGCTGACGCCATGCTATTACACGGATGCCGCACAGACGGTGGTGTATCGGACGGGCAACGCGGATCTTGCCAGTACAATGGTGAAGTGGGCTGCCAACGGCTACCGCCTGCCGACCGTGGCGGAGTGGGAAAAAGCCGCGCGTGGTGGCTTGAGTGGCAAGCGGTTCCCGTGGGGGGATACGATCAGTGAAAGTCAGGCCAATTATTATGGTAACACTGGAAACAGCTACGATTTGGGACCGAACGGCCATAACTCCATCGGTAGTATTGGCGGCACCGATCCATATACGAGCCCAGTCGGAAGTTTCCCCGCGAATGGCTATGGGCTCTACGACATGGCGGGCAACGTGTTTAAGTGGTGTTGGGATTGGTATGGCCCTTATGCAGCAGGGGCGCAGACAGATCCCCGCGGTGCGGCTACGGGCAATGCACGGGTTATTCTGGGCGGCGATTGGAGCTACGGCGCGGACTACTGCCGCGTCGCCTACCGCAGCCCCTTCAACCCTCCGACCAACAGCCAATACAACACCGGGTTCCGCGTCGCCCGCAGTGTAGTTATGCCGGACCCGGCGGTCTTCTCCCTCATTCCCGCAGGGAGTTTCCAGATGGGGAATGCCATGGCAGCGGATACGGACATCACCGACGCCCCGATCCGGACTGTGACGACGAGCGCGTTTTATATGGCTCGAAATTTGGTGACCAAGGCGGCCTGGGACACGGTGCGGACGTGGGGGCTGGCTAACGGATATACGGATTTGAGTACCGGTGCAGGCAAGGCGACCAACCACCCGGTGCAGACGCTCACTTGGTATGACATGGTGAAGTGGTGCAACGCCCGCAGCGAGATGGAAGGGCTGACGCCCTGCTACATTCTCGGCGGGGCTGTCTACCGGACGAACAGTGATGATGCGGTTGTGTGCAATTGGGCAGTCAGCGGCTATCGCATGCCGAGCGAGGCTGAGTGGGAAAAAGCCGCGCGTGGTGGCTTGAGTGGCAAGCGGTTTCCGTGGGGGGATACGATCAGCCAAAGTCAGGCCAATTATCAGGGTTTAACCAGCAGCTACAGTTACGATTTGGGACCGAACGGCACCAGCCCCATCGGAAGTATTGGAGGCAATCCGCAGACGAGTCCGGTCAGCAGTTTTCCGGCGAACGGGTATGGGCTTTACGAAATGGCGGGCAACGTCTTTGAGTGGTGTTGGGACTGGTATAGCGCTTATGCAGCGGGGGCACAGACCGATCCGCAGGGTGTTTCATCGGGCGCGCTCCGGGTGACCCGGGGCGGCAGTTGGAACTACTACGCGGACTACTGCCGCGTCGCGTACCGCGGCCACTGCAGCCCGACCCGCACCTACGACTTCATCGGGTTCCGCGTCGCCCGCAGTATGCTCGCGGATTCCGTGGTTGCGATTGCTTCCAATGCGTCGATAGATACCCGTTCTACGGTGGCGACGCTGTCGGGTCTAACACTTAGTGCCGGCACCTTGAGTCCGGCGTTTGTGGCGGCAACGACCTCTTACACGGCCAGTGTCCCGAATGCCACGACCTCGATTACGGTCACGCCAACCGTGACCGACACAACCGCCACGATGAAAGTGAACGGGACCACGGTCGCGTCTGGAGTGGCCAGCCAGTCAATCCCCCTGATAGCAGGAGGCAACGCGATCACCACGGTGGTTACTGCGCAGGATGGCGTCACGCTAACCACCTACACCGTCACAGTCACCCGGGCTGGCAGCTACGACTCATGGAAATCAACTGCCTTCACCAATCCGACCGACTTGGCCAACCCGGCCATCAGCGGCGAGATGGCGACCCCGGCCAATGACGGCACCAGCAACCTGATGAAATACGCCATGGCGCTCAGTCCCATGGCCAGCGCCACAGGCAACCTGCCCACCACGGCGAGCCAAGCTGGCTACCTGACGCTGACGTATCGGCAAAGCAAGACAGCCAACGATGTATCGTACACCGTGCAGACCACCGACACCCTGAGCAGCAATGCATGGGCACCGGCAGCGACCGTGCTGGCGCAAACCGACCCGACCCCGGGCGGCGGGACTTATTGGCTGGTGACCGTGCGCGACAACGTGCCGTCTGATCCCAGTCATCCGCAGCGCTTCATGCGGCTGCAGGTGGTGAAGTAAAGACGCAAGACCGCTGCGCTCAAAGACACAAGACGCAAGACAAGATAAGAGAGCGCAGCACTTCTATATTGACTCTTCTCTTGAGTCTTGCCGTCTTGTGTCTGTATTTGGCTTGTTTTCGTGCCGAATGGGTGCAGACTCTTGGCATGTCCGCGACAGTTGCCATCCCGGTTCCCGATACGCTGCTGATTCACTCCAAGGATCTCGCATCTTTGGAGCAGCGCAGTCGGTTCCTGTTGGCAATGAAATTCTTTGAATTGGGCGAGCTGAGTTCCGGGCAAGCCGCGCAGATGTGCGGCCTCTCGCGGGTGGGCTTTATACTCGAGGCCGGCAGACTGGGAATTCCCGTAGCTGAATTATCGGCTGACGAACTGCCCGGTGAGTTCGCATGAACCAGCTCTTTACGTCGCCAGTGGTCTGCAACACCGGTCCTCTCATTGGTTTGGCACGCATCGACATGGCGTGGCTGCCTTTCCACTTGTTTCCTGTGGTAATCGTACCGGAGGAAGTTCGACAAGAATTGCTGGTTAGCGGATCGCCTGATCGTCAGCAACTTTTGGAGGCGCTCGCGCAGGCAAGAATTCATCCGTGTCAAGGCCAGTCGGATCGCTTGCTGCGTGCGGAGTTAGACAGCGGTGAAGCAGCAGTGATCTCAGCCGCGTTGCAACTCGGACTTTTTTCGGTCATCATTGATGAAAGGAAAGCACGTCGTGTGGCATTGCATGTCTATGGATTGCAGGTCAAAGGAACCGCCGGCTTGCTGGTGGAGGCAAAAAAACGCGGTATCATTGAAACCGTCGGGCCTTGTCTTGAGGGCATGATCCAGGCAGGATACTTTCTCGGTCCGAAATTGGTCGCCGCCTGTTTGGCTGCGGCGGGCGAAGTCTGAGAAAGCTCCGAAAAAATGCATGTGCCTGCGGCGGCGACCATCCTATCGCAAACCGACCCGACCCCGGGTGGCGGGAGTTATTGGCTGGTGACGGTGCGCGACAACGTGCCATTTGCCACTCATCCGCAGCGCTTCATGCGGCTGCAGGTGGTGAAATAAGAAGAAGACCGAAGACCGCTGCGCTCAAAGACGCACTTAGTTCTTGGCGTGCTTGTTGGCAAGGATTTTTCTTCTGAGGCGGCGGCGAATATAGCCGCCCGCCCAGGTCGACACGGGTTGCCGGGTGCCTCGATGCGACAGGGTGGTAAGCTCTTGGAGGAAGAAGCGCTTTGTCGGCCCTGGATGGGGCGGGTCCAAGTGAACCTCAGAGTTCGCCTACCGCTCTCAGTACTCGTTCCTCCAGTTCCTCACTGATGTAGAATTTCGCTGCGCTGCGAATACGGTCGATCTCCTGCCGCAGGGAAACAATACTGCCTTCGGCCTTGGCGCGAAGCAACACGCCGATAGAACCCGTAACATTGAGGCCAAGGCGTGCGGCCGCCTGGCGGCCGGCCATTTCGTCCATCAGGAGCCAATTGGCCTTTCCTACGCAGGCGAGATCAATGGCCGCAGCCTCGCCGGGGTCGAGAATTCCCCTCAGGTAGATGCCGAGCGGACTTGGCGGGGATGAGTCAACCTTCATCCACCCGTCCGCAATGGCGGCTTGGATGATTGCCCGTCCACCCTCGTGTGGCAGTCTCGCCAGTTCATTATTAACCGCCATGGGGATGACAACGCTGCCAAATTGTTGCACGAGCAGATCCATTCGCCCACACAGCGCGAGAGCCCGGACCGGCGTGGTGTCACTTACCACGAGCATAAGCCATGTCCTGTTGCAACATGTCGTCGCTGTAATGCATCGGGATCCCCCGGCTCGCCAACTCACGGCCCAACAGAAAAGAGTCCACTCGGGCGAGTTCAGCGGATTTTCCCAGACTCAACCAGCCATTCCGATACATCACGCAGGCCATCTCGGTGCGGATCCGTCCTTCCTTTTCCCAAGCTGGAAATGGCAGTGCACATAGGACATCATCGGGAACTTCAATGGTCAGGGCCATGCCGCAGCCTCGCATATTCCACGGCGTCACACAATGCAATTCTTGCCGTCGCATCGCATCCAAGTGTCGTCCCCCGCGTTTTCAAGCCGGGCGGACGCCGATGCCTAACAACGTTTGGAAGCCTGGGGCAGTCGTTTCCCGGTCCGCCACCACAGTTTCGATGTGGGTAAAGCCGACGCGTTCGAGCATGGCTGCAAGGTCGCATTCGGAGAACCCGAGCCAGCGGTCGGC
>JBAXOF010000184.1:0-7901 GCA_037133375.1 Verrucomicrobiota bacterium | reverse complement strand
GACAATGGCGATTTTGCGTCCGGCAAGGCGGTTGAAGAGAGCGGATTTCCCGACATTCGGGCGGCCGACGATGGCAACAGTGGGCATAAGGGGAAAGACGTGAAAAGGTAAGTAAGTGAAGAGGTGAGTGGCTGCAGAGAGGGGAGAGTCCGGTATTCCCCCCTGAATTCCAAGGTAAAATTCAGAACGAGCGCTTTGGGGCACGACTCAACGGAACTTGGTGGCGCGGAGCATGCATGGATGCGGTGGAAAGCCCGCGAAGCAGGCGGAGAAGCGACTGCCACACCGCTTTGGTTGCACACGCCATGCCTTGGCGATTCTCCAACGCCCTTCGCGCTTGCCAAGACACGGTGGCCATGCCTGACTCCTCGCATGTCCGACATTCGCATCACGCTTCACACAACCGCAGGCGACATTGACGCCACAATGTATGCCTCGAAAGTTCCACTCACCTGTGCCAATTTTCTCAATCTCGCTCGCCGCGGGTATTACGATGGGGTGGCTTTCCACCGGGTGATCGAGGGGTTCATGCTGCAAGGCGGTGACCCGACGGAAACCGGTCGCGGCGGGCCTGGCTACAAATTTGCCGACGAGTTTCATCCGGAATTACGGCATCGTGCGCCAGGGGTGTTCTCGATGGCCAATGCAGGACCGGGCACCAATGGATCGCAATTTTTCATCACGACGACCGCCACGCCTTTTCTGGACAACCGCCACGCGGTGTTTGGCCAGGTGACCAACGGATTGGATGTGGTGGAAAAGATCACTGGCAAGAGCAACACCGGCGAGCGCGGTTGCAAATTCAACGGCGTGGGCGACAAGATCACCGCCATCACCATCCACGACGACGTCACGTCCCTGTTTGAGTCCCAAAAGGATCACGTCGAGCACTGGAACTCGATTCTCGATCGCTAGGCTGGCCTTTGGGAACCCAGAATGTAGCTGTTTATGGAACGACACCGCCTCGAATTGTTCTATGCCGGCGGCCCCGAGGACTTTGCAGATGAGGGTTTGGTGAATGCTCTGAGGTTGACACACCGGATTGACGCCCAAAAATGGTAAATTCACCAGGGATTTACCGGATCCCCAGTGGCACGGATTCCACCCCGTCCTCCGGCGCGAAATTTGGGGGCGCGAGAATCCGGCTTGCGCTGGCAGCCAAGAGCGGGCATTGATGTCGCGCGATGCGAGACCTTAGCGCCGAACCGGCATGGCAGGACGAGGATCTGGGGCTACCACTCCCAGATTCCCCGCACGCGTGTTCGGTATGCCTGCCGACCTGGGCCGCCGTGGTGGGTTATGAGGAAGGGTTGGACAAGATCCGCCACCGGATGCGCACCGGCTATCCGAGGTTTTTCCGGCACTCGGCGGTCGAGCGCCTGTTTGCGTTAGCCAAGGCGGAGGTGGCGGGCGAGGGCGAGGAAGTCATCGTATTACCCACGCGGACCGCCGTGCAACGCGCCCATCGCTGGGTCGAACTCCAGGCCGAGACCGCCGTACGCAGCACCAGTTTCCATGGCTTGCATGTGCTGGTGGTGCCGGCCAAGGCAAAAGCCGCGGCCGACGACTACTGGCGGCTGAGCGGTGAGATCGTGAGCAGTCGCCAGGCACAGGATTTTTCCGACGGAAATTTGCGGGAGGGCTCGAAGTCCCATTTGATCGTTAGATCGCTGGCAAAATTCAGCGGGGCGGCAGCGACCGACCAGTTTGTGTTTGCCAGCGGGATGGCGGCGGTGACGGCCGTGCTGCGGGCGCTCCCGGGCATGCGCGATGGCAAAAAGACGTTGCAACTCGAGTTCCCGTATGTGGATTGTCTGAAAGTGCAAAAGATGTTCGGCCATGGGGTCGTGTATTTGTATGAGGCGACGGGCGAATCGTTCGATGAGGCCTTGCAGCGGATCCGGCAGGGTGAATTCGCCGGGGTGTTCACCGAAGCGCCGAGCAATCCGCTGTTGCGGACGGTGGATTTGCAGCGGGTGGCGGATGCCTGTGCGGAAAGTTCCACGCCCCTGGTGGTCGATGATTCGGCGTCTGGCCCCATGAATGTCGAGGCCCTGCGCTACGCGGATGTGGTCACCAGCAGTTTGACCAAGTGGCTATCCGGCGAAGGCGATGTGATGGCTGGCATGGCCACGGTGCGCGCGGATTCGCCGGTCGCCGATGCCCTGCGCGAGTCGCTGGCGGCGGACGCGGTGGAATGCGCACCCCTTTACATCGCGGATGCGGAGGTGCTTCTATCCAATCTCAAAGGTTATCCGCAGCGGATGCACGCCGCCAACGCCAATGGTTTAGCATTGGCCACTTGGCTGGCCGACCACCCGGCGGTGGAGAAAGTTTGGCATCCCTCGCTGACCACTGCGGAAAACTATCAAGCGGCGATGCGCAAGGGCGGCGGCTTTGGCGGCTTGCTCTCGTTTGTGTTGAAGACCGAAAAGAAAACCCCAAAGGTCTACGACGCATTGCGTTTGAGCAAGGGGCCAAGTTTTGGCACTCCCTTCACGCTGGTGTGCCCCTACACGCTGCTCGCCCATTACCACGAATTGGAGTGGGCCGAAGGCTGTGGGGTGTCCCCCAACCTGCTGCGGGTGTCTTGCGGGGCCGAACCTTTCGAGGTGCTGCGGGCGGCCTTTGAAGAGGCGCTGGCGCACGCGTAAGACAGGGGCGCTTCTTCGCCGCAGGCAAGCGCTGCCCCTGCCTTGCGAAAAACCCGGCGCTCAGCAACCAGCGCTTGCACTTTGTGGGCCGCTCCCCTAAGTTTTGCGCATGGCCATTGAGAATTTTCTGGAGTTTTCCCCATCGATTCACGCCAGCGTGTTCATTGCTGCGAGTGCGGACGTGATCGGTCGCGTCACCCTGCATGAAGAAGTGAGCATCTGGTATCAAGCCACCTTGCGCGGCGACATCAACGAAATCGTCGTCGGCCCCCGCTCTAACATCCAGGACAACGCCGTGATCCATCTCGCCGACAACTACGGCTGCTACGTCGGCGAACTTGTCACCGTCGGCCACTCCGCCATCCTGCATGCCTGCACCGTCAAGGACGAGGTGCTGGTCGGCATGGGGGCCATCATTTTGGACGGCGCGGTCATTGGCGAACGTTCGATCATCGGCGCGGGCGCGCTGGTGACCGGCGGCACCGTCATCCCGCCCGGTTCGCTGGTTTTGGGTTCGCCCGCCAAGGTGGTCCGCAGCCTACCGCTCGACGAACAGGCGAAAATCAAAGGCTGGGCCATCAAATACGTTGCCGGCTCCCGCAAATACCTCATGCAGCGCCAACTTCAACCAGTGGGCAGCTGCTCTATTGCTGATAACTGCCAACTTCCAATCTAACGCATCCCACCCCCATGGCCGATCTCGTCCGCGTCGAACCCATCGCCCTGCTGCCGACCCAGGCCGGATGTGCCGTGTTCCTTGGTGATGGCACCAAGGCGATTGTCTTTTACATCGACCCTGCGGTCGGCGCATCTATCAACACCGTCCTCAGTGACCAGTCTGTGCCGCGCCCGCTCACCCACGATTTGTTTCTCAGCACCCTGCAAGCGTTTGGGGCCAAAGTGTCGCGCGCCGTCATCGTCCGCATGGAAAATGAGATCTACTACGCCCGTCTCATTCTCGAAGCGCAAAACGAAATCATGGAACGCAAGATCGTCGAGCTTGACGCCCGGCCGTCGGATTGTCTTGCGCTAGCCGTGCGTTGTGGTGCCCCGCTCTATGTCATCCGCGCGCTCTGGGACAGCCTCGAAGACATGTCCGAAGCCCTTGAGGAAATGCGCAAGCAAGGCCAGGGCGGCGAAGAGGTCTGACTTGTCTGCCAATCTTGGCTTGCCGCAGAGCGACGCATCTACTATAGCCACGTTTGTGAGTCCCATCACCATTACCTCCCTCAAGGAGCAATCCGGCGCAACCCCTATCTCCGCTGCCATCGCCGCCCAGCTCCAATCCCGCGCCACCCGCTCGACCAAAACCGGCAAACCCTATCTGGAGCTTGTGTTCGCCGACGCCACCGGCAATTTATCTATCAAAATCTGGGCGGACTCGGAGATTTTTGACGCGGCCAACGCCCTCGCCGATGGGGCCATGGTCCGACTGGAAGCCGAGTGGACCCAGAATCAATACGGCGTCAACCCCAACCATCTCGCCTGGCATGCACTGGACGCCGCGGCCATTGCCAATTTCCTCGCCGGCGACCCGGCGACCCGCGACAAACAAGAACGGGATTATGCCGACATCCTCGGCCTCAGCCAATCCATCAGCGACCCACGACTTCACGCGCTGTGCCAGCGGTTTCTAACCCAAATGAGCGAGCGCTTCCGCCGCACCGCCGCCGCCAAGCGCAACCACCATGCCCGCCGCGGCGGACTCGTCGAACACGTCGCCCAAATGCTGCGTGCCGCCGCCGCCCTGTGCCCGGTCTATCCGGAGCTCAACCGCGACCTATTGCTCACCGGCGTGCTCTTCCACGATTGCGGCAAACTCTGGGAAAATGCCTATCCCGAAGACGGCTTCGGCCAAATCCTCAGCCTTCACGGTGAGATGTTAGGCCACATCCCGCTCGGCATCGAACTCGTCAACAAACTCTGGCGCGAATTATTGGATTCCCCCGCCGCCGCCGCCTGGGCTGACCTCAAGCCGTCCGCTGAGGAGACCCGCCTGCATCTGCTCCACCTCATCGCCAGCCACCACGGTCAATTCGAGTTCGGCTCCCCCACCCTGCCGCGCACCCCGGAAGCGTTTGCCCTGCATCACATCGACAACCTCGATGCCAAACTGGAAATGCTCCGCGACGCGTACGCCCAAGCCAACGAGATCGCTCCCGGCATCTTCGACCGCGTCTTTCCCCTCCCCGCCAATCTAGTCCGGCCGCTGCCGAAGACGCAAGACCGCTGCGCTCCCAGACAGAAGACAGAAGAAGAATCATCCGTCGGATCCGACTGATCCGACGGATACTCTTTCACTTGCTCACTTTTTCACTTACTAACTTCATCTCTCTCCATGCACCCGTTCCTCGCCCCCGAGTTCCACATCCGCTGGTCCACGCTCACGTCCGGGAACATTGCGGAAGACATCCGCCACGCCCTCGATCTATCAAAACAAAACATCGCGGTGATCTGCGCGCAGGATCCAACAAGCGCGACCTATGAGAGCACCTTTCTCGCCCTCGAACAAGCGACCGAGGTGCTCGGTCGTGGTTGGGGCCGCCTGCAACACCTCGATTCCGTCAACAACAACCCCGCCCAGCGCGAGTCCCTTAACACGATGCTGCCGGAGGTGTCGGACTTTTATTCATCCATCCCGCTCAATGCCCGTCTCTGGGAGGTGCTCAAGAGTGTTGCTGACAGCCCCGCCATCGTCGCGCTGGCCCCGGTAGCACAACGGTTTGTGCGGGAGACCCTAGCCGATTTCCAACAGGCCGGAGCCGATCTGCAACCGGAACAAAAACAACGCATCTCCGCCATCGACGCCGAGCTTTCCAAGCTCACCCAGCTCTACTCCGAACACGTTCTCGACTCCACCAACGCCTGGGAACTCATCATCCACGATGAGGCGCAACTCGCCGGGTTGCCGGATTCCGCCAAAGCTACCGCCGCCGCCAATGCCAAATCAAGGAGTGCGGGCGTCCCTCCCGCATCAGGCGCGGGGTCGTCACAAGACGGCGGGCATAGACCGCCGCTACAGACGCCGGGCAATGCCAGCGACGGGCACAGACCTCCGCTACAATCCCCCGCGTGGCGCTTCACGCTGCAAGCGCCTTCCATGCTGCCGGTCATGCAACACCTGCATGACGATGCCATCCGCCGCCAGGTTTGGGATGCTTCCGTTAGAATCGGCGGCTACGGCGACTATGACAACTCGCCGCTCGTCTGGCAAATTCTGCTACTCCGCCAAGAGAAATCCACCATCCTCGGTCACGGCCACTTTGCCGATCTAACATTGCGACGGCGCATGGCCAAGACCGGCAGCACCGCCCTTGCCTTCGTGGAAGACCTCCACCACCGCATCCATCCCGCGTTCCTCGCCGAGCATCGCCAACTCGCCCACTACAAGGCCGCCACCACCCAACAACCCGTCGCCCCGCTTGAACCATGGGAAGTCGGCTACTGGGCCGAACGCCAGCGCCAGGAAAACTATGACTTCGACGAAGAAGCTCTGCGGCCCTACTTTCCAGTCGATGGCGTCATGGCCGGCATGTTTGAAATTGCCTCCCGTCTCTTTGGCATCACCATCCGCAAGCTGGACACCACCTATATCCCGCCCGGCAGCGCAGCACCCGTCTCATCTAACAAGGATGACGCACCTATTGAAGTCTGGCACCCCGAGTGCGCCTGCTATGAAATCCACGACTTGAGTACCGGCGCGCATCTCGGGTCGTTTTATGCCGACTGGCACCCACGCGAAGCCAAGCGTGGCGGGGCGTGGATGAACAGCCTGCACATCGGTGCCACGGGCGAACCCCACCTCGGCCTGATCGTCGGCAACCTGAGCCCGCCGATCGATGGCAAGCCGGCGCTGCTCACCCATGCCGAGGTGGAAACCATCTTCCATGAATTCGGCCATCTGCTCCACGGCATGCTCAGCGAGGTGCCGATCAAATCGCTGGCCGGCACCAACGTCCCCTGGGACTTCGTCGAACTGCCGTCTCAGATCATGGAAAATTTCTGTTGGGACCGCCAGTCGCTGGACCTCTTTGCGCGTCACCATGAAACCGACGCGCCGATCCCTGATGATTTGTTAGCCAAGATGCTTGCCGCCAAGAACTATCTGAGCGCCTCCGTCTTCATGCGCCAACTCGCCTATGCCAAGCTCGACCTTGAACTGCACATTCACCTCACCGCCTACCTCGGCAACGACCTTGATGCCGTGGACCGCCGGATTCTAGCAGATTACCGGGCCCCGCTCAACACGGAAACCCCCTCCATGGTGCGCCGCTTCAACCATCTCTTCAGCGACCCCACCGGTTACGCCGCCGGCTACTATTCCTACAAATGGGCCGAGGTCCTCGATGCCGATGCCTTCACCCGCTTCCAGAACGAAGGCATTCTCAACGCCGCCACCGGCCGCGCTTTCCGCCAACACATCCTCAGCCAAGGCAACTCCACCCCGCCCGACGAACTCTACCGGCGCTTCATGGGCCGCGACCCCGAGCTCGAACCGCTGCTCATCCGCGCCGGTCTGGCGTAAGGGGCTGGATATTGAATGAGTCTCACATGGGCAAGCCGCCCGTGCCCCACTTGTGGACGGGACTGGCAACCACGCTGCTTTCGCTTATGCGGTTGTAGCCTCAGTGTTTTCGATAAGGAAGCCGACCTTGAGGGTCACCTGCCAATGATGCACTTTGCCCTCGACGATATTGCCGCGCGTCTCGACCACTTGGAACCAGCTCAGGTTCTTGAGGGTTTGGTGCGCGCGTTGAATGGCGCTGCCAACCGCATCCTCGATGGAAGTGCTGGAAGTGCCGGTGAGTTCGATGAGTTTATAGACGGGGTCTTGCATGGGAGTGTCGGTTTAGTTTGTTAGATTGAAGGAGTTCAGTAGCGCGGCATGAGGGCTTTCACTTATCATCCTTCTTGCGGTCTTTTTTTCCGGGTTGATCCGTGACGTTGTCACGCGGAACCGCCTTTTCCTTGACCGGCGGCTCTATCACGCGCTGCGGCAGCCTTTCCACGGTTCTCGGAGCTTGCTGGGGGACCTCAACTCGGCGGGTCGGCACCGGTTGCACCTGTGTGTCGCGAGGCACCACGTCTGTCTTGCGCGGCTCGACTGGCTGCGGCCTGGTGCGGGGCGTTAGATCAGTCACCCGCGGCTCGACCGGCAGCGGTTTGGTGCGAGGCACCACGTCCGTCTTGCGCGGCTCGACCGGCAGCGGCTTGGTGCGAGGCGTTAGATCAGTCGCCCGCGGCTCG
>JBAXOF010000183.1:0-7902 GCA_037133375.1 Verrucomicrobiota bacterium | reverse complement strand
AAACGGTACTATGATCCGCTGACAGGCCGCTGGATGAGCCAGGATCCAATTGGTGAGAAGGGCAGGCGACGACACTCTTCCAAGCGCAAGCTTGGAAAGTCGGGATGTCTCAACCTATATGAAATGGTACATAACAACCCAATCAGTAAGGTTGATATCCTCGGCCTCGAAATGTCAGACGCTCAAGAAATTTACTGGAAGAGACGTTTTGATTACCCTACCCCTGAGCAATGGTCTAGTCTTTCGGAAATGTTTGACGGAACCCCATGGAATACAAGAGAGCAGTCGAATGACCAAGAACAACAAGACATTGCTGATGGGAATCCTCCTCCTTGGCTAAAGCCGAATGGCGTTGATGATCTTGGGATGCCTCAATATCTCATAAAGGACAAGGATGATACCTACAACGATACCCCATCAGATAATGGTGATGAATCCTCTGATCCGAGGTCTCAGGTTCCAGATATACCAACATCGGGATCGGCCGATGATGATGATCGCAGTCAGCCCCGAGCGGCGTTTAACCCATCAATTTATCCTGATGTTTGTGCATGTCTCAAGCGAGTAAAAGATGCGGCTATAAATGACCTCGCGGGACTGCAAAAAGATCAACCAGAGAGAAGTAAGGGCAGGGCTGATATATACAAGATGTATGGACAGCGAAGCTGGGATTGCATTAATTATTTTGGTGAGGGATTCCACTGGGGTGGCGGAGGGGAGACGAGTCTTGAAGACGCTAGAAAATTTTGGAGTGGGAGCCCGAATAGCGCAGTCAACATCCAAACACGCAAATGAACCGTTTAACATGTGTTCTGATGGCCGGAGTTTTGTCCTTGCAAGCAAAAGGTGGTGCCTATGCGCCAATTGCTTTTACCATGTGCGCTCAAGACTGTTCTCCAATAGTGAGTCATGAGGGCAAGGTTTATTATATATCGGAAGCTGGAACACTTAACGAAAGTTTCGATGGCAAAGTCACTACGTTGGCGTCGCATATTGGATCGAGCATGTTAGTCCAAGAAAGCGATGGAATTGTGTTTTCCTCATCAAATCGACTCGTGAAAAGGAATTTCTTGAATGGCGAGATAATTGAACTTGGGAAGACTGACTCGTTGATTATTGCATGTCAGCCTTGGGAAAGCGGAAAATGGGTGACTGCTACCAAGAAGGCGATCTGGATCATTGATGTCGAATCTGGAATATCACATAAGATTATAGATTATGTGAATGTTGATACTGAATATTTTGGGCTAACTATGGATCGTGAGCAAGGTAAAATCTATTTATCCACTTTTCTGCATGGGATTTCTTGCTATAGCATCAAGGGTCAGAGAATATGGAACGCAGAACCCCAAAGAGTTCCTCATGGGATAGCGCCAGTGGTTGGGTCCTTACACATACTTCCTCAAGGTCAATCAATTGCTATATTGGCTGACGGACTTGTCGTTAAATTGGACGGCGGAGGCGGCGAAATATGGAGAAATGTAATTGGAGACGGTAGCGAAAAATTTGCACATCCCGGAGTTTTAATAGAAACCGGGCTATGTGTTGCTACATATGTGCCTAGGGTGCGTTCAGGAAAAATTATGTGCATTGATGTCAATAGCGGACAGATTAAGTGGACATCGAAGATGGATCACGGCAGCATTTTTGGTCCATATTTCGGAGAAGAGAAGAAGGAATTATTCGTTGTTTTCAAAGACACTGGTTCGGCATGGTATGACATAAATGGAAAGCTAGACAAACTATTCGATTCAAACAATTTTATTTCTCCGCCCTTTTTTGGTGCTGGCAAAGAGCCTATGTTTATTCAAAATAATGGAACAATTCTATATAGATAATCTTTCGGGTCAGTCTTCGAGGATAGACATGTTAGGGGTTACGGGTATGGATTTGGGCGACCAGGTGCGCCGCCATGACATCCTCCCCTGCTCCACCGTCTCACTTCCCGCTTGCCCCCGCCCAACCGCCGTATCTATCAGACAGACAAGCAATGGCCGCCGAGTAAGCGCTGAAAATATGGCCACAGACGAATTGTCAAAAATCTGTTGCGCAGCCGTACGTCTCAACTTCCCGCTTGTCCCCGCCCAACCGCCCTGCTATGAGACAGCCCAGCAATGACCGCCACCCCGCCATGGCCGCCCCCCGCCACCTTCCCGGTGTCCATCTGGCGCCGTGAAGCGGGCCGAATCCGGGGTAAAGCGCACGTCTGCGGCGGCTCCAAGGGCGGTTTAGGGCCGATTCGACGTCAAATCCGGCCTAGGTCGCCTAGACCCGGAAATTCGCGTAAGCCATTGGTTTGCAATTGGTTATCTAGCAATAATTCAGCCGCCAAAACCATGCATGTGGCTTGCTACGGTTACAGATATATGGACCCGCTAACAGGCCGCTGGATGAGCAAGGACCCGATTGAAGAGGAAGGAGGGGTGAACCTGTATGGGATGATTCAAAACAACGCTGTCAATGATTATGATGTTCTTGGCGAGTTTGGGCCATTGGGCCTAATCGCAGGAGCTGGAGCGGATTACCTGATTCAAGTTTCACTCAACTATGCATGTGGTAAGAGCGGCTCGGAGGCTTGGTCAGATGTCGATATTTCAAGTATTATTATTTCTGGGGCATTTGGAGCAATTGGCGCGCCTGGCGCAGGAGGTGCGGCCTGGACAACAATTACGAAGGGGAAATCGGCCTACAAGCTGGTTAAGCGGATTGAAAAAAGCAACCAGGTTGGAAAATGTTGTGATCCCGTGAGAGCAGCGAAGATCCTTAGGCGAGTCGAGGCAAAGATGGCTGAGGTCAGCACATTGAAAAACGATATTGCCATTGCCGTTGGTGGAGCAGCAGCAGTTGTTGCAACGAAAAGAACTTTGAATAAAATAGTAGATGAGATTGAGTTGGGTATTCGGCGGTTAAACGATGATAGCGAATGCAGCGGGACCATAATTGAATTACGAATGGATTCCACAATATATTACTCACAACCGTTCCCGCATTCGCCAACCTTGCCCGAGGATCCATTTAGATACAATGCTTATCCGCCCGATGCGGAGCCACCGAACTTCCCGACAGACTTCCATGCCCCTCCCCTTCCGATTTGGTTACGCCCACCTTTTTTGTGATCGGTCATCCATATCGAACTACCTAAAGTGGACATTTACATAATATTATTGTTTGCAGTTTCTGGCATTTTGCTTACTTGGGCTAAAGGCCCTAAAGGTCTGTTATATCTCATTTTGATAGCTGTTGTGGTGGGAACGATGACGCTTGTAGAAGTGTTGATTGGCAAAATGGCGTCATGGATTGCCCTTGTGTTGATGCTGTGCGCTGTTAAGTTCGTTTTGACAAAGCTCGGATGGTATAAACGAATATAAGCTTGGTCACCCTAGGTTCTCTATTGTAAGCGCTCAATGAGTGGGCGCGTGGATCTGCTGGCCGAGTATGCATAGATAGCATACACAGGTGTGTATGTTATCTATGCGTCGGTACGCATCAGCTCGGACAGGCCGTGGCTTCAACGTTCACGAGAGGTCCTGCCGCGGCGGTTGGTTGCCAGTGGGAGGGCGCAGTGCGCCGATGTCCTGGTTGGGTTGGTCATGGCTGGCAAGCGTCCAAGCACGGCGGCGAGGTAGGCCTCCAGATTGTGGCCATGGCGGCGGGCGCATTCCCCCTCTCCACTTCAGTTCCCGCTTGTCCCCCGCCAACCGTCCTGCTATCAGACAGCCACGCAATGACCGCCGCCCCGCCATGGCCGACTGCCGCCACCCTTCCGGTGTCCGTCCGGCGTTGAAACTGGCCGAATTCGGGGTAATTCGCCCGTCTGCGGCAGCTCGGCTACAAACCCAAAAATCCCGGAGCATGAAAAATGACCTTGATCGGTGGCGGTGGTGTGGCAGAGATGTGTCGGATGGTGGAATTCCACACGGATTCCACACAACCAGCCGTATCACCAGTCACAACCATGCATCACGAACCAATTCCAGTAACGCACCAATGCCCATGAAATCAACGATTGCCGCAAGAACCACCATAGATGGAGCCGTTCTCCGAAAGGTCCGGTTGGTGCATAGCAACGATGGCTCAGTTAGATCGAATCATCAAAAGACCGGCTGGGAATTCACGAGCTAAATCCGGGCCAATATCCGAGCGTCCTAACGAGTGATGGACAAACAATTCGTGGCGGCATCGCCCCCGCCGGACGCCTCGGAGATGCGTCCCTGCCATCGCCATCGTGCCATCGTCAACCAAGCAGCAGGGTTGTGGATCAAGGCGGTGGCACTTCCGCCTTTGGCGGATGGGCGGCGCGATACTGCTCGACAAAATCGCGGTCAGCCTGGCTCAGGCGATCAAGCGCCAGCTCGAAGGGCTTTTGGGTGCCGATAAGGCGGATTTTCCCGTCGCGCACGAGCGTGGGATTGGCGGGTGGAACCGGGGGCGTGGGCTTGGCCGCGCCTTGGGTGGATTCGACCACGAGGTCTTCGAAGGCGATCCATTTGGCCTGGAGGGTCTTGCCATCGGTGCTGGTCCATTGCCGGGAATCGGCCAGCACGACGTGGGTGGTGTAACGCACCTTCTGCTCCGCCGTGTCGGTCGGGGTGATCGTCACCCCGACCGAAGAATTGCCCCCAATGGGACGGGCCGCCATTTTCCTTGGCGACGCGGGAACCACCATTTGGGCGGATAGCCCGCATGCCAGCAACACTCCAGTCACCCCTACAATCAGCGGGCATTTCATGATGCGTGAAACATGCCATGTGCTGGCGGGTTTGCCAGCACAATTTACGGGTGGGGCGGGACCTCCCCGCCGCCTCACGCAGCCGGGTAGAGGATCGCCTTGAGATCGTCCTCCACATCAGTGATAGGCATGAGGTTGAAGGTGTCGGCGAGCACCTGTCGCACTGCGGGTGTTAGAAATGCGGGGAGGGTGGGCCCGAGGCGGATGTTGCGGATGCCCAGATGGAGCAGCGTGAGGAGGATGGCCACGGCCTTTTGCTCATACCACGACAACACCATCGACAGCGGCAAATCATTGACCCCGCAGCCAAAGGCGTTGGACAACGCCACCGCAATCTGAATGGCCGAGTATGCGTCGTTGCACTGGCCGATATCCAGCAAGCGCGGAATGCCGCCGATGTTGCCGAAGTCCAACTTGTTGAAGCGGAATTTCCCGCAGGCCAGGGTGAGGATGACGCAATCCTGCGGCACCGCCAGCGCCAGGTCCGTGTAGTAATCGCGGCCGGATTTGGCGCCGTCACAGCCGCCGATCAAAAAGAAATGGCGGATGGCGCCACTCTTGACACTGGCCACCACCTGGTCCGCCACTCCCAACACAGCGTTGCGCCCAAAGCCAGTTAGAAGCGTCTGATCCGACCCATCCTCCACAAACCCCGGCGCCGCCAAGGCAACTTCTATCAGCGGGCTGAAATCGCGGTTGGTGAGATGCGTGACGCCCGGCCAACCGACATGTCCGGCGGTGAAAATGCGGTCGATGTAGCTGGGTTGGGGTTCCTGGATGCAATTGGTGGTCATGAGGATGGCACCGGGGAATTGCGCAAACTCCACCTTCTGATCCTGCCAGGCACCGCCGTAGTTGCCAACCAGATGCGGATAGGCTTTCAGCGCAGGATAGCCATGGGCCGGCAACATCTCGCCGTGGGTGTAAATGTGAATGCCCATGCCGGCGGTTTGAATCAGCAGGGTTTCCAAGTCTTTGAGGTCGTGGCCGGAAACCAGAATCGCCTTGCCTTTGATCGGCTCAACGCGCACCGCCGTGGGCACCGGATGGCCGAACGTGCGGGTGTGTGCCTCATCCAACAATTCCATGACCTTCAGGTTCACCTCGCCGCAGCGCAGAGAGAGACCGAGCCATTCATTCATCGTGAGCCCGCCATCGCCCAGCGCCGCGAGCGCGTCACGGAAGAATGCGGCGATCTCATCCGACTCGTAATTGAGAATGGCCGCGTGTTCCGCGTAAGCCGCCGCGCCCTTGATGCCGTATGTCAGCAACTCCTTGAGCCCGCTGATGTCCGCCCCCTCCGGATCCGCATCAAAGAGAATGGCCGCCTGCCGGCCTTGACGGATGAACCCTTCGAGATCCGCCGCCGGACGCCACACCGCCGGCCCTTTGACCTCCTCCGGTTCCTGACCGGCCGCACGCGCGGCGGCTTCATACGCTTCGCGCGCGGCATCGCGCACCGTGACGGCCCGCCGCAACACTTCCTCGAAGCGCGCGTCGTCGAAGTTCACGTTGGTGACAGTTAGAAAGAGCGCCTCGACAAGGAAGTGGTCGCTCTCGCGGGTAACGGCGCCGAGTTTGGCGGCGCGCGACGCGTATTGGGCGACGCCCTTGGCGGCGTGCAGGAGCAGGTCCTGCAGACAGGCTGTGGAGTCGGTTTTGCCACAAACACCTTGAGTGGTGCAAGCGGTCGCCTTGGAGGTTTGTTCACATTGGAAGCAGAACATGATGATTGGATATTGGTGGTTAGATGTTTGACAAGCGCAGGGCGGCAGCGCCATGCGCACTGTGGGTTTAGCGCGGCGACCGGCATCCCACCTTGACGCAGGTCAAACTATTGTGAGTTTGACCACGTCCCCTGCAACGCCTAGAAACTTGGTCGTGACCACCTCGCGCGCCGAGCTTCTCCGCCAAACCGCCTTTGCCCACACTCTGCGCGTGTGCCAACTCTTCAGCGGGTTGCCACCCGAGGCCTTGGAAACCATCGCCCAACTCTGTCTGCCACGGCGCCTGGCCAAGGGCGACTTCCTGTTTCACGAGGGCGCACCCGCCGCGGGCTTTTATGTGGTCCAGAGCGGCGCGGTGAATGTGCATCGGGTCAACGCGGCGGGCAAGGAACAGGTCATTGCCGTGTTCCGGGCCGGCCAATCGTTCGCCGAAGCGGCACTGGCCAGCCCCGGCGGCTACCCAGCCAATGCCCGCGCGGTGGAGGAATCGGCGGTGCTGTTAGTGCCGAAGCTGCCGTTTCTCGACCTGCTCCGCCGCAGCCCCGAACTGGCATTGCGCATGCTCGGTGCCATGAGCGTGCATCTGCGCGAGTTGGTCGGCCGCCTGGATGATCTAACCCTCAAGGACGTGGAGTCGCGCCTCGCCCACTGGTTGCTCAAGCAATGCCCGCGCCCTCTAACAGATTCACCCGCTGAAATCCGCCTCGGCCGCACCAAGCGGGTGCTGGCAGGAGAACTCGGCACCGTCGGCGAAACCCTCTCCCGCACCCTGGCAAAGTGGCGCAGCCTCGCCTTGGTCCGCGTCAAGGGCAGCGCCATCACCGTGATCAACCCACTGCAACTGGACGCCTTGCTGCGGCGCAACCTCGGCGACTGAGGCCAAGCAACGACACTTGCCAAGTGTTGTTGCTTGGACGTGGAGGAAGACGGGACTTGGCCAGCCCCGTTGGATGAGTGCCGGGCAGTGGCGCTTGCAAGCCGCAGCTACGGCACGGTGACTGCGAGGCGGGCAAAGAGCTTGCCGCCGGCCGCCTTGGCCAACGGCACAGTGATGATAATCGTGTCGGTGGCGGCGTCCAGAACATTGACGACGACGTCCACGCCGTTGGTAGAGGAACTCACCACACCCACCGGCACGTCATTGGCGGATGGGAAACTCAAATCGGTGGACCACTGGAAGGTGAGCGTCGACGCGCCTTCCGCTAGATTCTTGCGGCGGAAGGTGAAGAGCAGGTTACCGGCGCTTTGCGCCACGGTTGGCACCAGGCCGTTAGAGTTAGACCCGGAATTGGCCGGATTCGGCTCTCCACCTAACACAAACTCAAGGGCGTTGGCGACACCGTCGTGATCCGGGTCGGCGTAGGGCAGCGCGCTGTCTCCGCTCAGACCGGTTGCGGCGACCCACAGGTCATAGGCGGTGCCGACGGGAACGACGCCGGAGGTGAC
>JBAXOF010000182.1:0-7951 GCA_037133375.1 Verrucomicrobiota bacterium | reverse complement strand
GTTCACATTGGGGCAGCAGGCGTGCACTGAACGCAAACGCCTGGGTGTCGTCAAATACCATGTTAGGTTTCGCCAGTTGCTGCTGTTGATACGCTGGCACCGCCGTGCAACCCACCAAGGGCAGCCATGTCAAGACTGCCAACCGGCCAATAAGGGCCCGACTGCTGCCGGGCGCAGACCGGGAGATCCATTTCGCGGCAACCTGGAAAAACTTGGACATAAATTGGGTTTGGGCGATCTTCATGTCAATGAACCACAACCCATTTATTTACGATGAGTTGCAGAATGATTACAACTTATAGCACATCAGCTTGTCCTGCTCGCGCAGATAGAGCTTGCCGCCGGAGACGACCGGATGGGCCCACGATTCCTTCTCCTGATGCTTGGGCATGAAGGAGCCCAGCATATGGAATTCCTTGGAGGTTGCTTCCACCAGCACCACCAGGCCGTCCTGATAGCGGAAGATCAGGTGACCATCCACATAGGTGACGGCCGCCGAGCCTTTGGCGGGTGCTTTCACCGCGCCCCACATTGACTTGCCGGTCTTGACGTCGATACACACCGGGTCGCCGCCGTTTTGTTTGTGGCCGCAATAGATATAACCATCGACCAGCACCATGCCGCCGTGGTGGTTTTGCAGCACGTCGGCTTTCAGAAAATAGAGTTCGGTCGACTTCACGCCGTCGCCGTCCTTTTCAAGTCTCACCAAGCCGGCACCTGCGCCATAAGCGCTGGAGCTAAAAACATGCTCACCGGCAATCACCGGGCTGGAAATGTTGGCCACGCCGTTGGCTGAGTGGTCGTAGCCCCAGAGGAATTTGCCGTCGGTCGCGCGCACGCCGATCACGCCGTGGCCGGTCATTTGGACGTATTGTTTGACGCCAGCCGCCTTCGAGATAACGATCGAACTGTAGCCCGCGCCGGGTTTGCCGTTTTTCCCGTATTCGGGCACCTTGCATTTCCAGAGTTCCGCGCCGGTGTCCTTGTTGAGTGCCACCATCATCGCGTCCGGGCCGCCGGGCGTGCAGATGGCGGCGTTGCCGTCCACTAACACCGATTCCGCATAACCCCAGCCGGACATCATCTTGCCGCCCCATTCCTTCTCAAAACTCTTCTTCCAGACCAGCTTGCCGTCGGTGGTTAGACAGGCGACCATGCCGTTGGAGGTGGTCACCCACAGTTGGTTGCCAACCACGGTGGGGGTGCAGCGAGCGCCCTCAAAGCCATGTTTCGGCACGCCCTCGGTCAGCACTGTGGACCACAAAACCTTGCCATCCTTGGCATCGATGGCCACCACTCCCTGGCCATCCTTCATGTCGCCGGTGGTGTAGATCCGCTCGCCCACCACTGACACACTGGCATAGCCGTTGCCCATACCCTCGCCCATCCAGACCAATTCCGGGGCTTTTTGCTCCCAACTCTTGATGATGTCAGTTTCAGTTGACTTGCCGTCAAGGCTGGGCCCGCGGAACTGCGGCCAATCCGCGCCTGCCACTGGCAAACTACCAAACGTCATGCCGGTCAATAAAACCAGCATGCCCAACCTGTATGGATGTATAGCATTCATTTGAATTTTCATAAGGAGTCCCGCCACTACGCGAGGCCGCCGCCACTTCTTGCAGGGAAACGCGCGTGCCATGAAAGGATCGGGCTGCGACAGACGTAGAACCCTGGCCTTAGTAAGACACTCCGACCATGAAAAAAATCAAGACTGCCGCGCAACGGTTCCTTCTGGGTGCCGTGTTATTTTCGGTTCCCGCAAACCTCCTGGCTTGGGAACCGAATGCTGGGGATTTGAAACAGGCGGTTAATACCGGGAATTTTGCCAGTTATTTTGACAACCTCTCCAAATGGCTGAGCCAGAAGGCGACGGCCACCCCGGGCGGCACATCGGAGTTGGCGCTCAAGACGCTTCTCAAGGATCCTGCGGTTGTCAGCGCGCTTGGCCAGCGGACGTTTCTGCTCAAATACGGCAGCGGCAATGTCGAAAACTTCGCCAAGGCCGAGTTGTCCAACCAGGCATTCCTGCTCTGGCTCATGCAGAATGGTCAGACCCTGGATCAGTTGTTGATAGGCGCAGTGCCCATCGGACTCCGCCAGCGCGAAGATAACAGTTTCGGCATTCCCGGCGGCTCGCTCAACATCTGGAAGACAATCTACGATGCCGACCCGGAGTCCAGGACTGGTCTTTATTTGAAGCTCGCCATGGCCACCGCGATGAACCCGCCGGGCACCGGTTGCAGGGGTGCCGGCCAAGCGGAAAAGCCTGAGGAGCCGTTGTCCCGCTATCAACATTTCAAGGCGGCGCACAAGAACAAGGAGTTGTTTCCCAGTTTCGACAGGCTGGAGGTCTGGGAACTGCGGCACGTCACGTGTTCGATGGCGACCAATGCCGACCTCGCATGGGGTCGGGAAATGGTCAACACTTGGAACCCAACATTCCGGAACAATGAGGGCGTGGTCGAGACAACCACCCAGGTGTGGCGCAGAAATTCGCCCATTTCACATGGCAACTCTTACAAGAACGTGCTGGCCGGCGGCGGGAAATGCGGCCCGCGCTCCTCGTGGTCCGTGTTTATTTGTCAGGCGTTCGGCATTCCGGCCACCGGGGTGGGCCAACCTGCACATGCCTGCGTGGCTTATCGGAAACCCGATGGTGTATGGGCCACGGCTTTTGGTCGGAGTTGGGCCGCGTCCAAGCTGCTGGGGTTATCGGGCAATGAATTCGTCGAGGGGATGAATGCGCGGTTGCAACCGGAACGCTTCGCGCGGGTCGAACACATGCGCTGGCTCGCCTTGGCTCTTCCCGCAGCCAGCCAGGGACCGATCCTTGAACTTGCCAAGGAAATCACCAAGGCTCCGCCGGAGCCTGCCGCCACGCCTGCGAAGGTGCCCGCACCCGTGGCAGCAAAGCCCGCGACCTCGACGCTTCCCGTCGTCCCTCCGACCTTTTCGGCCGTGAACGGCGTCATTCACGCGGATGCGGCATCGTTCTTCGACAACGGCGGTTGCACCGTCTTCGGCGGCCACCCCGGAGTGTGGCTTAATGATAGCTATCCGGCAGGCACCGGCAAACAAATCCATTTCGCGGCCAACATGGGCAGCGTCTGGGCAGGCTATAAGATCAATGTGCCGGCGACCGGAATCTATCAACTAGTGGCAAAAGTCGGGACGGTCAACTTTGAGCAAGGCCTGTTTGTCCGGTCCTACGGTGCCATGTATACCGCCAAGAGCGCCACGGCGTCCGCCGTCTATAAGAACATGGTCAAGGACCTGGGACCGCAGCAGGCGATTGACAACAATCCCGGCACACGCTGGGCCGTCAATGAAGGGGTCGATCAAGCCATGTTGGAAATCGACCTTGGCGAGGTCAAGCCTATCAGCACCTGCATGATCGACGAGCGGTTCTTTAATCGCATTTCGAGGTTCAAGGTGGAATACAAGGCTGGCAGCGAGTGGAAGCCGCTCTTTGAAGACACTAACATCGGGCTCGCCTACACGAAGGATTTTCCCATGGTGAAAGCCCAGAATGTGCGCCTCAGCACCTTGGATGGCCGCGAGCGGGGCGGGCCGACAATCTGGGAATTCAGCGTGGGTACCGTTAAAAACGGCTATGCTTGGATCAATCTGCCATGCACCTATGGCATGTGGGAAACCACCAAGCCGGTGGAGATCCGCTTGGTAAAGGGGGCTCAAACCATTTGGTTCTTCGCTCCATTCCAGCGCGGAGTTTCAATGAAGTCGTTCGACCTGCGGTTCAAGGGTGCCTCCCAAGCGGCAAGCACTCCGGTCCCGGCGGCACCCAAGCCATCGATCCCGTCGAGCCAGTTGAAGAATGCCACCGGCGAAGATGCGGAGTGAGACTGAGGTGAATTCGTTAGAACGCGGGTCTTGGGTGATGGGGCGTTCATGAGCAACCGGGTCTCGCCCCCCGCGCTGTCACCAGCGCGCCTACGAAGAGTGCGTTCGCTCGTAGGCGCGTTCGTGAGAACGCGGTCTTGGGTGATGGACGTTCATGAGCAACCGGGTCTCGCCCCCCGCGCTGTCACCAGCGCGCCTACGAAGAGTGCGTTCGCTCGTAGGCGCGTTCGTGAGAACGCGGTCTTGGGTGATGGACGTTCATGAGCAACCGGGTCTCGCCCCCCGCGCTGTCACCAGCGCGCCTACAAAGAGTGCGTCCGCTCATACGTCCCGAAATCCCGTGCCGCCTGCATGAACGCGTGGAGATTCTCCGCCGGGGTCGTGGCTGGAATCGCGCACCCGGAATTGAGGATGAAATTGCCGCCCGGTTTCCACACGGCGAGTAACTGCCGCGTGGTCTCGCGAATTTGCGCCGGTGTCCCACGTGCGATGATGCCACTTGGATCGACATTGCCGAAAAGCACATGGTTGGCCCCCACGGTAACCTTGGCGCGGTGCAGATCGGTCTTGTAGTCCAGTTCAAACCCGCAGCGCGGATACTGTGCGAGTTGTTCCAGGATGGTCGTGGTGTTGCCACAGATATGGATCACCGTGAATATGCCGTCGTCCGCGAGCTCGCGCACAAGGCGTTCCTGATAGGGACGGGCGAAGCGCTCGAACATGGCCGGGGAAATCACGTCGGGTCCCGCCGCACTATCGCCCAGCGACGTGAAATGAGCGCCCGCTTCTATCAGCGCGCGTTGCGTGGCGAGGTGGCTTTGATAGGAAACTTCGAGCAATTGGCGGATTCCGGGGTGATCCGGTTCGGCGGCCAGATCCATCATGAAGTCCTGCATGCCGCGCAGCAGCGCCGCCAGCGCGAACGCGCCCTGGTCGGCATTCGCCCGGATCGCCACCCTGTCACCGAGTTCGCGTGCCATGATGCGCACGGCTTCCAGCAGGACCGGAATGCGTCCATCGCGCTGGGGATCAACCGGACGCAGCTTGTCAACCTCCTCAAGGCTGTCGATGGCCGGTGCAGCCAAGTGTCCGGGTTCATCGGGCGTGGCATCGCGGCGGGCACCCATCGCCTCGGCCAGCATGGTCGTGTCCAGATCAATGAGGATACAGTCGTGGCCGTATTTCTCCACGGCTTGGATATGCACCCGCGCGGCCGCCTCCGGATCGGTTAGACACTTTTCGAGCGGGGTGCCGGCCTCCTTCGCCGCCACCATGAAATTATGCAGGCAGACCGGCACGCGGTCGGGAATGCCGCCACGGATGACGGTGAGGCAACGTTCAACGGAGGTCATTTGTTAGTTATTGCTGGATTGCGGGCGCAGGTTGGGCAAGCCCTGGTTAGGCTTGGTCTTGGACTTTACAAGGTTACTTTGACACCGGTTTGCGCGGCGGCAAGGCCGGCTTCCAACACCTGCATGCCTTTCACGCCGTCCAGGAAGTTGGGTGTGACCGAGGTTTTCCGGTCGATGGCATCAAGAAAATCCACCACGCCATGATGGAACAGGTGCTCGAACCCGATGATGTGTCCCGGCGGCCACCAGTGATCCACATAGGCGTGGCAGGGTTCCGTGACGATGATCTTTTTGAAGCCCTGGGCATATTCCGGATCATCCTTCGAGAAAAATTCCAGCTCGTTCATGCGTTCCAGATCGAACAACAAACTGCCCTTGTCACCGTAGATTTCAAAATAGTTGTAGTTTTTCCGGCCGGGCGCGAAGGTGCTGGCCTCGAACGAGCCCATGGCGCCGTTTTCAAACTCAACGATCATGGCTATCGCGTCCTCCACGGTGACCGGTCCGGTTTGACCGCCGCCGTCGCTGCCGGCTTTGAAGGTTCCGGCGACCGCGCCAGGCAACGGACGATCCTTGATGAAGGTGGTTTGCATGGCGACCACGCTTTTGATTTCCCCAACCAAGAATCTGGCAAGATCGACACTGTGGGAATTGATCCCGGCCTGCGCCCCCGATCCGGCCGTCTCCTTGCGCAGATGCCAGGTCAGCGGGAAATTTGGATCACACAGCCAGTCTTGCAGGTAGGTGCCCCGCCAGTGGAAGATGCGGCCGATTTTTCCTTCATCGATCAACCGTTTGGCTAATGCCACGGCCGGGCAGCGGCGGTATTCATGGTTCAGGTAGTGGACAATGCCCGCTGCTTCGGCGGCATCGCACATCTCCTGGGCCTCGGCGGTGTTGAGTGCTATCGGCTTCTCACAGAAAACATGCTTGCCGGCCTTGGCCGCGGCCACCGCGATGTCCCTATGCACTCCCGGCGGCGTCGCTATGTCAATAATGTCGATGTCATCCCGCGCGATGACCTTTCTCCAGTCGGTTTCAGTTTCCTGCCACCCCCACTTGGCGGCGAATTTTTTCAGCGGTTCTTCCTGAATGTCGCACGCCACCTTCATCACCGGGTGGATGTTGAGATCAAAAAAATGCGGGGCGTTTTTCCACGCGTTGCTGTGGGCTTTGCCCATGAATTGCCCGCCAATGATGGCCACGTTCATCGTTCTCATCGCGCCATCCCCGCTTGGATTTTTTTCATGTAGTCGATGCTTCTTGTTAGCGCGATTTGCTCATCCTCGTGCATTGGATGGAGGTAGTCGAACTCGACGGCATAGATCCCGTTATACCCCGAGTCATCCAAGGCTTGGCACAACGCCGGCACATCGATCACACCGTCGCCAATGGCCGTGCATGCATAGTAGAACCAGTCATCGGGATTGCCGCCCGGCAACGGGGCGACGTCCTTGAAGTGCAGCGCGTGGAGGTATTTCGAGAGTTTCTTCGCGGCCTGGACCGGATCATCGCCGTAACGCAGGGCGTTGCCGGTATCCAGCGTCATGCCGAAGCTGGGTGAGTCTATCGTCTCAAACATTTCCAACATTTCATCACAGGTGAAATCAAAATGATTCTCCATCGCCAGCTTGATGCCGCGGTCTGCCGCGCGCTTGACCGACTCCCGCATGAGCTTGATGAGCCGTTCCATCTGCGGACGGTGGGGCGTGTTGCGCAGTCCGTAATGCGATCCCACCATGCGCAGCACATCGGTGCCCAGGATTTCGCAGGTTCTGAAATGCGCTTCCATATCCGCCACGGCCGCGACGTTCTCTCCGCCCTCCAGGCCAGCCGGGTGTCCCCACGCCACAATGCATTCCAGGTTGCCCCGATCCATGATCCCCTTGAGACCTTTCAGATAATCTTCGTCAAGACTTTTGAAAAAGCAGGTCTCCAATGAAACCCCGTCCACTTGCAACTCCACGGCTCGGTTCAGAAAGTCCTCATAGGTGAGTCTCTTTCCCGGATCTTGTTGGTTGTCATAGACTTCCCCGAAATAACGATGAAAACAATAGCTGTCGATTCCTATCTTCATATGTTTGGTTCTTGTGCAGAAAGTTGCATGCTTGACGCTGGCGCGACAAGCATGAATTGGTTTTGGCTAACGTGGCGCACGTTCACTTCACGCAACGTAATGACCGACAACCGGACGTCAATCAGGAAAATAGTTCTGGCCCGGTGTTTTCCAAGGACGATGGGCCAGTCTTTCACCTCTATTGGCCGCTGGCCCGCCGCGACGAAGGACGCGCCGCATGCCGCCAGTGGTTGGCGCAACCAACGGACAAGCGGAATTGAGAAACGCAAACTCAAACCTGCGCTCCGTTGCTTTGCGGCACGACCTTCTTTGGCACCATCCGCTCAGTAGCCAGACGGCCAACAAGGAGAGCGGCAACGCCAGCACTAATCCCAATGCCGTCCCGGCTATCAGATTCAGCAGGACATTGGGGGAAACCGGCCATAGCGGGATCACTGGCTCGTCAATCACGACAACATGGCCTGTCGGCATTTTTGTCCTGATTTCTGCCCCCGTTGTCATGGGTGACCACAGCCGCTGTGAATAGCCCGAGGAATACTGACGCTTTCTCGCAGTCACCGTCTATCGGAAAGGTGCTATCGCCATCGCCGACCTATTGATGAGAACACGCTTAGTGAGCATGTTTCGAATCAGGGAATGATCACCTCCGTCAGTCTCAGCA
>JBAXOF010000181.1:0-7963 GCA_037133375.1 Verrucomicrobiota bacterium | reverse complement strand
GCCAAGGCCAATGAGACTTGATTATGATTAGTTATTTAACGCCCGGCACACTAGGGTCCTCTCCCTGCGGCTCTCCGTCAGTTATTAGGAATACCCATGGCCGGAAGTAGCTGATCCCGTTCGTCTTGTAAAGCGTCTTGCGGGCCGTGATCATGTCCAGAGCTTTGAGCACCGCGCTGCCCATGTGGGTCAGACCGTCGGCCACCAGTTCGGGTGGATCGAAGTTGTCAATTGTGGAGAAATCGTTGTGAACCACGATTTCATTGTGGAAGGCCACTAGCGCCACTTCCACCCGCCGGGCGGCCAGCGCGTCCTTCGACAAGTCATCCTTGAAGGCCCGAATGCCTTCGTTGAGTGCGTCGATGGGAGCGCCCGCCATCGAGCCCGAAATATCCAATAGGAGCACGCATGGGCACCGTGGTTCGGGATTTTCGGCGAATTCAACGGCGGAGTCAAGTTGGTAGGTGCTCATGTCGGCTGATTGGTGGATTTGCTAGTGGGAAGCCTCGGTGGTTCGAGGAAGCCCGCAAACGGATGTTCGAGGCCCAAGGGCAGGCTATGCTGGTCTTCGATAGCGTCAAGCTCAACATTTGGATGGTTGTCCTTACGTAAGTAAAACCTGTGCGTTGACAGTGCCAACGGTGCGCAACCATGAACACCATCGAACCCACCCTCATCAAGAAGAAGGAACTCGCCAAGCGCCTGTCAGTCAGCACCCGGAGCATCGACACCTGGGTCGGCAAGCGGATGATCCCCTATATTCAGATCACTCCCCGCTTCTACCTCTACGACTTCGAGGCCGTGTTGGCGGCCGTCCGGAAGCACTACCAGGTGGAGGCACGATCTTGAACTGTTGGACATTTGCTGCCTCGTGCAGTAATAATAGCCCGAAGCAATGAAACATTCCTGATATACTTTTTATCTGTCACCATGTAATTGCGAACTCCCAAGGCCAACTCGGCAATAACAGTACCAGCGACAGCAGTATTCCGGTGGTGGTGACGCAAAGCGGGGCACTGGCTGGTAAGACGGTGATCGCCGTAGATATCCGTACCGGCAGCGACGGCCGACTGCGCCTCAGCCCGGCCCAGCGCCAGGAACTGTTGGACGCGACCGCGTGGCGGCGGGCGCATTCCTCCCCCACATCACTTCCCGCTTGTCCCCGGCCGACCGCCCTGCTATGAGACAGCCACGCAATGACCGCCCCTTTCCATCCAATCAGAAATATAGCCATGACCCGATCCACCATTCTCGGCACGCTCGCCATTCTGGCGCTGCTGCAAGCCGCCCAAGCCCAATTCCCGGACTGGCAGCATTCCGGATCCTTCCATGTCCTGACCACGCCCGAAGGCGCGAACCTGCCCGCCACGGCGGTGGAGGAAAACTTCCCGCTGTTGGTGCGGCTTGACAAGGGCGTGTTCGATTTCAAACAGGCGCAAGCCATGGGTGAGGACGTCCGGTTTGCAGCCGGGGACAAGGCGCTTGCCTATCAGATAGAAAATTGGGATGCGGTGAGCGGCACGGCGAGCATCTGGGTGCGCCTGCCAAGCATCAAGGGCAACTCGCACCAGGAATTGAAAATGTTCTGGGGCAAGACCGATGCGGTGAGTGAGTCTAACGGAAAGGCGGTGTTCAATGAGTCCAACGGCTATCTGAGCGTTTGGCACATGGACGATCCGGTGAAGGATGAGGTGGGTACGGTCGAGTCCAAGGACACGGGCACCACGTCTGTCACCGGGATGATTGGCAAGAGCCGGCGCTTTGAGCAAGGAAAGGGGATCAGCTGCGGCGACAAGATCGCCGCCTATCCGACCGGTTCCGCTCCCCACACAACCGAGGCATGGTTCCGGGCCGAGCGGCCGAATGCGACCGTCCTGGCCTGGGGCAATGAAGCCGGGCAGGGCAAGGTGATGCTGCAATATTTCAGCCCGCCCCACATGAAAATCGAATGCTACTTTTCCGGCGCGGACGTCAAGGGCGGCAGCAGCCTCACACCGTCCGAGTGGGTGCAAGTGGTCCACACCTACAAGAACGGCGATTCGCGCGTCTACGTGAATGGCGTGCTCGACGGCGTCTCAACGAACCCTGGTGCTCCGCTGAACATCAAAAGCCCGGCCCGGATGTATATCGGCGGCTGGTATGACAACTACCGGTTTGTCGGTGACATCGATGAGGTGCGCCTGTCCAAGGTCACGCGCTCCGCCGATTGGGTGAAACTCCAGTATGAAAACCAAAAGCCCCTGCAAACGTTGGTCGGCCCGCAGGTGCAACCGGGATCCGACTTTGCGGTCTCGGCGAAATCCCTCACCTTGATGGAAGGCAAGAGCGCTGATCTAACAGCCAAGGCCGGCGGCGCGCAGAAAGTCTATTGGATCCTCAAACGCGGCGGCAAGGAATCCGTGGTGGCGGTGGATCGCTTTGCTTACACGCTGGATGCGGGCCGGGTGGCGGGCGATGCGTCGCTCACCCTACAGTTCAAGGCGGTGTATGCCGATCAAGTCAAGACCTTGGATATCCCCGTCACGATCAAGGAGGACATTCCCGAGCCGGTGGTGGCGCT
Source organism: Verrucomicrobiota bacterium (assembly GCA_037133375.1). Taxonomy (GTDB): domain Bacteria; phylum Verrucomicrobiota; class Verrucomicrobiia; order Verrucomicrobiales; family Akkermansiaceae; genus Luteolibacter. The sequence continues at coordinate 5,403 of JBAXOF010000181.1, read as the reverse complement.
CAAAGCGCCCGCGACCTGGGATGGTCGTCAGACTATCGAAGTGGTGCCGCAGATCGCCAATCTGCAAGCGTTGCAGGCCAAGGGTGTCGGTGAATTGAAGTATCATTGGAGCGCTTCGGGACTTGCCGTGATCAAGGAGGTGGCGCCCGGCAAGCTCCTGCTCAAGCGGGCGCAAAACACCGGCACACTCAACGTCAAACTGACGTTAAGCAACGGCGGTGCGGAGGTTGCTGCCACGACCACGCTCACGGTCAAGGAACCGGCCAAGGACGTCTGGGTACAACGGGTGCCTGCCAAAGATGAGAAACCCGTGGACAATCAGTTCTATGCCCGCGACGACAAGAACGAGGGCACACTTTATTGCAACGGATCCCTAACGGATGCGGCGGACTCGGTGTTTCTCAAAGTCTATGCGGATGACAAACCCTACAAAAGCGATATCCAAAAGCCCAAGGCGGACAAATCCTATGCGTTCGCCGTCAAGCTCAAGCCCGGCCTCGTCAAGTACAAGGTGGAGTTCGGAACCAAGAGTGGAACCACCGAGAAGGTCCTGCATACGGCGGCCAACCTGGTGTGCGGCGACGCCTATCTGATCGACGGGCAGTCCAATGCGGTGTCAACCGATTGGGCTGGCGACAAGACCGAATACTCCAGCGAGTGGATCCGCAGTTTCGGGTCCATGGAGGGCGACGTCAGCAAGGGCTGGGGCAACGCCGTGCGGCGTGAGGGCGGCCGTTGGCAGATCGGCTATTGGGGCATGGAGCTTGCCAGGCATTTGGTCGATACCCAGAAAATCCCGGTTTGCATCATCAACGGCGCGGTCGGCGGCACCCGCATCGACCAACACCAGCCGAGTTCCAGCAACCGGACGGATCCAGCCACCATTTACGGGCGGATGTTGGCGCGCGTCCAACAGGCCGGGCTGACTCATGGCATCCGCGCGGTCCTGTGGCATCAGGGGGAGGCCGACCAGGGAGCCGACGGGCCGGATGGGGGCTATGGCTGGGAAACCTATCAACAATACTTTGTGGACATGTCCGCCGCCTGGAAACAGGATATGCCGAATCTCCAACATTACTATCTCTATCAGATCTGGCCCAATGCCTGTAGCCAGGGTGGCACCCTGCAAAGCGACAGGCTGCGGGATGTGCAGCGGTGCCTGCCGCGCCTCTATGCGCACATGAGCGTGATGTCCACGCTCGGCATCAAGCCGGAAGGCGGTTGCCATTATCCCGCCGCCGGCTACGCCGAAATGGCCCGGCTTATGATTCCGCTGGTTGAGCGGGACAATTATGGCAGGGTCTTCGCCCAGTCGGTCACCTCCGCCGACCTCAGGCGGGCGAGTTATACCAGCGCCAGCAAGGACGAGATCGCGCTGGAATTCGATCAACCGGTCGCCTGGATTGACGCGCTGGCCAGCCACTTCTATCTGGACGGGGAGGTGGGTAAGATCGTATCTGGCGCAACTTCCGGCAACGTGCTCACCCTCAAGCTCACAGCTCCTGCCACCGCCAAGACCCTTACCTACCTAACCGACAAGAGATGGGATTCCAAGACCCTGCTCTACGGCAAGAACGGCATCGCCGCGCTCACGTTCTGCGAGGTGCCGGTGGAGGACGTAGCCCGTTAGACCATCCGACAAACACAACTGAATTCAATATATCTATTAATGAGCATGAAAAGCACCATGACGATGAGGGGCACAAGGGAAAGCTGTTACACCGGGGGGCGCCGGCGTCCCGCCGGCCGCTTTTGGCATCTTGCCGAAAGCATCTTTGGCACAGGGTTCGCCACTCTGGCGAATGAGGAGCCTCAGACGCATGGCCATCCCATGCCTGAATGCCAGCGCAGCGAAGAATGTTCGGCAGGATGCCGAACACGGCCGGCAGGATGCCGGCGCTCCCCAATATTCATAAGGACGGTTCTTGCCCTGTTGTTAGTCTCGCCTGTTCTGGCCGCCGACTGGCAAGCGGTCGACGGCCCCCTCAAGACGCGCTGGGCGAAGGACGTGTCGCCCGCGAACGTCCTGCCCGAATATCCGCGGCCGCAGATGATGCGCAAGGATTGGCTCAACCTCAACGGTGTCTGGGACATCAAGTTAGGCGATGGCACCGAGACTAACATCCTTGTGCCGTTCGCGATCGAGTCGGCATTGTCGGGCGTGATGAAGCACACGGATCGTCTAACGTATCGTCGCAGCTTTGAAGTCCCTAAGGCATGGTCTGGTCGGCACGTGTTGCTGCACTTTGGCGCGGTGGATTGGGAAACCAAGGTGGCTGTCAACGGCAAGGAACTTGGCGTGCACCGTGGGGGGTATGACGCCTTCAGTTTTGACATCACGGAAGCACTGAAAGGGGAGGGGACTCAGGAAATTACAGTCGACGTGTTTGATCCAACCAACGATGGCGGCCAGCCGCGCGGTAAACAAAAACTCATTCCCAAAGGCATCATGTATACGCCAAGCACCGGCATCTGGCAGACAGTTTGGTTGGAACCAGTGGCGGCGGCCCACATTGAGGCGTTGAAAATCGTGCCGGATGTGGATGGCAATTGCCTGCGTCTAACAGTAGACGGTGCCGGCACCGTGGAGGTTGTTGCGAGCGATAATGGCACGGTGGTTGCCCAAGCCAGCGGCAATGCGGGCAGCGAACTCAAGCTCGCCATCCCCAACCCGAAGCTGTGGTCGCCGGACGCGCCGCAATTGTATGACCTGCGTGTGTCCCTGAAGTCAGGCGACAAGGTTGTCGACGAGGTGACCAGTTACTTCGGCATGCGCAAGATCGCTCTGGGCAAGGACGACAAGGGAGTCACCCGCATCATGCTCAATGGTAAGGCGGTCTTTCAGGTTGGTCCGCTCGACCAGGGGTTCTGGCCGGACGGAATTTACACGGCACCCACCGATGAGGCGCTGCGCTTTGACGTGGCGGAAACCAAGCGGCTTGGCTTCAACTGCACTCGCAAGCACATCAAGGTCGAGCCGGACCGTTGGTATTATTGGTGCGACAAGCTCGGTTTGTTAGTCTGGCAGGACATGCCCAGCGTCAACTCCTATCTTGGTAAGCAGCAGCCGCGGCCGCCGATCGACGCGCCGCAATTCAAGAGCGAGCTGGTGACCATGGTGAAGAATCATTGGAACAGTCCGGCCATCATCATGTGGGTGGTTTTCAACGAGGCCCAGGGCCAGCACGACACGGAGACCTTGGTGGCAGAAGTCAAGGCCCTCGATCCATCGCGCTTGGTTAACAACGCCAGCGGCGGGGCCGACAAGAATTGCGGCGATGTGATCGACCTCCATAGTTATCCCGGCCCAGATTCCCCCAAGCCGGAAGCCAAGCGCGCGGCAGTGTTAGGTGAATTCGGCGGGCTGGGTCTGCCCGTGGATGGGCACACTTGGAGCAAGAAGACCTGGAGTTACGAAGGTGCCCAAAACATCGAGGACTTGACCCAAGGTTATGAAAAACTGCTCGCCAAAGCTTGGGAGCTGAATGCCACGACGGGCCTGTCTGCCGTGATCTACACCCAGATCACCGACGTCGAAACCGAATGCAATGGCTTATTGACCTATGACCGCGAAATCAGCAAGGTGGTCCCGGAGCGTGCCGCCGCAGCGAATTCCGGCAAGCCAACTCACAGCTTCCCGCCCCGCTTGAATGATCCATAAATCCAACGCAGACGGCGTTGGCCGCCAATCATGCATATTCCTAACACGGTCATCAGGCCCCAGGCCAGCAACCCCAGGAAGCATGGTTTTGCCTTGGTGGTCACGCTTTCGCTGCTGATCCTGCTGACGGTCATCGCGGTGGGGTTGCTGTCGTTGGCTTCGATTTCCTTGCGTGCCGCCGCCCAGGGCGAAGCAATAGCCACAGCGCAAAACAACGCGCGGCTGGCCCTAATGCTGGCCATCGGGGATTTGCAGAAATCGCTGGGTCCGGACCGGGCGATCAGCGCCAGCTCCGAAGTCCTTGCGGCAACCCCTGCCAAACCGCATACCATCGGCGTCTGGGAATCCTGGTGGGACTTCAACCCGGGCAGCGCTTCATTGAACTATAAGCAGGAGAAGCTGAAACGCTTCAGACGCTGGCTGGTTTCCAATGCGGATCCCACCAAGCTCGAGTCGCGGGATTTTACGAACGCCGCCTGGTCAGGCACCACCGTTGAACTGGTCGGCGACAAGGCGCTGGGGGGCCATGCGATGGCAAACGCCAAAGTGGTCGCGGGCAAGGTGCCGGTCTATCGGGATGGGAAAGCCAGGGGTGCCTATGCCTGGCACGTTTCGGACGAAGCGCAGAAGGCGCGCATCAATCTCTACCGCGATCCAGCCCAAAACACCACCTTGGCGCTGAAACGCGCGCTGCTGGCTGGCCAGCGGTCGGATCCTTCGGTGCTCAAGGACGCTGCCGGAGAATTGTTAGATTGTCTGCCAAGCGACTCGGATCCCGCGGCATTCGGCCAGGCGACGGCCAGTAGCGGCAAAATCATTGATCTCGAGCAGGTGGATTTGCTCGACAAGGCCAGGGGCCGGATCAAGCCCTTGCGCAATGATGTGACGCCATATTCGCTGGGCTTGCTAACGGACGTGCGCGGCGGCGCGCTCAAGCAAGATCTGTCATCTGTGTTTGAACTGAACACCTCGCTGCCGGCAGAGTTTGCTAACAAAAAGCTGTATGCTTCCACCCATGGCATCACCGGTGTTTCCGACCCCTGGTGGAGTGCGCTGTCCGGATACTACAACATTTTCAGGAACATCACCAATCGCGAGATTAACCCGACGCTTACCCAGGTTCCCAAAGCCGACGTGACGCTCACCACGCTGGCGCCACCGGCGGATTTCTATCCGGGTCCGGTGATTGCCAAAATCGAGACATTGTTCAGCTTTGTGACCCGTGAATCCCACGGCATGTGGACGCCCCTGCTCCGCGCGCAGGATCCCAAACTCCTCTATATGGGGCATCTGGTGTATACGCCGCTGATCACCCTGCACAATCCCTATAACATCAGCATTGCATTCGACAAGTTGGACGTGAACATCCGCAACGTGCCGCTGGCCTTCAGGTTTTATGTCAACGGCAAGCCGCAAAACAGCGAGATGGTGCCCTTGAGTGAGTGCTATTGGAATAATGACCAGCAGCGAGATATGGTGTTCGTCATCAAGATTGGCAACTGGTCCAGTTATGATCCCGACAGTACTGCCACGGCGGGGCCGATCACCATGAAACCCGGCCAAACCATGATCTGCGGACTCTATGTGGATCCGAACATGATCTTCAACGACGGCAATGGGGATTTCGTGGTTCGCGACAGGGATCTTACCGGTAATATTCCCTTCAAGGGCAAACCCGGATACAACGGTCGCTGCATTGGCGTGGATCTGGACGTGCTCTCGCCTAGCAAATACGATGTGCC
>JBAXOF010000180.1:0-7971 GCA_037133375.1 Verrucomicrobiota bacterium | reverse complement strand
TGGCGTTCGGCCTCATCGAGGGTGAGGCCAAGCGTGCGCATGGCGTAGGGGATGGCACCGGAATCCAAATCGCCGACGCGGTTGTTTTGCGGCACTCCGCTCTGCGGTGAGAAGCCCATGCTGGTGCCGATGGCCACGCCGTTGCGTATCCCGGTGACCGAACTCGATCCGCCCAGATGACAGGACACCACGCGCAGGGGCGCAGCGGCAACCGCCTGCGGTCCATCCAGATAGAGGCGGCGCGCGATTTGCGCAACATCCTCGCGTCCGCATAACTCCGCGGAGCGCTCGGCAATGAATTTGTGGCTGGCACCGTGGAACCCATAGCGCCGGATGCCAATGTCCCGCCAACTCCGCGGCACCGCATAGGTGGCGGAGGCCTCCGTGGTCCATTGATAGAAGGCGGTCTCAAACAGCGCCACAAGGCGGGCCTTGGGCAGCGATTTGGCGAACTGGCGGATGCCCGCGGCATACGGCGGATTGTGCGCGGGGGCCACGGCGGTGAAGCCGTCAAGCGCGGCGATCACCTCCGGCCCGGCCATCACGCAGCCGCTCAGGTCCTTGCCCAGCACGGTCTTGAATCCCACGGCATCGATGTCATCCGCGCTGGCAATGATGCCATCGCGCTGCAACGTGACCAGCGCCTCATCAATCACCGTGGCGTAGTCCGTCACCCGCTCGTAAGCCCCCTTGGCAATCACTTCCCCACCCTGCTCCGCCATGCGGAAGAGCCGGTATTTGAAAGAGGTCGAGCCAAGGTTGGCAACGAGGATGAGCATGGGGGCGTCTGTTAGTGATCAGTTGTCAGGGAAGACGATCGGGCGGATCGGGCGGATCGGGCGGATCTATTGTCTTGCGTCTCAACCCATCCACGCGCCCAGCTTCGACAGGTCGTCGTGGGGACGTGGAATGACTTGCACGGAAGTGACGGTGCCGAGGTTGGAAGCGGCGGCAGCCGCCGCATCCAGGCCGGCTTTGACCGCCGCCACGTCACCCGTGAAGAAGCCGGTGACCAGGCCGGAGCCGATCTTTTCCCAGCCCGTCATTTTGATGTCCGCAGCTTTGAGCGCCGCGTCCGAGGCTTCGATGAGTGCGATGAAACCTTTGGTTTCAATGATGCCGATTGCTTGTTTGGCCATGATGATGTGAGGTTACAGATTGATTGTTGTTAGATTAATCTCAGGCGAGGCCGAACTGGCTCAGCAGCTCGGGATGCGGGCGGGCGATGACGTGGCAGGCGACGAGTTCGCCGACACGGCCGGCGGCGTCCGCGCCGGCGTCAACCGCGGCTTTCACGCTGCCGACGTCGCCTTTGACGATGACGGTGATGAAGCCGCCGCCGATTTGGATTTGACTTACGAGTTGGACGTTGGCGGCTTTGGCCATCGCGTCGGTGGCTTCGACGCTTCCGACGTAGCCTTTGGTTTCGATCATGCCGAGTGCAGTGCTCATGGGGGGGTGTTGGTTGGGGTGGAGTTGGAGATTTGAGATTTGAAATTTGAGATTTTCTATCAGCGGACGAGTTCACAGAAGGTATCGGACTTGAGGCCGCAGGCGTTGCCTTCATCGGTGTCGATGTGGACTTCGAGCTTGAAGGACGGATCGACGCGCACCACCAGCTTGTCAAAGGTCATGGCCAGCGGGCCGTGGACCTTGAGCTTCATGATGTCGAGGTGCTTGACCCGGTAATAGGCGGCATCATCCGGGCGCATGTGCACGTGGGGTTGGGCGCGGATGACCCCTTCGTCGAGTTGGAAATACCCGTGCGGCCCCATCAGCATGCAGCCGGGCGTGCCGCCAATTTCGCCGGACATGCGCACCGGGATGTCAAAGCCGAGGGCGATGGCATCGGTGTAGGCCAGCTCCACTTGGTTCAAATTGCGGCAGGGACCGAGAATGCGCAGGTTGGAGATCACCCGGCTGCGCGGACCGATCAGGGTGACGGATTCTTTGGCGGCGTATTGGCCTTCTTGATAGAGCCACTTCATCGGCGTGAGCTGGTGGCCGGGACCAAACAACGCCTCCACCGCCGCCTGCGTCAGGTGACAATGGCGCGCCGAGATGTTGACCAGCAACGCGTTGGGGGCCTTCGCCGCCGCAGGCAGCGGCAGACCTAAGCGGCCATAGACTTGCTCGCGAACGAGGTGTTCCACGATCGCGCGGGGGGGGGACGGAGGAGTTGGGGCAGCCATCGGTGCGCGTTTTTTATGCTATTTTCTTGACCCGTCAACTAAAATCCCAATAATTCCCAAAAAAACACAGAAAAACCATAAAATTATGCTCGCCATCGATCGTCAACGCCGGATTTTGGATCTTCTGAATGGAGCGGGGTCGTTGCGGACGACCGACACGGCCACGCGGCTGGGGGTAACGGATGAGACGGTGCGCAAGGACTTCGAAGTGCTGGAGAACCGCGGGGAATTGCTCCGGATCCACGGCGGGGCGAGCCGGCCGGAACGGATCAAGGAAGAACAGCCGTTCAATGAACGCCAGGCGGTGCGGCGCGAGGAAAAGTTGGCCATCGCCCGCCTCGCCGCCAGCCGCATCCAAGCCAATGAAACAATCTTCCTGGATGCCAGCTCGACCGTCCTCACCCTAACCGAATTCCTGCCGGACGTGCCGCTGACCGTGCTCACCAATGCGCTGAATGTGGTCACGGCCTTGGCCGACCGGCCGAATCTGGATCTGATCTGCACCGGCGGGGCGTTTGACGCGCGCTCACGCTCCTTCATCGGGCTCATTGCGGAGAACTCGCTCAAACGCTTCAACATCCACCGGATGTTTTTTTCCGGCAACGGCCTGCACCTCGAACGCGGCGTGAGCGAACGCAATTCGCGCCAGGCCGCCTTCAAGGAACGCGTCATCGCCGGTGCCGTGGATGTGGTCATGCTCGCCGATGCCTCGAAGCTCGGCCAGAAATCCGCGTTTTTCTTCGCCGAGGTGGCCAATCTGAGTTGCCTTATCACCGATGCCGCGGCCGACCCCGCTTTCACCGAAGCGCTGGAAGCCAAAGGCGTGGAAGTCCGGCGCGGGTGAGCGGCCGCTGATCAATCAGCGTTGTTAGGACAAGGCGGGGATTTTTTACCACTGAGGCCACTGATTTCCACTGAAGACACTGATTTGAAGAAAAAAAGCAGGGGTCTCTTGCCTTCCTTCAGTGGCCTCAGTGGTCATCAGTTCTTCCAGTGGTTGCTTTTTCCCGAATTCCATCATCCCTCGCGCCGGCGCAAAGCTTTTGCAGGAATTGGCATTGCTAATGGCATCGTGCGTGGTATTTTTCCACCCATGACAGCTACCATTACCGTGGACAAAGCCGGGCGCTGCGTGCTTCCCAAGCGGATTCGCGAGCGGATGCACCTGCGGGAAGGGGCGCGCCTGCGGTTGGAGCTCACGGGCGACACCTTGGAACTCACGCCCGTGGCGGCAGAGGCGAGGCTTGAGAAAATTGGCAAGCGGCGCGTGGTGGTGGGTTGGGATGGGTTTGACGCCGCCAAGGCGGTCAAGGCCGCCCGTGAGGAATATCTGGAGCGGCTCGAAGACCCATCACATCAATGATCCTCGCGATTGACACCTCGGTCCTGGTCGCGGCGATCATTTTGTCGGAAACCTACCACAAACCGTGCGCCAGCCTGCTTGATCGCGGCGGGGTCGGGTTGTATGCCCACGCACTGTCGGAAACCTTCAGCACCCTAACAGGCGGACGCCTGGCGTTCCGCATGCCGGCACACGAGCTGGTGGCTCTCATCGAGGAAGACTATTTGCCCTCTCTATCCATCGTCACACTCACGCCCGCGGAAATGCTACGCGGCATGCGTGAATGCGAAGCCCGGGGCGTGCGCGGCGCGGCGATTTTTGATTTCCAGCATCTGGCCGCCGCACGCAAAGCCAAGGCCACCTGTTTCTACACACTCAATGTCGCGCATTTTCGCGCCTTCCACCGCCCGGGCGATCCGGAGATCACCCACCCGTAGGTGCCACCGGATTCCCGGTTGCAAATCCTGCGGGAATGGGGCAGGCTGCGCCCCGCAATTCAGCCACCTATCATATGAAAAAAGTATTTCTCGCCGTGGATTTGGGCGCAGGCAGCGGCCGGGTGATGGCCGCCAAGACGGATTTCACCAAAATCTATCTGGAGGAAGTGCATCGCTTCGACAACCCGGGCACCGACCTGCCGGGCGGCTCGTACTGGAATGCCATCGGCCTGTATCGCGAAATCCTCGAAGGCCTGCGCCGCGCGGTCGAGCGCTATGGCGAGCGCATCGTCTCCATCGGCATCGACACTTGGGGCTGCGATTTCGGCTTGTTGGACGACCGCGGTGGTTTGTTAGGCATGCCGCACCAATACCGCGATCCGCGGTTTGAAGGGATGGCGGAGGTGATGCACGGGTTGCTGCCGGCGGCCCAGATCTATCAACACACCGGGGTCCAGACCAATTTCTATAACAGCTCGTTGCACCTGTTAGCCGAGGCACGTCACCACAGCCCGGCGCTGGCCAATGCCAGCCGCTTGTTGTTCATGCCGGATTTGCTGGCGTATTGGCTCACCGGCCGCCAGGCGGTCGAGCGCACCATTGCGTCGACCTCACAGTTGTTAGACCCGCGCACCGGCGACTGGGCGTGGGAGGTGATCGCGGCGCTGGGGTTGCCCAAGCGCATTTTCGGGGAAGTGGTGGCACCCGGCACGGTGTTGGGCCCGTTGCGCGACGAGGTGGTGGCGGCCACCGGTGCGGCGGGCATTCCGGTGCTGGCCACTGCCTGTCACGACACCGCCTCCGCCGTGGCCGGCATCCCGATGAGCGGCGACGACAACCTGTGGCTGTCGTCGGGCACCTGGTCGATCATGGGCATAGAGTCGCCACACGCGATCACCGACGCGCAGGCGTTTGAGCTCGGGTTCTGCAACGAACTGGGCGTGGCCGGCACGGTGCGATTTTTGAAAAACATCTGCGGCCAGTGGTTGATCCAAGAGTGCAAACGCCAGTGGGCGCTCGATGGCGACGACCTCGATTACGCCGGCATCGACGAACTCGCCAAGGAGGCCGAAGCATTCACCGCCTTCATCGACCCGGATGACTCGACCTTTGCCAGCCCGGGCGGCATGCCGGAAAAAATCCGCGCCTATTGCCAACGCACCGGCCAGGTTGTGCCTAACAAAAAAGGCACCATCCTGCGCATCGCCACCGAGTCGCTCGCCCTCAAATACCGCGTTGTTTACGAACGCCTCTGCGCACTAACCGGCCGGCGCTTTGCACGCCTCCACGCCGGTGGCGGCGGCATCAAGAACGAATTGCTGAGCCAGGCGACGGCGGATGCGCTGGGCATCGAGGTGATTGCCGGGCCGGTGGAAGCCACTTCCTGCGGCAACCTCATCACCCAGATGATCGGCACCGGCCATCTGCCGGACTATCAGGCAGGCCGCGAGTTGATCCGCAAGTCGTTTGATTTCCGGACCTTTACGCCTAACAATACAGGCGCCTGGGAAACCGCCTACGCCCGCTTCAAGACCGTGCTGGGTGAGGCCGGACGGTGAGCGGCGCATAGGACGCATTTTTCAAGGAGCGGCGGTCTCCGAACCGCCGCCGGTTAGGAAACACGAAGCTGCTTGGGGGATAGCGATTGCTATTTTCAACCAATGAAGCATCACGCGGCACCGGGGTGGGGGGCCGTATCGGCACTCGCTTGAATGAGCGGACGCAGGGAGCGCTGCGGGCCGGTCAGATCGGGATCGTCGGCGATGACGGCGTCGGCAAGGGCGCGGGCTTCGCGCAGCAGCGCGGCATCCGCCAGGAAATCCGTGAAGCGGAGGTCGGCGAGGCCGCTCTGGGCGGTGCCTAACACGTCACCCGGCCCGCGCAGGCGCAAGTCCGCCTCGGCGATTTCAAAGCCATCCGAGGTTTGCTCAAGGATTTTGAGTTTTTCAAGGCTGTCGGGAGCCTTGCCGTCTGTGAGAAGAACGCACCACCCTTTGTGTTCGCCACGTCCTATGCGGCCGCGGAGTTGATGGATTTGCGCCATGCCGAAGCGTTCGGCGTGATGGAGAATCATGACGCTGGCGTTGGGCACATCCACGCCCACCTCAATCACCGTGGTGGCCACCAGTGCAGCAATCCCGCCCTCGCGGAAGCGGCGCATGACCTCCGCCTTTTCGTCAGGCTTGAGCTTGCCATGGAGCAGGCCGACTTCGCTGCCGGCGAGCCGCTTCCGCCACTTGGCATGGGCCTCGATGGCGGATTCCGCCTTGATGGCTTCGCTGTCATCGACGAGCGGATAGACGAGATACGCCTGCCGGCCTTCGGCGATTTGTGCCTTGATGAACCGGGTGACATCCGACTGCTTCGGGGCGATGCGCAGGGCGGTGATGATTTTGCCGCGACCTGGCGGCTTCTCATCTAACAATGACACATCGAGGTCGCCATAGATCGTCATGGTCAAGGTGCGAGGAATGGGAGTGGCGGTCATGACCAGCACATCCGGCACCAATCCCTGACCGATGAGCGCGGCGCGCTGGGCAACTCCGAATTTGTGTTGTTCATCAATGACGACCAACCCGAGATCGCGGAAGGCGACGGAATCGTAGAGCAAGGCGTGGGTGCCGATGATGATCTGGGGATCGCCGGCCAGCGGCAGTTGGCTGGTTTCATCGCGGTTGGCGGTGCGCAGGCCGATGCGCAAGCCCAGCGGTTCGAGCCAGCGGCAAAAGGTGAGGTAATGTTGTTCGGCAAGAATCTGGGTGGGGGCCATGAGGGCCGCCTGACAGCCGGAGTCGATAGCCAGCAACATCGCCGCCATGGCGACAAAGGTCTTGCCGGAGCCGACATCACCGTGCAACAAGCGGTGCATCGGGCGGGGTTCGCGCATGTCCGCGACAATCTCCTTGATCGAGCGTTTCTGCGCGTTGGTTAGATCAAATGGCAGGCTGGCATAAAATTGCTTGAGCAAGGTGGTCCGGGTGCCCTGCACGCGGCCCGGGCGCTCGTGATAGCGGGCACGCCGCCAAGCCACATTGAGTTGGAGAATAAAGAATTCCTCGCGTGCAAAGCGCCGGCGTGCGGCATGGGCCAGCTCAACGGACTGGGGGAAATGCACCTCACACAGCGCCTGATGCCGTGATGTGGCAGGATTGAGATCGGCGTGGCTGTGCAAGGTGCCGGGATCGGTTTGGTGCAGCAGCAGGTGGATGATCTCGCGCAGGCGGCGCTGGGCTAGTCCAGAGATGTTTTTGTAAATGGGAACGATGCGCTCGAGATGAATGGAGGCCTCGCTTGCATCTTCCTCGCGGATGATTTCAAACTCCGGGTGATCGATGACAAGGCGACCGTTAGAGTCCTTGACCTTGCCATAGAGGATGACTTGGTGACCAGTGGCCACGAGTTTGTGCATGAAAGGCATGTTATACCAGCGGCAGGTGATTTTGCCGCTGCCAAAAACCCCGCCGGCCCCGTCCATCACGATGGCTTCATAAAACCTCCGCCCGTGCCCGAATCCCCGCAGCGCGGCATCGATCACCGTGCCCCGCAGACACACCGGAATCGCGGCTGACTGGTTAGGAAAGGCATCGAACCGGCGGCGGTCCTCATACCGCCGCGGCAGGTGATCGAGCACTGCGGCGGACGTGGTCAGGCCGGCGGCGGCAAGCGCGGCAACGTCCTTGGGCGGCAGGAGCGGAAGCGAGGCCAGAGTGTCGTGAGCAGAATGCACGACAGCGAGTCTGCCGGGAAAAACATATTTATCAAGCCAGCATGCGCAAGCTGCTGGAACGCCTTTCCAAGGCGTCCGGTGGGGACTCGACCGTTGCACTTTACGTCTCCACCACTCGCCATTCAGATATTCTCTGAGCCTGGTTTGAAAAACGAGGGGCCGCCGGTCCGCACCGGCGACCCCTCTCTCTCTCCCGGAGATAAACCCATAACTCCATGCCTACTTCACCGCCTTGGCGCGGAGGAAGCCCTTGCCAGTGAGGCCGTTGGAGCC
>JBAXOF010000179.1:0-7972 GCA_037133375.1 Verrucomicrobiota bacterium | reverse complement strand
TCCCGGAGCAGAGTGTCATTGCCGGGAGCCCAATCGCGGCGGATGGCGCGGAACCAGACGTGGGAGACATTCGCATGCTCAAGGGTGATTTTCTCACCGGACGAGGTCTAATGGGTTTCTGATTTGATTGCGAGGTGTTTGGCCTCGAGAAAGTTGACGATGTTTTGGCACAGCTTGCCATAGGGATGGTCGGGATACGCGTCCGCACCGGCTTTTGCGACGGCGTGCGCCTCCTTGGTTTTGTTGTTTTTGTAAAGCATGTCCGCGACATCCTGTCTGGCTGCTGCACTGATAGGGTGTTTGGCGTTGGCTTCGATGAACGCGCGGAGGGCGGCATCAAGGCGTGCGGGTGCCTGCGGGCCGGTGGCGGCCTTGCCGACCCAGCGGATGCGCTCGAGATCGCAATGGAGGAAGGCGGTGGGGTCCTTGTCGGACTTGTGAAATGTTAGTAGATCCTGATAGAGGCGGAACACACGCAACTGCGGTGCGTTCTGGTCCGGGGACTGCGGCTTCCAGGCGAGGAAGGCGTCGGTGGCATCGAACGCGGGTGAGTTGGCGGTGATTTCAAAGGCAGCCTGTGGATGTTCCCAGAAGAGGTAAAGCAGGGCCGAGTTTGAGTAGCATTGCAAGGCCGCGTGGGCGATGAAGTCGTAGAGTGTGGGGCGGAGTTTGTCGCCGAGTTCACCGGGATCGAGCAAGGCATTGAAACCGGCGACGGGGGTTTGCTGAAGGATTGGCTTATCGGCCAGGGACGCCTCGAAACAACGGTCAATTTCGCGGAGCAAGCGGGACTTGTCCCAGGTCCGAATGTCAGTGTCGGTCATGTCCGTGCTTGGCCTTCGCTCTGACAATCTCCAGCCTTGATCCTCACAATAAGCGGCGAGCCAGCGGGCATGAAGCAAGCGCAGCAGCGGGCGCGCGGCAACGGGTGCGGTGGCAATTTCCTCAGCAAGGTCGTTGATGCGGGTGGCGGCATCGTTGGTTGATTTCCCGTCGAGCGTCAGGCGCATGGCCAGCGCCTTGGTGCCCTCACCCCATGCCTTGGCTGCAAAGGCGGCGGATTCTAACGGCTTGAGCAGGCGGTTTGCGGTTTGCGGTTGGTCATTCCCGATGGCTTCCTCCACCTTCTTCCACTCCGCCCCGCGGGGGGCGGCGGACACGGGAAGGCTGAGGGCAATGAGGAGGGTAAACCGCAACAGGCGCGGGAAGCCGGAACTTTTCATGGAAGGATGAGTGAGAGGATGGCACTTTGCCAGGCGACTGGCGAGTGAAAGAACGGAGTATTGGGCACCGCGACAATCGGATGGTCCGATCGGACCATCCGATTGTCGCGCCGGTGGCAGGCCCCGTGGGCAATATCTAGCAGAAGAATCGCGTTTGGATGATGAGGAACGACATTCCTGTCGATTCTTCGAGTACGAGACGCCAAAGAGAAGACGAGGACAGGAATGTCCCCGCTCCTTAAAGCGCGGCGCGTGGATTTTTTCAAGAAATTAATGGTTGATATGTTGGCCTTAAAGAGGTATTTGGTGTCCTGTGGACAATATATCGGCTTATAGGCAACGGAATCCTGTCACGCTTGCCCGCGAGATCGGCCAGCGGTTGCGTGGGCATCGCTTAGCCAAAGGGTGGACTCAGGAGGAGTTGGCGGAGCGCTCGGGCGTGGCGCTTTCCACCTTGAAATTGTTTGAAGCGAAGGGCCAGGGGTCTTTTCAACGCATGCTGCGGATGGCGGTGGCGCTTGGGGTGGATGGGGAATTGCGCGGGTTATTTGCCCGCCCGGTGGTGATGGAATCCATCGAGGCGGTGAAACGTGGTGAGCGGCAACGCGCGCCACGCAGGAAGCGGAAAGGAGACGGTGATGGAGCTTGAAGTTCGTTGGGCCGGCGGCGGTGATGAACGCATCGGTCGCCTCTATCAGGATATGCGCGGCACGGTGTTTTTCGCCTACGATATCTGAACGTCATGCCGTGGCCAACGGCATCACGTATGCCAACATCGCCAATGTGGCGGCGCAACTGCGGCAGCGATTGTAGAAGATATTTTGCGAAGATCGGGCTTGGATGCGGGGGCGTATTTGATTACGCTGCCCGCATGCATGACTCACGCATCGACGCGCTGGCCCGCCAATTGATCGGTTATTCCACCTCGCTGAAGAAAGGCGAGAAAGTTCTCATTGATTTGTATGACGTCCCTGATGCGATCGGGTTGGCGTTGATCCGCGAGGCGCGGGCCAAGGGGGCGTTGCCGGTGGTGAGGGTGCACCAGGCGCGGCTTACCCGTGAAATGCTCAAAGGCGCGGAGGACGCGCAATATGCCATCATGAGCAAGCATCTGTTGGCGGAGATGAAGGACATGGATGCCTATATCGCCATCCGCGGCGGCCATAACATCGCGGAAACCTCGGATGTGCCGGTGGCCAAAATGCAATTGGCGATGAAGCATCTACGGCCGGTGTTGGACTACCGGGTGAAAAAGACCAAGTGGTGCGTGCTGCGCTGGCCGAGTCCGTCGATGGCCCAGCAAGCAAGCATGAGCACCGAGGCGTTCGAGGATTTTTACTTCGACGTCTGCCTGCTCAATTACAAGGCGCTGGTCCCCGCCATGAACGCGCTGAAAAAACTCATGAACCAGACCGACCGCGTGGAGATCACCGGCCCGGGCACCGACCTGAAGTTTTCTATCAAAGGCATCCCGGCGCTCGCCAGCGGCGGTTGTTACAATGTGCCGGACGGTGAGGTGTTCACCTCGCCGGTGCGCAATTCAGTGGAAGGCTATGTGACCTACAACGCGCCGACGATCTATCAAGGGATTGCGTTTGATGGAATCCGTCTGGAGTTTGCCAAGGGCAAGGTGGTCAAGGCGGAGGCGGGTGCCAAGACCAAGGCGCTCAACAAGATCCTCGATACCGACGACGGCGCGCGCTACATCGGCGAATTCGCGCTGGGTTTTCACCCGTTGATTCGCGAACCCATGCGGGACATTTTGTTTGATGAGAAAATCGCCGGATCGTTCCACTTCACCCCCGGCCAGGCCTACGAGGATGCCGACAACGGCAACCGCTCGCAAATCCATTGGGACATGGTCAATATCCAACGCAAGGACTACGGCGGCGGCGAGATCCGCTTCGATGGCAAGCTCATCCGCAAGGACGGCGTGTTCCTGCCCAAGGCATTGGCGAAACTCAACGGGTGAGACCATCTCCTGCAATTCATGTGACCGGCTATTTGCTGGTGAACGCATACGAGCCCGACCCGGCTTGGTAAACGGCGGCGCCGCGGTCCATGCGCAGGAATTTCAAGCCGGCGGCATTGGCCGCGGGATTGCCGGACTCCATCACCGCCGCCGCATCCTTGGCGGGGATGCAAACGGTGGCAGTTGTGTTAGGCGGGATGGTGACATCCAGGCGGAAGGTGTCGCCCTGCATTTTCCATGAGGTGGCGATCTTGCCGTGGATGGAATCATAGCTGGCCTTGACCCAGGTGATGCCATTGCCCGGGGTCGGGCGGATCATGAGGGTTTTGAAGCCGGGGCCATCGGTGTCGATGCCGGCGAGCGAGGCGAACATCCACTCGCCGCAGGAACCCAGCGAGTAATGATTGAACGAGTTCATGCTCGGATTCTGGAATCCTTTCTCGGGGGTCCATCCGTCCCAGCGTTCCCAGATGGTCGTCGCCCCTTGCTTTACTGAAAACAACCATGACGGGAAAGTGTCCTGCAGGAACAACTTGAAGACGAGGTCGAGCTTGCCTGCCTGGGTCAGCACCGGCAGCAGATAACTCACCCCGACAAAGCCGGTTGATAGATGATGATTCCTGGTCGTGATGTCTTCCACCAGATAGTCCACGGCCTTGGCACGCATTTCATCCGACAATAGATCGAATTTAAGCGCCATGAGGTAACAACATTGGGTGTTGCCATGGATTCGTCCGTCGGCAGCCACATATTTTTGGTTGAACGCCGCCTTGATTTCCTGGAAGAGTTTTTCGTATTTCGCCGCGTCGTCGGACTTGCCCAGCACGGTGGCTGCCTGCGCGACGAGCCGGGTGGAATACGCGAAGTAGGCGGTGCCGATGAGGTCCTTGGGCGTTTTAGACCCGATGGACAGCCAGTCGCCGTAATCGCCGCCGCGGTTCTTGTTGCGGATCAGGTCGGCGCTGTGGTTGCGGCACCATTCAATCCAGCGCACCATGGCCGGATAGTGGGCTTCGAGTTGGCGTGCATCGCCGTAAACCTGATAGATTGTCATCGGGCAGATGACGCCGGCATCGGCCCAGGCCGGGGTTCCCTCGCCGCCGCCGGTGTCGGGGCTGATATCGGTGAAGGCACCGTTGCGCTGGGCGTCGTCCACATCCACCAGCCACTTGGTGAAGAAGGCGGCGACATCGGAGTTATAGGTGGCCGTGCGGACAAACACCTGGGCGTCGCCCATCCAGCCGAGCCGCTCGTCACGTTGCGGACAATCGGTGGGAATGCTCAGGTAGTTGCCGCGCTGGCCCCAGCAAATGTTAGAATAGAGCTGGTTGACGCGCGGGTCGGAGCAGGCGAATTCGCCGGTGCGCGGGGTGTCCGAGGCGATGACAATGCCGGTGATGGCATCGGGTGCGGGTTTGTCCGGCAGTCCGGTGAGTTCGACGTAACGGAAGCCGTGGAAAGTGAAGTGGGGTTGGAACACCTCGCTGCCGCCGCCCTTGCAGATATAGGTGTCGATGGATGCCGCGCCGCGCAGGTTGGTGGTGTAGAGCGTGCCGTCGGGATTGAGAATTTCGGCATGGCGGAGGGTCAGCATGGTGCCTGCGGGTGCGGTCACTTTAAGGCGGGCATAGCCGACCATGTTCTGGCCGAGGTCGAACGTCCAACATCCGGGTTTGGGTTCCTTGAGGGTTTTTGCGGGCAGCTCGCAGATTTTGCGCACCGGGTCGGTCACCTGGCTTTCCAACGGGCGAGGCGCCTCTTCGCGCACACTTGCCGCCTGCCAACTGCTGTCGTCGATGCCCAGCTCATTCCAGCCCTTCACTTCCAGGCGAGCGTCATAGTTTTCCCCTAACATAAAGTCGGAGGCGAGGATGGGGCTGGCGGTCATCTTCCATGAGTCATCGCTGACAATCTGTTCCGAGGTGCCGTCGGTGTAGGTGACTTCCAATTGGGCCAGCAGGGCGGGGATTTTGCCGTAGTGCTTGAAGCCGCCGAGCCCGATGTGGCCGCTATACCAGCCCTGGCCGACCATGCCTGCCATGACGTTGTCGCCATTGCGGAGCAGTGTGGTGGCATCATAGACTTGGTAGCGGATGCGTTTGCGATAATCCGTCCATTCGGGCGCAAACAGCAAATCCCCGACGCGTTGGCCGTTGAGGTGCATCTGGTAAAGGCCCAGGGCCGTGACGTAGAGTCGTGCTTTGGCCACCGGTTTGGTTGCGAGTTTGAAGGTCTTGCGCAGGAGTGGCACGGTCGATGAATCCTTGCTGACCTCGGCATTGAGCCATTTTGCTTTCCAATCGTTTTCCTTGAGCAAACCCATTTCCCACATCGCCGGTTGGCTCCAACTGGTCCTGGCTTCGGTCGTCGGGCTGGCGGTCCACGCGCACACTTTCCAGAAACACTGCTGGCGACTGGCCAGAGGCTTGCCCGCGTATTCGATCTGCGCGGTCTGGTCCGATGCCACCTTGCCGCTGTCCCAGAGGTCGCCTTGGTTGTTCTGCAACAGTTTTTCCGAAGTCGCCACCAGAATCTGATAGGCGGTTTGCTTCTGCCCCCGGGCAATTTCTGATTTTGGATTTTCCATAATCCAGCTCAGTCGCGGTTGTTCCACGTCGATGCCAAGCGGGTTGGTGAGGTATTCGCAGCGCGGTTGGGTC
The DNA here is from genome assembly GCA_037133375.1 of Verrucomicrobiota bacterium. GTDB lineage: Bacteria > Verrucomicrobiota > Verrucomicrobiia > Verrucomicrobiales > Akkermansiaceae > Luteolibacter. The sequence continues at coordinate 2,117 of JBAXOF010000179.1, read as the reverse complement.
AGGTCAGCGGCGGCAACTGCCGGAAGGTTCGTCAGCATTGCGGCAGCAGTCATGAAGCAGGCTGCAAGGTGGCGGGTGGATTGGTCTTTCATAAGTATGGTTCGTTGGTCGATTGGAAAAAATTCGTGGATTTGAGGATTACCGGTTGCGGATGTGAAAGGACCCCCCTAGAATTGCCGTTATGCAGACCATGATTGCCTTTATTAATTCGCCTCAAGATTGGATTGTCATCCTAGTGATTGTGTTGCTGCTGTTTGGGGCAAAGAAACTTCCCGAGTTGGCCCGCGGCGTGGGTAAGAGCATGGGCGAGTTCAAAAAGGCCCGTGAAGACTTCGAGCGCGAGATTACCCGTGCCGAGACCGAGGTCAAGACCAAGGAGCCCGACGTCAAGGAAGTCGCTGGCAAGGAACACCGGGAAGCGTGAGCGCTGGTACCAGGCTTTATTAAGCCCGAAATCCGTGTAATCTGTCTAATCTGTGGTTAATCTATCGGATATTTTGAAATCAACTGCGGATTTTGGGTTAAGTGCAAGCGCCGCGCGCGTTTGGCTTTCGTGCAAGGATTGCGCCGGGCGTTGCGTAGGGACTGCGCAGTATCAAAATCCCTTCCCATCCCCCCCATGAAACGATTCCTCGTCCTTGTCACCGCCCTGTTGCCCATGGCGTCGTTGTTGCCCGCCCAAGATGCCGGCCAAGCCCCACCGGAAGCCGTGAAGCGTTGGCAGGACATGCGCTTCGGCATGTTTATCCATTGGGGGCCGGTGAGCCTCAAAGGCACCGAAATCGGCTGGTCTCGCGGCGATCAAATCCCGATCGCGGAATACGATAACCTTCACAAGCAGTTCAATCCGGAAAAATTTGACGCCGAGGCGTGGGCGCTGACCGCCAAGGCCGCCGGCATGAAATATTTGGTGCTCACCACCAAGCATCATGATGGCTTCTGTCTCTGGGACACCAAGGCTACCGATTTCAACATCATGGCCACGCCCTTCCATCGCGATGTGGTCAAGGAATTGAGCGCCGCCTGCAAGAAACACGGCATCGCCTTCGGCACCTACTACTCGACCTGTGACTGGCATCACCCGGCCTATCCGCTAGGCAGCCCCGGCGGCAGAAGCAAGAAACCCAATCCGGATTTGAAGGCCTATGATGCTTATCTGCGCCAGCAGGTCACCGAATTGGTGAAGAACTACGGCCCCTTGTGCGCCTTGTGGTTTGATGTGCCGCAGGTTTACGGCCGCGACTTAGGCATTCCCATGGTCAAGGCATTGCGCGAATTGCAGCCCGACCTCATGATCAACAACCGTGCCTACAATGCGGGAGCGGGTGGCGACGGCGTCAGCCAAAACAACAAGGTCGGTGACTTCGACACGCCCGAGCAAACCATCGGCGGATTCCAAATCGACCGCCCGTGGGAGACCTGCATGACCTTGTGCAATCAGTGGGCGTGGAAACCTAACGACGCCATGAAACCGATCGAACAATGCCTGCGCACACTTGTTCTAACCATCGGCGGCGACGGCAACCTGCTCTTCAATGTCGGACCGATGCCGGATGGTCGGATCGAGGAGCGGCAGGTGGTGCGTCTCAAGGAGATGGGCGATTGGGTGCAGGAGTATGGTGAAGCCATCTACGGCACGCGTGGCGGTCCCTTCAAGCCCAGCCATGGGGTGGCGGCCACCCGCAAGGGCGACACGATCTATCTGTTTGTCATGAAGGAGGCGGCGGAAACCCTGGTGTTGCCGCAACTGCCGCGGGCTATCAAATCCGCCACCATCATCGGCGGCGGCACGGCAGAGTTTAAGGCCACCGAGGGCAAGCTCACGCTGAGTCTGCCAACCGCGATGCGCCGTCCCCCGATCACGGTGGTGAAGCTGGTGTTGGACGGTTCCGCCATGGATATTCCGCCCGTGGATCTGGTGAAATGAGCCATACTCCGGGCAGCGCCGGCGTCCCGCCGGCAGGGTTCGGCATCCTGCCTAACCCTCTTGCGACCATGTGCCGCGCCGCTCGGCTCATGGCCATGGCCATGGGATTGCTATGCGCTGCCAGCGCAGCCGAGTCGGCCAATACTGTCAGTTTAGCAGGAGGACAGGCGTCCCGCCTGTCAGGGCCGAC
>JBAXOF010000178.1:0-7984 GCA_037133375.1 Verrucomicrobiota bacterium | reverse complement strand
GGTGAATGGCACGATAGTCACTTCGGGAACCGCCAGCGCCTCAATCCCGCTGGGGGTGGGTGCCAACCCGATCAGCGTGATCGTCACGGCGCAGGATGGGACCACACAAGCAACCTACACCGTCACGATCCCAATCAGCGGCTACGGCGCATGGCAAACCCTTGTGTTCACCAACCCTGTGGACTTGGACGATCCGGCGCGCAGCGGCGAGCTGGCAACCCCGGCTCACGATGGCATCACCAATCTGATGAAATACGCCCTCGCGCTTGAGCCCATGACTTGCGGCACGGACCGCTTGCCCTCCGCGGCCCGGCAGGGTGGTTACCTCACCCTGACTTACCGCAAAAACAAGCAGGCCACGGATGTGACCTACACCGTGCAGGTCGCTACTTCCCTGACCGGCGACACCTGGGCTCCGGCCGCTGCCGTAGTCTCGCAGACCGACCAAGGAGATCACTGGCTGGTGACCGTGCGGGACACCTTGCCTTATGCGGGGCAAGCGCTGCGCTTCATGCGCCTGCGAGTGAACAAATAGGCGTTACGCCCGTGGAGGCCCCCATTATCACCGTCGATATCGTCCTGCCTCTGGAGCGCTCGGAGGATGAGGTGGTGCGCCGCGAAGCGGTGGCCGCCGTGCTAGGCGTGGCCGCGTCGCGGGTCGGGGAAACCCGCCTGCGGAAACATTCCATCGATGCCCGCCAAAGCACCATCAAGGTGCAACTGCGGTTGGATGTTTCGTTAGACGGGCCACTCCCCGCGGAGGAATTGCTGCGCTGGCAGGTGCCGCCGTTGCCCGCCAAGCCGCGCGCGGTCGTCATCGTTGGCTGCGGACCCGCAGGAATGTTTGCCGCGTTGCGCTGTCTGGAATTGGGCGTCAAGCCGATCCTTCTGGAACGTGGCAAGGACGTCAGCGCGCGCCGGTTCGATCTCGGCCCGTTGTTGCGCGAGGGCCGCGTCAACGGGGAATCCAACTATTGCTTCGGGGAAGGCGGCGCCGGCACCTTCTCTGACGGCAAACTCTACACCCGCGCCACCAAACGCGGCCCGGTCGCCAAAATCTACGAAATTCTCGTTGCCCACGGCGCGCCCACCCGCATCCTAACAGATGCCCACCCGCACATCGGCTCCAACCTCCTGCCCAACGTCGTCAAGGCCATCCGCGCGGCGATTGTCGCAGCCGGCGGCGAAGTCCGCTTCCAAACCAAAGTCGTCGATTTCCTCGTCACCGCCGGGCGTATCCGCGGCGTGCTCACCGCGGCCCAGGAGGAAATCCCAGCCGATTCCGTCATTCTTGCCACCGGCCATTCGGCACGCGACATCTATCAACTTCTGGCAAACCGCGAAATTACGTTAGAGCCAAAACCCTTTGCGGTGGGCTTTCGCATCGAGCACCCGCAGGCATTCATCGACCGCGCCCAATACCATCTTGGAGCCAACGTGGAGCGCCCGCGCTTGCTGCCAGCGGCCCGCTACCGGTTGGCGACCAAGATTCGCGGCCGCGGTGTGCATTCGTTCTGCATGTGTCCTGGCGGCTGGATCGTGCCCGCCGCCACCGCCAATGACGAGGTGGTGGTCAATGGCATGAGCCTCTCCCGGCGCGATTCGCCGTTTGCCAATTCCGGATTGATCGCCGCAGTCGAACCGGATGACCTGCCCGGGTTTTTCCAACAACACGGCGTGCTTGGCGGCATGGCATTCCAAAAAATGTTAGAGAAATCAGCCAAGGCGGCCGGGGGCGGCGGCCAGGTCGCCCCGGCCCAGCGCGTGGCGGATTTTCTAACCGGTAAGCTCACTGCCGAGCTGCCGGAAACCAGTTATTTTCCCGGTATCCGCGCCGCCCCGCTGCATGAGTTGCTGCCGGCCTGGATCACCAGCCGGCTGCGCGATGGGCTGCGCTTGTTTGGCCGCCAGATGCCTGGCTACACCGCGGCACCGGCATTGTTGTTAGGGTTTGAGACCCGCACCAGTTCGCCGCTGCGCATTCCGCGCCGGGAGGATACCCTCGAACACCCGCAAGTGCGTGGCCTTTTCCCATGTGGCGAAGGTGCCGGCTATGCCGGCGGCATTGTCAGCGCCGCCATCGACGGCTTGCGTTGCGCTGCGGCGGCGGCCGCCGCGGGCGGATAGCATCTGTTCAAGCTGAAAACCGAAGTTCTACCATACTTGGGTAGTCCATGACCCCCTTCATCATGAAGGTGGTCCAACTGCGCTGCGGGCAGCGGATAGGTGCCTTCCTGGTCCAGCGGGTTCTGCGTCGCGAGCACGAAACACGCCTCGGGCAGCTGGAAGGATTGCTCGCCGATGGTCACTTGCTTTTCCTGCATCGCTTCTAACAACGCACTCTGCACCTTGGCTCAGAACTCAGTTAACGACCTCGTTTTTGACGAATGGGTGAGCAAGTTGAATTCCCTTAATTCTTGGCAAAGAAACCACTGAGACACTGCTTACCACTGATCACACTGAGAAGAAATTGATAAATATTTCAGTGGTATCAGTGGTAATCAGTGCCTCAGTGGTAAAAATGGTCACGCACAATCCTCCCGGAATAACCTGAGCTTGTCCGCAATTTAAGGGAATTGAACTTGCTCGGCAGCAAATTAGATTTGAGGTCGTTTACTGAGTTCAGTGGCTGGCATCGCCCCCCTCGCCGGCAATGAAAACGTCCGGAAAATGAAAAACCCGGCGGTCCGCTCTCGTAGTGGCGGGATGCAATCAAATTCAACGAATGCGCCACGCCTGCGGAGACAATTTCTGAAAACGGGCGTCAGGGTCGGCGCGGCGCTTGTGTTAGGGTATGGCATAGCCGCGGCGGCACCGGTCGGGGACGGCGTGTGTGCGGTTGGCGCTCAGGCAGCGCCGGCGTGTGGGGTGGGAGTGAGTTTGTTCAACGGCAAGGATCTGAGCGGCTGGGATGGCGCGCCCGGATGGTGGACGGTGGAAGATGGCGCGCTGACCGCCCAAAGCACCCCGGAGAAACCCTGCAAGGAGTGCAATTACTTGACCTGGCAAGGCGGAAAGCCCGCCGACTTCGAGCTGACCTGTGATTTTAAATTGAGTGCGGCCGCCAACTCCGGCGTGCAGATCCGGTCCGAAACCCGGCCCAACTGGGATACCTACGGCTATCAGGCGGACATGACGGGCGACGGCGGACTGGTGGGATATGTCTATCATCACAAGCGCGGGTTGATCGCGGCGCGCGGCGAAAACGTCACCATCGCTGCCGATGGCAAAAAGGAAGTGCGGAAAATCGGTGATGCCGCCGAGTTGCTCAAGAACTTCAAGCCGGGTGAATGGAACCAATATGAAATCATCTGCATCGGCTCGAATATCACCCTGTCTGTCAATGGCGTTGTGATGTGTCAGATCACCGATAACGATGCCACCACCGCCGCCAGGAATGGCATCATCGCCCTCCAGATGCACCCGGGCCCGCCCATGAAGGTGCAGTTCAAAAATCTCATTCTCAAGGAATTGAAATAGGCCGGGATGCATCCCTGGTCCCACCCGGTGCCTGGAAAATTCCCGAGAAAATCCTTGGTGGCGCGGCACGGCCCGGTATGCTCAGGGGCAGACAAAGTTCCAACTAACAAACATGAAAAACGAAAACCAGATTGATCGGCGGCGGTTTCTTGGCGGCGTGATTGCGGCGGCGGTGGCCCCCCAGTTTATTCCGAGCCGGGTGCTGGGTGGTGAGACGGCCCCGAGCCGGAAAATCCAGCTTGGCCACATCGGCACCGGCGGCCAAGGCTGCGGTCTGCTGCGCAATTTCCTCTCGGTGGAGGATGCGGTGAGTGTGGCGGTGGCCGATCCCTATCAACAGCACCGGGAGCGGGCGGGCGGGATGATCAAGGGGGCCCAAAAGCATGAGCCGAAGCTCTACAATGATTTCCGTGAGTTGTTAGCCGACAAGACCATCGACGCGGTGGTCATCGCGACGCCGGATCACTGGCATGTGCCGGTCGGCTTGGCGGCGGTGCGGGCGGGCAAGGATGTCTATATCGAAAAACCGCTCGGTCACACGCTCAACCAGAACCGCGCGCTGTTGGCGGCGTGCCAGAAACACCAGCGGGTTTTCCAATACGGCACCCAACAGCGCAGCCAGGAATTGCTCAAGCGCGGCATCGAGTTGGTGCTCAACGGTTATATAGGCGATTTGCAACGCATCGAGGTGTGGGCACCAGCCGGCCAGGGCGGCGGCTCGCTGGATGAAATCCCGGTGCCGGCCGGCCTCGACTATGACCTATACCTCGGGCCCGCGCCTATGAAGCCATGCAGCAAGGACCGGATCACGAGCGCTGCCTCATGGTATTGCTCCGATTACGCGTTGGGCTTCATTGCCGGTTGGGGCGCGCACCCGCTCGACATCGCCATCTGGGGTCTGGACTACGACCAGAAAGGCCCGGTGAGTTTCCGTGGCACGGGCAATTTCCCCACGCCCAATGCGCTGTTCAACACCTGTGCCACTTGGGACGTGGAAATCAAGTTTGCCGGCGGCCTGCCGATGCATTTTATGAGCCACAACCACGCGGAGCCGATCGTCACCAAGTATCGCAAGAATTTTGAGGGCGATGGCACGACCTTCTTCGGCTCCAAGGGCTGGGTCAGCCTGAGCCGCGGCGGTTGCGATGCGAGCAACCCGGAATGGCTCAAGCTGCGTGAGTGCGAAGGCACCAAGCGCGTGCTCTATCATAACCGCTATTACAAGTCCTTCGTCGATTCCGTGCGCGAGCGCTCGCCCTCCATCGCCCCGATCGAGGACGCGGTGCGCTCCGACGCCCTGAGCCATCTCTCGCTGTTAGCTATCAAATCCGGCGGCGAGGTGGTGTGGGATCCGCAAGCCTATCGCATCGTCACGCCGGACGCGCTCAACGCCCAAATGACCTGCGAGGCCCGCGGCAAGTGGGAGCAGGTCTGAGGCAGGTGCATAGACTTTCGTGGCCGGGCCCGTCATGAATGCTGTCAAAGCCGGATGCCCACGAGGGAGGCGATACGATCACGGAAGTCCTCGTATGCGCTTCCCTTATTCCGCTCCAATTCCGGTAAGGAGTAAAATCGGTTGGTAGTGGGCGATTTCTCGCGCGCCTTTTTCTCGTCGAGACTACCCACATTGAAGATGGTCCAAAACTCCGTGAATCCTCGCTGTTTCGCACTCTGGTGGCTTTTCTCCGCTTCGCCCAAGCGGTTCCAGATGTTCGATTGGTCGGCCCCGCCTTTAATCTCGATGGCTATGATGTTACGCGTGGCTTTGTCCGAGGTTCTCTCGGTGATTGCAATGTCCGGATCTGCAGAGAAGGCGATGACCACACTGCGTCCCGCCGCATTCTCCAGTTCCAGTCGCGCATCGGTCCGCTTGACCACTGCTTGCTCCACAATCGCCCGAATGATTTCAAATACCGCCTGATTGGCCAATTTGCCGATGAGTGTGTTATTACTACCGCGCAACTGCGGTCCGAGTGTCAGTAGTGTGAGATCGTCGATCAACGCCGCCGACAGGTGTTGGACACCCAAGCCAGCGATCAACTGAGAGGCACTATCGCAAAAAGCCCGGCAGAGAGCTTCTATCTCGTTCCGAACCCGAAGGGGGATGATCCCTTTCGACTCGAGGGAGGCAAAGCGACCGAAGCCGCCCTTGTTATAGAACTCCTTTTGGCTGAACCCCATCAGCAGACGATAATAGCCGATCAGGCGCGGATTTGCGTCGATCAAACATGGCACCGGAAACACCAACTCCCCGCGAATGCCTTGTCCTGCCAGTTCCCTGAGGTCATTTACTGGCGCGTTTTCGTCTAACTCCTTGTTTAGGGTAGCTAATTCGACCTTCTTTACCGTTTGCGCCAGTGCCTTTCGAAGATGCAGATTTCGGACCTGCTCCAAGGCTTTGGCCACAGAGACTTGGAGCGTCGTGGAGGGTAAAATCATTTTCGTTATTGCAGGGTGTTAGATGTTTGCCGTTTCTCCCGATGCCGAAGGTTGGCGGACCCAGCAGGTTCAACGCGCTAGCAACATATTCGGGATTAAGCTCGATGCCCAGAAAGCGCCGATTGTGTTTTCGGGCGACAAGTCCCACCGTGCCGCAACCGAAGAATGGATCAAACACCACCTCGTCTGGGTTAGTGGAAGCCAAGATGCAGGGTTCCACCAGTGCTTCAGGGAACGAGGCGATGTGCGCGCCCACAGACGCTGCCGTATTGATATTCCACACACTGCGGCGATTACGCAGAATACCGTTTCCACCAACCTCCTTCACCCTCTCCCCGTGGTAAGTGTATTTGTCCGACTTGGTAAACATGAACAAATACTCATGCGCCCGCGTTGGACGGTCCTTCACACTCTCCGGCATCGCGTTGGGCTTGTTCCAGATGATGTCGCTCCTCAAATACCATCCGGCGTCCTGTAGGGCGAATGCCAGCCGCCAGGGGATACCCATCAGATCCTTGTCCTTCAGGCCGGGTGGATTGTCCGGTCGCACGTTCATCGCTCGATTCGGGTTTTTCTTGTCTGGAGCCCGCCAACCCCGGTTTCCGCTCGTAAAGCCGTCGCCAATGTTCAACCACAGAATTCCGTCGGGTTTCAAAATGCGCCGCACCTCGGAAAACACCGCAGTCAACGAGTTGATGAACCCCGCCATCGTGGCTTCCAACCCGATCTGACCCTCGATGCCGTAATCCCGCAACCCCCAATACGGGGGCGACGTGACCACACATTGAACCGACTCCGCCGGCAGTCTGGGGAGGATTGATCTAACATCACCTTGGATTACCGAAGCGTTGACGATTGGCAGGATGGATGGTTGGTCAACAACGACGACTTTCATGATCTTGGTGGAGTATCGCCGGATTGATGGGCGGAGTCCGTGACAGCGAGGATACCCTACCGCTCCGCTTTGCCAAGGGTTCTTTCGGCAAACTGACGCGTCGGGTTGTTATTCACGCCTTCACTCGGTCCAACGAGTGGCGAGGCGGTGCGAGACCGACCGCCTTCCGGATTGTCAAGCGGAAGATTTGAGAGTTTTTTGATTTCGTTGAGCTGAGGCAGGTGGCATAGACTTTCGTGGCCGGGCGGAAACGCTGACTTTCCATCCGCTTGCCGCAGACCGGCAACCCGCTGCCAAGAAACACCCGTGTATGAGCCCCCCCGCTGAGAAGCACCCGAAGCGTTGGAAATGGCGGCTGGAATGGCTGTTCCAAACCGGGATGGAAAATGCGCTTCGCAGGTTGCCGGGGCGTTTGGTGTTCCGGCTTGGCGGGATGTTAGGCGGGCTGGCCTGGCACGTGTTGCCGCAGCGGCGCAAGACCGTGTTGCGCAACCTGCGGATTGCGTTTGGCGGGGCTTGCGAGCTGGCCGACCTGCGGCGCATGGCGCGGGCAAGCTTCCGCCGCACCGGGGCCAATCTGTTTTCTGCGGCACGCACCGCGCAGTTAGGCCCGCAACAACTCAACAGCGTGATCCGGATCGAAAATGTGGAACTCCTGGAGCAGGCCATCGCGGGCGGCAAAGGCGTTGTCCTGTTGCTCTCGCACATGGGCAACTGGGAGCTTCTCAGCCGTCTCCTCCATCAGTTTCCGCAAGGCTCGCGGGCCGGCGCATTCTATCGACCGCTCAACAACCCGCTGTTGAACGAATCCGTGCTCCGGCGCCGCCAGGCTGACGGCACCCGCATGTTTTCCAAACGCGACAACCCCCACCTCGTCGCCGGCTTTCTCCGCGAAGGCGGCATCGTCGGGATTCTGGCCGACCAACGGGTGGGTCCGCAGGGCGAAGTGGCGCGGTTTTTCGGACGTCTCACGCGAGCCAGCCCGCTGCCCAGCCTGTTGGCGCGACGCGCGAAGTGCACGGTGATGGCCTTGTCGCTGACCACTCGTGAGCCGGGCAAGTGGAGCGCTCGCTTCGTGCCGATGGGCGCTTCGCACACCACGGCGGAATGCATGCTCACCTTGGAACAGGCGATGGCGGGCAGTCCCGAGGATGTGTTTTGGTTTCAAGA
>JBAXOF010000177.1:0-7997 GCA_037133375.1 Verrucomicrobiota bacterium | reverse complement strand
AGCAGCACGCCATCGACCATTTTCATGACGCGTTCGACCTCGGCGCCGAAGTCGGCATGGCCCGGGGTGTCGACGATGTTAACGGTGTAGCCCTCCCAATGGACGGAGGTGTTTTTGGCCTTGATGGTGATGCCTTTTTCGCGTTCGAGGTCCATGGAGTCCATGGCCCGCTCGGTGACTGCCTGGTTTTCACGATAGGTGCCGCCGGCTTGCAGCAATTGATCAACGAGGGTGGTTTTCCCATGGTCAACGTGGGCGATGATGGCGAGATTGCGGATTTTCAGGGACATGCAGGCAAGTGGGGAAATAGACCCGGCGGATGTGCGCGGGGGGCGGCTATGCACGGTTTTTTCGAAGCTGGCAAGACAGGATTAGCAAAAATGCGAGAAATCGCAACACGCGATCTTTCACCATGGCAGTGGCGGGTGCCGGGTGATTTTGACTTTCACTCCCAGCTGCGCTCGCGTAGGGTAGCGCCATGAAAGCCAAGTTCACCGCGATTCTTAGATTTGAAGAGGGTATGGTGGTGGCATTGTCGCCAGAGTTAGACGTCGTCAGCCAGGGTGTGACACCCGCAGAGGCCCTTACAAATCTAAAAGAGGCGGTGAGCCTGTTTTTGGAAAGCGCCTCACCAGCTGAACTTGAGGGACGCCTCAGCGCAGAATCGTGGATCACACAGTTCGAGACCGAGTATGCCCCCGCGTAAGAGATTCTCCGGTTTGGAAATGTGCCGTCTGCTGGAAGGTCAGGGTTTTGTGGAAATCCGGCAGAGGGGCAGTCATCGCATCCTGCAATTGTGGACGGGCGAGTCCACCCGGACCATTCCAGTTCCCATGCACAATGATCTCAAGCCCGGCACGTTGGCGGCCATCATCCGCCAGTCCGGCTTGGACCGCGCACGGTTTGAGTGAATCCTGCGGCAGGCCGCTGCTCCGCGCCGGTCCTCCACCTCACGGCGCCGCAGACATGGATTGCTCGCGCTCGATGTTGGCGAGGATGTCCTCGCGGATGCTTACCCCCTTGCGCTTGCTCCACCACAACACCACCGGCGAGGCGATGAAGATCGAGGAGAAGGTGCCCACCACGATGCCGATGAAGATGATGATGCCGAAGTCGCGCAGCGCGGAGCCACCGAGGAAGGCGAGGATGGCCACGCTGATGAGCGTGGCACTGGATGTGAGCAAGGTCCGCGACAACGTGGCATTGATCGCATCATTCATGACCTTTTCCACCGAGTCGGTGCGGACCAACAACATTTCTCGCACCCGGTCGAAGACGACAATGGTGTCGCTGATAGAGTAACCCGCAATGGTGAGAACGGCACCGACGTGAATCAGGGAAAGCTCTCCGCCCATCAGCACCACCATGCCCACGCAGATGATGACATCATGGAAAATGGCGACGAAGCCGCCCAAGGCGAATGAGAATTCGAAACGGGCGGTCATGTAGAGCACGATGCCGACGAAGCCCATGGCGATGGCCAGCAGCGATTGGATAAGGAAGGAACCGCCGATGAGTGCGGACACTTCTTCCTGGCTGGCATCAATGGCATAGTCGGTGGTTTGGCTCACATTCTTGCCGAGGGCCGGGATGGCTGCGCTGAGTTTGGTGGTTAGATTCGGGGCGTCCTGGGTGGGGCAGTGCACCGTCACCTGGGTGCCGCTGCCTAGGCTGTCCGCTTTGGCGGTGGCGGCCTTCGCGAGGCTGCCCTTGTTATCGTCGAGAATTTTTTGGATCTGGTCGAGCGGGGCCTTGCCATCCTTGCCTAACTGGAACGTGATGTTGGTGTTGCCGCCCTTGGCACCCAGCGCGGGAATCGTTTCACGCAGTTGCTTGGTGATGGCCGGGGCATCCGCACTGGCACAGCGGATCGTGAGCAGGGCACCGGTGGTCGGATTGCTTTCCTGTTGCGGATAGGCGGCCTTCGAGAGCTTGATGCCAGCCAGTGCCTTTTGCACGTCTTCGAGCGGAATCTTGGTTTCCCTGCCTAACAGGAACATGATGCGGGTGCCGCCGGTGAAGTCGATGCCCAGTGCGCGCTCGCCACGCCAGGCAAAGGCACCGATGGACATGACGATGGTGAGCAGCGCCGCGCCGATGGCGATGTGCCGTTTGCCCAGGAAATCATAGCGGGCGGACTTGATCAGATCCAGGAAGGTGAGCTTTTTCCACCAATTGAAATCCACGCCCCAGCGGAAGATCACGCGGGTGACCAGAATCGCTGAGAACAACGAGGCGGTCACGCCGATGGTGAGGGTCACGGCAAAGCCCTTGATCGTGCCGCTACCTAACCAGAACAAGATGAGCGCGGTGATGAGCGAGGTGACGTGGGAGTCGAAAATGGCGCTGAAGGCGCGGTCATAAGAAGCCTCGATGGCGTTTTTGATAGATTTGCCGCTGTGGAGTTCCTCGCGCAGGCGTTCATAGATGAGCACGTTGGCATCCACCGCCATGCCGATGGTCAACACCATGCCAGCTATCCCAGGCAGGGTGAAGGTGAACCCGAACATCGCCATCACGCCAAACAAAATCATCGTGTTGACGATCAAGCCGATGATGGCAATGAACCCGGACACATGGTAGTAAATGAGCACAAACAGGAAGGTCAAGGCGAGGGCTAGCACACCCGCCACGAGACCTTGTTTGACCACTGCGGAGCCAAGGGTGGGGGACACATTGCGCATTTCATCGACCTTGAGCGCATTTTCCAGCGGGTTCATCAGCGCGTTGGCCAGACTTTGCACCTCGCCGGGTTCGCGCAGCCCTTCCACAATGAAGTCTTTGCCCAAGGGCACCTGGTTGACGGTCGGCGCGCTGATGACCACTCCGTCGAGGACGATGGCGATGCGATCCCGTCCGGCCTTCATGGGCAAGGTCAGCGCGATCATCTTCTCGGTGCCTTCGCTGTTGAGGGTGATGGACACCGCGTCCGGACGTTGCGGCGAGGGGGTGGCCAGCGCGATCTCCTTGCCACCGAGGGCGGTGCGCCGGTTGAGTAGGATCGGCACACTCATTTCATTGCTGTCCGCGTCCTTGTGTTTGTAGGTGAATGCCTTGTAGCCGGGGACAATCTGCTCGCCGAGTTCGACCCGTGCCGCCAGGGTTTTCCCATCCGGGCCGGGCTCGTCGTTGCGCGAGCTTACCTCGCGGAATTCGAGTTTGGCCACCTTTTCGAGTTGGACGCGGATGCGGGCCGATTCTTCCGGTTCGACGCCGGGCATTTGCAGCAAAATGCCGCTGGTCCCTTGGCGGGCGATGAGCGGGTCGGCGTTGCCCATGCCATTGAGACGTTTCTCGATGACCATGATGGCTTGCTCGACCTGCGCCGGAGTGACCGGCATTTCCACGCCATCGGCATCAACCTTGGGCTGGATGTGCAGCGAGAACGACGAACCGCCGAGGATGTCAATGCCGCCCTTGAGCCGATCCTTGGGCGGATAGACCGAGAGCAGGCAGAGGGCGCAAACGCCGATGGTCAGGACGGTGCCGACGTTGCGTTTGCGGCGTTCAATCTCGGTGGCAAAATACCAGAAAAAGAGCAGCATCAAGACCAAGCCGACGACAAACAGGGTCAGCGGATCTTCATAGAACGACTTGGCGGTGGTGGCGGCGAGGAAGAGCATGGCGGGGAGGTTACGGTTGGTTGGAGGGCGTGACTTGTTTTAAATTTTGCGGTGGCGGAAGGGTGCGTTCATCCTCGATGACAAGGGTCATTTCCAGAGGCCACATCAGGGCGCTGGCCAGGCTTTGCACCTCACCGGCTTCGCGGAGTCCTTCAACAATGAAGTTTTTGCCCAAGGGCACTTGATTGACCACTGGCGCACTGATGACGTGCCCGTCGAGGACGATGGCGATGCGATCCCGTCCGGCCTGCATGTTCTTGGTCAGGGCGATCATCTTATCGGTGCCCGCGTCGTTGAGGGAGATGGAGACGGCGCCGGGTTGTTGGGGTGAGGGGGTGGCCAGTTCGATATCCTGGCCGCCGAGCGCGGCGCGCCGGTTCAGCAGAATCGGCACGCTCCTTGGGTTGCCGTCCGCGTCCTTGTGCTGGTAGGTGAAGGCCTTGTAGCCGGGCACGATCTCGCTGGCGGCCTCGACCCGTGCGGCAAGGGTCTTGCCATCCAGATTGGTTTTATCATTGCGTGGATGGACTTCGCGCAGTTCGAGCTTGCCGGATATTTTGAGAAGGCTTTTGAGCGGCTGGGAAGTTTCCGCGGTGACACCGGGGATTTGCACGAGGATGCCGGCGTCACCTTGCGGGGTGACGTGTGCATCGCGGGCCTGCATGGCCTTGAGGCGTTTTTCCAGCACCCCGATGGCTTGGTTGACTTGCTTCCTGGTGATCGGTTGCTTGGTGCCGTTCTCGTCCTCGAGGGGCTGGAGGCGCAGGGAAAACTCCGTTCCACCATCGGTTTTTATGGATTTTCTGGGTGTTAATAAGGCGAGACTGCCAATGGCAAGGGCCCCAATGACAAGGGTGCCAATAACTCGCGTGCGTCGTTGGACAGTCACTGCGAAATACCAGAAAAAGAGCAACACCCCGCAGCCACCGAAGACCCAAAGGGTCAGCGGGCTTTCGTTAAGGGTGGCGGCAACAGCAAGCATGGACTGACGGCGAACTTACTTGGCTTCCTTCTTGTGGACGATGGCCACCGCGGGTTTGTCAAACTCGATCATGGTGCCCTCCGCCACCTTGATGACGACGGTGTGCTCCTTGATGTTGTGGACGAGGCCGTGGATGCCGGAGGTGGTGACCACCTTGTCGCCAGTCTGTAGGCCGGCGATGCGGGCGGCCATTTCCTTGCGCTGGCGCTGTTGCGGGCGGATGAGCAGGAAATAAAACATCACAAACATCAGGCCCATCATGATCAGCGGATTGCCCAAAAGCCCGCCAATGCCGTTGGGGGCGGTGGCGTCGGCGGCGGCGAGGAGAGATGATAACGTGTGGAATGAGGTCATGGCAGTGGGGGCTGGGTGTAGCGTTGGATGAAGTCGTCTTTGAAGGTCGGAAAGGATCCGGCGGAAATTGCCTCGCGCGCATCCGCAACGAGGCGGAGGAAGAAATGCAAATTATGGAAGGAAAGCAATCGCAAAGCGAGAATTTCGCCTGCGCGGAACAAGTGGCGGAGGTAGGCACGGGAAAACCGGGCCACATGCGGGTGGGCGCTTTCGCACACCGGACGGGGATCTTGGGCGTGGCTGAGGTTCTTGATATGGAGCGGTCCGTCGAGGGTGAAGGCGACGCCGTGGCGGGCCACGCGGGTGGGCATCACGCAATCAAACAGGTCCACGCCGCGCCCGATCATCTCGAGGATTTGCGGCGGCGTGCCCAAGCCCATGGCGTAGCGCGGCTTGTCGTACGGCAAAAATGGCACGGCATTATCGATGGCGCGGAACATTTCGTGCTCCGGTTCGCCCACTGAAACCCCGCCGATTGCGTAGCCATCGAAGTCGAGTTCCACCAACTCGCGTGCCGATTGTTCCCGCAAGTCGGCGAAAACCGACCCTTGGACGATGCCGAAATGGCGCTGGCGGCCGGTGCCGGAGCGGGGTTGGTGGGTCACGATCCAATCCTTGCAGCGTCGCGCCCAGCGGCTGGTGAGGCCGAGTGACTTGGCGGCGTAGGCTTCGTCGCACGGATAGGGCGGGCATTCATCGAAGAGCATGGCGATGTCCGCCCCGAGAGCGGCTTGGATGTCCATGCTCAACTCGGGGGTGAGCAGCATTTTCGAGCCGTCGAGGTGGTTTTGGAAGCGCACGCCCTCTTCGGTGATTTTGCGCAGCTTGGCCAGTGACCAGACTTGGAAGCCGCCGGAATCGGTCAGCATGGGCTTTTGCCAAGTGGTGAAATCGTGCAGTCCGCCCATGCCCCGGATCAACTCATGGCCGGGCCGCAGCCACAGGTGGTAGGTGTTGCCGAGGATGATTTGTGCGCCCAACTCCTCAAGTTCGGCAGGATGCAAGGTCTTGACCGATCCCTGGGTGCCCACTGGCATGAACATCGGTGTGGCCACCGTGCCATGCGGCAAGGCCAACTCGCCGCGGCGGGCGGAACTGCTGGGATCAGTGGCAAGAACGGTGAATGACACGGGAAGGCGCACGCTGATAGCCGCAACCGGCACTCCGGCCAAGCCGAATCCGCCTGAGAATCCGCCAGCAACCAAAGAATGCGGGATTTTTGACAACTTTTCGCCGTTTCCACGGTTCTCCTCCCCGCATGGATTCTTTGCAATTTTCAAATTTTGTGAATAAATCCCTGCGGCATGGCTCACAATGGTGAGACCCACTCCACGTTTCAATAATTCACAATCAAAAAAGGAACCATTATTATGAAATCAATATTCAGCACGCTGCTTGCGGCATTCATCATCGCCCCGCTCGCCATCGCTTGCCCTTGCGACAAGAAAAAGGACAAGGACAAGGACAAGGACAAGAAGGAGGATACCACCCTCGCCGAGTGCGGCAAGTGCAAGGGCGACAAGGATAAGGACAAGGATAAGGACAAGAAGAAAGAGGACGGCACCCTCGCCTGATCCGAGCAGACATACCCGTTTCACAAAAGCCGCCGGTTTTTACATCGGCGGCTTTTTTGCGTCGATGGGTTGTGAAAATTCTTAAAAGCCGTGTGGACATCCATGGCGGAAGTGATATTCTGCCCTGCTGGAGTCATTTCAAAACTATGTTCAGGGCACTGCTGGTTTCTCTTGTTGTCACCCTTCCGCTCGGGCTGGGTGCTTGTAGTAACGGGGGAACTGGGGAAAGTCCCGCCACGGCTGCCAGTGGGCGGACCGCGGGGGTTGCTGCCTCAGATTGGTTTCCTGCCCACGTCCAAATCGTCAAGGTTCGCCTAAAGGATTTGAAGGAACTCCCACTCGGGCACGAACGCGCACTCGCCTTCGACCGGGAACGCAAATTCGGCTTCTGGTCCTGCGGCGGCCCCGTCGATTTTAAACAACCCGATCTGCCTCAACCTGGCGCGGAAATGGACGGCAGTCTGCTCCCGCCAAAGAGCCAGTGATCAATTCTCCTCATTCCTGGCTTGATGCCAGGTCAAAGATGGGAATCATCCCGCCCATGTCACGCCCACTTTGCGTCCGCCTTGCTGTGCTTTGCCTCACGGCGGCTTTTGTCACCGCATGCGGTGGTAATCCGCCACCGCTCCGCCAGCCAACCTCGCCAGCCGCTGCGCCGCTAGTCGCGCAGCCCGTCCCGCAAGCCTGGCCGTTCGCCAGTGGCAGCATGATCCCGCAGTCGCCACCGCCGCGCATTGCCGGTGAAAGTGCCATAGTTATCGACATCCAAAGCGGTCGCGTCCTCTATGCGAAAAACGCGGATGTCCCCCGCGCGGTCGCCAGCACCCAGAAAATTGTCACCGCCCTGTGCGTCATGGATGCCGGCAACATCGATGCTCTCGTCACCATTGAGGCCTCCGATGGCGCCTGCGAGCCCACCAAGCTCAATCTCCAACCCGGCGAGCAATACCCCCGTCGCGAGTTGCTCAAAGTGCTCGTGGTCAAAAGCGCCAACGATGTGGCCCGCACCCTGGCCCGTGACGTCGGTGGCAGCCAAGCGGGCTTCGCCACCCTCATGAACCGCAAGGCCGCCTCGCTCGGCATGCGCAATTCCAACTTCATCAACCCTAACGGATTGCCCGTGGATGGCCAACACTCGAGCGCTCGGGACATGGCCATTGCCGCCCGTGCCGCCTACCGCAGTCCGTTGTTCCGGTCTTACGCCTCCACCAAGGCCTTCACCTTCCAATTCAACAACGGTCGCACCCGCGAGATCGAAAACACCAACCGCCTCCTTAAAACCGTCCCGTATTGTGACGGCTTGAAAACCGGCACCACCAACGCCGCCGGTCGTTGCCTCGTCGCTTCCGGCACGCTCAACGGCCGTTCCGCCATCACCGTCGTCCTCAAGTCCAATACCCCTAACATTTGGAAGGATTCGGAAAAACTCCTGCGCTGGGCACTCGAACGACCTGCCACCGCCAG
>JBAXOF010000176.1:0-8010 GCA_037133375.1 Verrucomicrobiota bacterium | reverse complement strand
TCTTCTAACAATAAAGATCCTTTCACGGCGCTGTTGGCCAAGACATCGCAGCGTTCATTTTCGGGGTGGCCGGCGTGACCTTTCACCCAATGCCAATGGAGCGTGTGCGGCGCCATGGCGGCAAGCAGGCGCAACCATAAATCCTGGTTTTTCACCGGCTGTTTGGCGGCGGTTTGCCAGCCACGTTTTTGCCACCCATCGATCCAGCGTTTGCTCATCGCGTCGATGATGTATTTGGAATCCGAATGCAAGTCCACCAGACACGGTTCGCCGAGTAACTCCAAAGCGGCGATGACCGCCCGCAACTCCATGCGGTTGTTAGTGGTCAGTCGGTAGCCGGCAGAGAGTTCCTTGCGGTGTTTGCCGCAGACCAGCACCGCGCCATAACCGCCCGGGCCTGGATTGCCCTTGCAGCCGCCGTCCGTATGAATCACCACGCGTTGCATCGGGTTCAGGCCTTGGACTGGGCAGGCCCCTTGCGGATCCAGCCCATCGGCTGGCCGAGTGGCAGCAGGCTGCGACCGAAGTAACTGTTGAGAAAGACGGCACCTGCGGCATAGAATCCGAGCAGCGAGATGAACAACTCCGACCAAGCTGCCGTCTGGTGGCTGAGTTCACCCAGCGGCGTGCCTTTTTTCAGGATGCTGACGGCCAGCGCGGGCAGGAGAATGTTGATGAGCACCAGGATGGCGGCAAAAACTTTGTTAGCTTCAAACGCGGCAATCATGATGAAGACCGAGAAGATGCTGTAGCCGATGCAGGCGAAGGCGAGCTGTTTGGGATCGGCGTTGTCCGCGATTTTTCCCAACCAGCCGAGGCTCGTGGCCCAGTGCATGGCCACCGCCACCCAGAACAGGCCGTAGGCACCCAGCACGATGGCCCCGAAGTAGTTGTTTTTGCGGAAATCAATCGTGGATGCCCAGATCTGGGCCAGCGACCCTAGAAACAGGGCCCATGGAATCAGATAGGTGACGCCGGTGGTCCAACCCATCTTCTGGGAGGCGGCGACAAAGGTGACCATTGCCAATCCGAACACGCCCAACGCGGTCGGATCGGAAAGCACAAGCTTGGTTTCGGTGAGGTGGGGGGATGGTGGTTGAGACATGGGATGCCGGGTCATAAGGAGGAACCAACTTGTCGCACAAGAAATTTATCACGGAAAATTGTCGCGTCCGTGCCGGACGTGTGGTGCCAATCCGGACCGCCGCAGACTGGATCCAAAAATCACCGTGGCAGCTCCACGCGCAGGTGCACAATCCCATAGGCTGGCACCGCGATGGCGCCGGTGGCCGGGGTCAATGGCTGCTCGGTTAAATCCGTTAGCCAAATGGCGGTCGGCTTGATGCCTTGCCAGGCGAGGGTGACGGCTTCCGGTTTGCCGGAGACGCCTAGCATGCGCACAATGAGCGCCTTGCCGTCCTCGCTGACCTTGAGCGTTTCGACCAGCACTCCCGGCGTGGAGAGGGTCAACAACGAACCCGGTGCCTGGGCGCCGCTCGCCGCCGCCACCCGCAACGGCCGCGTGGTTTCCATGCCAAAGCGCGCGGTCTCGGCCGGCGAGTAGCCGCCCTGATGCGGCCGCAAGATGTAGCGGAAGGTGGTCAGACCCGGTTGGTCGATCTTGTAATTGGTGTGCCAGTGGTTATTTTGCGCCCACGAGTAGAGTGTCTGCGAATCAAGCGCGGCAGTCATCCAATCTCCGACCTTCATGCTGCCTATCAAATTGGCGGTCAGCCCGCCGATCTCCATCAGTGGCGCGTCGAGCGGCGCCCAGGTGATGCCGCAAGTATCGTTGGAAACATCCACCCAGCGTTGGACGGTGAACCAGTTGCGGCAGGAGCCGGGCAATTGATCCAGATTCGGCCGCACCACCGCCCACGGCGTTTCCATGCGCACGGTGCCCGCGGGTACGTTGAAGCCGAAACCGAAGTGCACCCCATCCTTTTCTCTAACTGATTTGCGATCGACATGATTGACCAACTCCACACGATCCAAGCCATCGACCACGCGCACCTCCCTGACCAAGTGCTTGCATCCGGGGGCCTCGGATTCGATGCGCAGCGAGGCGACCAGCGGGCCCTTTTCCAGCACCTCGATTCGCACCGGACCATTGCCTTTGGCACCCTTGGCGTCGGCACCTAACACATAGCGGTAATCGTTGAGCGCGACTGCGGCCTTGGCGTCCACATACTCATGGTCCGCGCCAGCCAGACGCAGGCTTTTGACCGCGCCACTGATAGAGTCCACTTCCGCGCTCAGCAGAGGGGTCCGCAACGTCAAGCCCTCCGCCCGCGCAGCGCCCGTGACGGGTGGTGCCTGCTTGCCGAGGTGATAGCGTTTGGCCCCGAATGGCGGGACCTTTTGGGCCAGGAAGGCGAGCTCGCCGGTGACCAGGCGCTGGCAGGGCACCGCCTGGCCTTGGACATCTGTCACGGATTGCCCACCGAGCTCACGTGGCACCACAGCGAGGTCACTGCGTTCCCATTGCGTCGTGTTATAGACATCGATGGCGTCGGTTATTTGGTCAGGTGGCAGCGCGGCTTGCAGCAACTCGCGGGATTGGCGGTCGGCATCCACCGCGAACCCGCCCTTGACCTTCCATTGGTCGAGCGTGAACGGCTTATCCGGCTCGGAAATGCTGCAATGCGCGCCCCAGGTGTGCTCGCTGTAGAGCAACACGTTTTTCCACGCTTCCTCGAACTTGGCCGCCGGATAGGCGCGCGGATTGCGCATCGCAAACAAGGTGGTCGCCTGTGCTAGGCGGTCGCCAGTGCTGCGGTTCATCGCGGTTTCGCGCGATGTGGAACCCGCGCCATCTTCCCAATACGGGGTGAGGTCACCGGCAAACTCCGGCACGCTTGCGCCGTGCTTGCGTTCGAACTCGCGGAAGAACTCGCGGGTCAGGCCAATGCTGACTTTGGGCGCGGCATACTTGGCATTCCAGGCGAGCACTTTCTCGACGATTTGCGCATCGGGCGGGGCGTTGTCCACGCCGCCTCCCGGCCAGCTTCCCACCCAGAAAATGAACGAGGTGGCATAGGGAAACCCTTTGCTCTCGAGGCGGGTCACCTGCTCGCGGACGTGTTTCTCGAGATTGCCCAAGTGATGATAGTTATCCACCACCCAGCACAACACGCGCTCCTTGCCGCTCTGCGATTTCCAGTAAAACGGCTTGTTATCCCATTGGTGGATGGTGCCCACCCGGTCGCCGCCATTCGGGCCGATAGCAAAATACTTCACGCCCGCCTGCGCCATCATCGGCACCAGGCCCCAGGTATAGCCCGGCACATCGCAGATTGAGGCAGTCTCCAGTGGCACACCCGTTAGGTTCGACACCTGCGCGCCGATGGCCAGGCATTGCGCCAATTCCTCCGGGCGGCACAGGCCGGTGAGCATGTTGCCGTAGAGCCCATCCACCCCGATATCGCCGCGACGCACCGATTCTAGCAAATCAGTGCGTTGTTCCGGGGTGGCCCGGCGCAGATAATGGTCGAGCGACCACACCGCCTCCGGATTCCACTTGAAGCGCGAGCCGGGCGGATTGGCCGCGCTCTCCCGGGCCAGCAGCATGCTGGTCTCGAGATTGGCAATCTGCAACTTGACGATTTCCTCCTGGCGGTGGGTGTAGCCGATGTCCACATGCGAATGCGGCAGAATCCACATGTCGCGGATGCGCGGCGGGGCGAGATCTATGTTAGAAACAGCCAGTTCCTTGCCAGCGGCGCTGATGCGCAATGCCACACGGTGTTTTTCTTCAGTCGCCGCCACCTTGATCTCAACGCTTTGGTCGCCGTTTTTCAACGTGATTTGGGCGGCATCAGCACCATCCACCTGCAGGGTCGCAGCCACCTCCGCGCCGCTGTGCCGCACGTTGATGGTCAAGGGTTGCACCGGCTTGCCCGCCTCCTTGAGCCAAACCGGCGGCACCTTCACCTCCAGCACGCGGGTTTCCGCTGGGGCCATGGCATCGGCGGCGCGTGCCAGGTTACCAGGCATGCTGAGGACGAGAATCGAGGCGGCGGCGAGGGTTGAGGTGGGCAGGTTCATTGGCGCGGGTTTGCTGGATTCGCCCGATACGGCGGGTCAGCGAGGTTTCTTGCGCCATCCCTCTCAACCTCATGACAAGTATGGGATTGACAAGGGAAGCGGCCGCGCGCTAGGAACGGCTTCCCGGCCTGCACAAGCCGAAAAACCCAGATTCGTCCCGCGTGGCAAGCTCCTCCGCTCCGCCCACACCACCGCCCATTTCCATCCGCTCTAGGGATCATCCGCGCCCCTCACTTCGCTCCGCCATTCCCCGTCATCACCCATGGAATCCCAGCCGCCCGTCAACATCATTTGCGTCAAGTGGGGCGCTCGCTATCCGGCCCACTACGTCAACATTCTGCGCGCCTCGGTTGGCCGCCATCTCAAGCGTCCGTTCCAATTTTACTGCTGCACGGACGATCCCGCCGGATTGGATTCCGGCATCACCCCCATTGCGTTTCCCTCCAATCCGGGAATCCAACGCGGCTGGCCCGATGTGCTGGTCAAACTCTTGCTCACCCAAGATGGCTTTGGCGGTCTGTGCGGGCCCACGCTCTTTCTCGATCTGGACGTCGCCATCATGGATGACATCGATTGTTTCTTCGATTACCAGCCGAACCAATACTGCATCATCCACAACTGGGTGAAGACCCGCAAGGAGCTGATAGGGCAACGCCCGAAAATTGGAAACTCCTCGGTCTTCCGCTTCGACGCGGGTGACTCTAACGAAATTTACGCAACCTTCCAAAGCGAGATGGCGCGTGCCGAGGACCGCTCCATCTTCAACACCGAACAGGCCTTTCTAACCTATGCCATGCGGGACGTGCGGTGGTGGCCTGAAACCTGGACCCGCAGCTACAAACACCATTGCCGACCCCTCTTTCCACTCAATCTCATCGCCACCCCACAACCGCCAGCAGGTTGCAAAATCCTCGTCTTCCACGGCCGGCCTGACCCCGATGAGGCGATCCGCGGGTTCCACGATTCCAAACTTCATCATCACATGCGGCCCTGCCCGTGGCTGGCCCGCCACTGGACTGCCTGAACACCGCCACACCTTGTCGAATGCCCGCCCTCCCGGACAAAATCCGCATCAAGTTCCTCGGCAAATTCCGCCCTAACATGGATGGCGAGGATTGGCTCAACCGCTTTCCAGGGCGTTTGCCGGTTTGGGACAATTGCCATTTCACCTTTGACCGGCATTGCCGCGACTATGACTGGCTCGTCGTTTATGACGACCTCCCCTCGGTTGCCGGCGAACGCTACACCCTGTGGGAAGAATCCCTCGGCTGCCCACGCCAGAACACCCTGCTCATCACCACTGAGCCGTCGACCATCAAGGTCTACGGCTCGCAATTCCTCCGCCAGTTCGGCCATGTGCTCACCACCCAGGAACCCTGGGCCATCGGTCATCACCCGGGTGCCATCCGCACCCAACCCGGCCTCATCTGGTTTTACGCCTTCGGTGAACCGCGCGGAACTTACGACGCCATCAAAAAACACCTGCCCCTGGCCAAATCCCGCGAAATCTCCACCGTTTGCTCCGACAAGAAACAACGCCACACCCTCCACCGCCAGCGTTACCAATTCGTCATGGCCCTCAAGACGCGCATCCCGGAAATGGAAGTCTACGGCCATGGCATCCGCTTCGTCGAGGACAAGGCCGACGCTCTCGACCCCTTTAAATACCACGTCGCCATCGAGAATTTCGTCGGCCTGCACCATTGGACCGAAAAACTCGCCGATTCGTTTCTCGGTGTCTGTATGCCCGTCTATTACGGCTGCCCCAACGCCGAGGAGTATTTCCCGCCGGAGAGTTTCCTCCGCATTGACGTCGCCGACGCCGCAGCCGCAGCCGAAACCCTCCGGCACGCCGCCCGCGATCGCCTCTACGAAAAAAATCTCCCGGCCATTCTGGAAAGCCGCCGCAGGGTCGTCGAGGAATACGCCCCCATCGCCTGGATTTGCCGCATCGTCAACGCACACCACGCACCGACCGCCAGCCAGCCCAGCGCAGGTGAAAGCATTCTGAGCCGCCACTTGTTACGCCGCCGCTCATGGTTCAACGGCCTCACCTTCGCCGCCGAAAAATCCGCCGTCGCCATCAGGCATCGGCTCCGTCCAAGTTAGAGAACGGCCCGGTTCATGTCGATAGACGCTATCAAGTAGCGCACATATATCACCACGAACTCACCAAAGCCGCGCACTTGTTCCGAATGCGCCAGCACGTGAACGTTCTGACTTTTTTGGCATGCCGCGGCACCAGCGGCGGATGGGGGTTGATGGCCGACGCGATTCTGCTACGGTTTGACCCATGGGCGATGCACGCGGCAGACTGGGTGGAAAAATGCGATGGTCGTCAAACCGACCACGCACGGGATTCCCTTGGTTGCGTGCCGGCATCGCGACACTGGGGTGCGCAGTGATCGGGTTGTTTTTCACGTCGTTCCCGTCCAAGGTCAAACGCGGGCTGCGGCATGTCCTCGCGCCCACCCCGGCGGCGGCGGCGGCGGATGCAGCCGATATCCGCCGCCAGATCGAGTCGCGCCTGCGCAGCGAGATGGAGGAAAAATTAGCAACGGAACTCGCCGCGTTGCGCAATGCCGCGGAGTTGGCCGCGACCAAGGCCAAGGACGAAAACCCGGAAGCACAGCCGCCAGTAATGACCAGCATGCCAGGCTCAGTTACCGACGTGCGGCATCTGCGCTCGGGCATTCCATTCAAAACCGAAATCAAGTTCGAGAAAGGCGGCATCGCTTCCAAGGAACGTATGGATGCGGCGAGTTACTCCGCATTCTATCAACTCAACCTGCGCGTGCCCACCCCGGCCAAGACGCTGGCCGAGTTGGAATCCTCCAATCCCCATCTCTCCAAACTGCTGCCGGGATTTCCCGCGCTTGTCGCCAATGGCGAGGTCTCCGGCTGGTATAACAAGCTATATGATAACAAAACGGCGCGCATCCGGCACGATGCGACCTTGCTCAACGAGATTCTAACGAAACACAACCTCTACGACTGCGAGACCATGCTCAATTTGCATGCGGAAAACGGCCGACGGGTGTTTTTCATGCAAGCGGACATGGATGTCGTCTCAGATGGTTCCGACGGCGACCGCCTGCCGGTGATGCCAGAGGCGATTGTCGATTCGGCCAACTATCAGCCTTTCACGAGCTACGCGTGGTCCAAACGGGGAGCGGTGCCCAATCCGATGGTGGCCGGTTGGGAGCGCCGGATCAAGAGCGCGGAAACAGAACTGGCCGACCGGGCGACGGCCGCAGAGCGCAAAAAATGGCTGCGCGAGCGCATCGCCTATCTCAAACGTGGCGTGGCGGATTTGAAGAATCGCAGCTTTCTCATCGCGGAGCATGATCCGTTCATCGTTATTCCGGTGTCTCTGATGGCCGCGCAAAATGACCCGTTCGCCCCCAAAGTGGGCGATTTCGCCGTGGTGATCTACGAAGACAAACTCTATCCGTCGATCGTCGGTGATGGCGGACCGACCTTCAAGGTGGGCGAGGCGTCATTGCGAATGGCCCAGCAAATCAACCCCCGCGCACTTTCTAACAACCGTCCGGTGTCGGATTTGAAAATAAGTTATGTGATATTTCCAGGCAGCCGGGAGGCGGAGCACGGGCCGCCGGATTACGCCAAGTGGCGGCAACGCTGTCATGAGCTCATCAACGAAATCGGCGGGCTGGGACAAGGCTTCGCGCTGTTCGAGTGGCAGGATACCCTGCCCAAGCCGACTCCGCCGCCGGCGGTGACGCCCGCACCGCCACTAACCACGCCCACACCCGCGCCCACACCCGCCGCGCCGCCACCTGCCGCACCGCCACCTGCCGCACCGCCACCTGCCACGCCTACCTGAAGGGGGACGGATCCCTCCCATGGCAGAGCATTCCGCAGGATGCGGAATGCTGCCGGCAGGATGCCCAATACTGGCAGTTTAGCGCTTCTTGATCGGAAAACAGGCGTCCCGCCTGT
>JBAXOF010000175.1:0-8045 GCA_037133375.1 Verrucomicrobiota bacterium | reverse complement strand
GCTACAATCAGGCGGTGGCACGTCTCACTGAAGTGCATCACCCCGGGTTGCGGGCAGTGCTGGCCGGCGGCTGCGATCCGGTGGACGGCATGCCCTTTGTGGTCATTGAGTGGATTGAAGGAGTGACTCTAGCAAGTGTGCTTGAACACTCGATTTTCACCCCCGTGGGAGCCATCGCGATCCTCGACAAGGCTCTGGAAGTATCCGCCGCGCTGACCCAAGTGCTGGGGGAAGAGGCGGTATGGGTGGACACCTCGCCAGCCATGATCATCGTGAATGAAGAAAACCCGGCCGGAGAGGTTGCGTTTTGCCTCGCGCCCATGAAATGGCTCGGCGCGGATGCCTCCAAGCGGGGCCTGCGCTCGCTGGCGGAGCTCGCCGAGGACTTGCTCGGCTGGCGTGGCAAACGCGTGCCCGATCAAGCCGGCGACGGAATGGGCGGATGGCTGAGATGTCTGCGGGCTAACAGCAACACCCTCACCCTCTCCCAAGTGCGCGAGAGTTTGGTCGGCTTCATGGAAGAACTCACCGCGGAACCCATCATGGCAAGCGGGCCGGCACCGCGCCAGCCGGTCATCTTGAAGCGGCCTGCCACCAAGCGCCAACCAGCTTGGCTGCCGCTGGGCATCCTGCTGACGGTGGCCATGGTGGGGGCCGGATGGTGGTTCATCCTTCATCCGCTCAATCTCCGCAGGTCCAAGCCGGTGGCGGCCACAGCAGTTAGACCGCCGGTGGCGCGGACGACGCAAGCGCCACCCGCTGTGACCGGCAAGCCGTCTCCCGCCGCACCTTTACCGGTTGAAAGCAAGGTCACCGCCACCGGCGAGCGGGTCTATCAAGTCCGGGACAGCCCAAGTCTTTTGAGTGTGAAAAGCCAGGAGGTGACCGTCGAGGGAGCTTTGCACAACATCCGGTCCTCGGACTCCGGCAAGACCCTGTATTTGGAGTTTGTCGATAGCGGCTCCATGCAGGATGTGAGGGGATACTTCATAACCAAGAACCTGCCGCCAGACGTGTCCGAGCAAGCTCTCAAACCGCTGCTTGGCAAGCGCATCCAGATCACCGGCGAGGTCAAAATGAAGCAAGCGTTCAAGCAAAAATGGCCCGAGCTTTTGCTCAAGGATCGCACGTCGATCAAGGAGATGAAATAAGCGCTCCAACGTGGGCTTGCATGCCCGACGTTTTCCAATATGCTCATAAACATCCCAATGGATGTTGGAATTTTCAGCTGCTGCCGATTTCGCCTGCCGCTGGCAGGCGTGGCGCTGCTGGCACTGGTCAGTGCGATGATGCCGGCCGGTGCCAAGCCCCATCTCAAGGACCAGCTAGACAATTCGTGGCTGCATAGCGCTAAGGACTTCGACCCACACGACTTCGTCGCTTCGCTCATCACTCTTGACGCATACTCCGGCACGCTCAACGCATACTCCGGCACGCTCGACGCGCATGAGGAAAGCACCTTGCATTACGCGCTGCGTGGCGGGTGGCTCGATGCGGTGCCACAGCTTGTCGCTGGCGAAGCCGACCCGAATCTGCCTGGTCTCGACGGGTCTACCCCGTTGGAACTGGCGATCCGTGCCCGCAATTCCCCCCTGCTTGAGCAATTGTTGCAAAGCGGGGCCAACCCGAACCTCCAGAGTGCTGCCCGCACCACCGCAGTGCATGCGGCTATCCGTAGCCGATGGATTGAGGGCTTGAAGCTGCTGGCGCAAACCAAGGCAGATTTCACCCTGCCTTATGCCGATGGCCACACCCCAGTCAATGAGGCGTTGGCCGCGAATGACAGCGAGATCCTCGGCTTGCTCCTTAGGTGCCGGGTCAGGCCAGCCGCTCGCGATGCCCGCGGCCGCTTGCCAGTGGAAGCCGCCGCCGCCATCGGCCGCGGCACGATGGTTAAGTTATTGTTAGATTATAACTGTCCCGCCGGCAATGCGTTGTATGCGGCTTGCGCGCGTGGTGACTCCGGCATGGCCGGACTGCTGCTGGCCTGTGGTATCGCGCCCGATGCGAGCCGCGTGCCAACCTTCGATTCCCCGCTGGGCGCGGCCCTGCGCGGTGCCAACGACAGGCTTGCCGCAACCCTCATTGCCCACGGCGCAACCACCCGCGTCCGCCTTGCCGAAGGCCAGTCGCCGTTGCTCCTTGCCATCGCCACCGGTTGTCACCGGACTGTGAAGCTTTTGTTAGATTCCGGCGCCGATCCCAATGCCCCGTTCTCTTATCCGGTGAGTCCGGCCTTTATTCGTCAAGTCCGCCCCGGTGTCATGCAGTGGGAACTGCGCATGGACCGCAAAATCACCCCGCTGATGCTCGCCGCGGATTCCGGGGTGCCGCAATCCGCGGTGCACCTGCTAGCCGCTGGAGCCAAAAAAAACGTCTGGACCCGCTTCAGCCAGTTGGGACCATTGAACTTCGCGGC
Source organism: Verrucomicrobiota bacterium (assembly GCA_037133375.1). Lineage (GTDB taxonomy): Bacteria > Verrucomicrobiota > Verrucomicrobiia > Verrucomicrobiales > Akkermansiaceae > Luteolibacter. The sequence goes on along the minus strand of JBAXOF010000175.1, from coordinate 5,626 downwards.
GCAACGGGAGGATGTGAAGATGCTGCGTGCCTTGCTGGGGCGGGATCCCGAACGCGAGGACCGCCGCATTGTCATCAGTCTCTCCGAACAACGCGCACGCATGTTCGACTTGGCGGGGCTTGAAATTTTCAACACCAAAGTCTCCACCGGTCGCCAAGGTTTTGCCACCCGCACCGGGAATTTTGTCATCACCGAAAAAAACCGGGTTTGGACTTCCACGATCTATCACGCCAGCATGCCGTATTTCCTGCGCCTCAGTTGCAGTGACTTCGGCCTCCACCAAGGCTACGTTCCCGGCCATCCCGCCTCGCACGGTTGCATCCGCGTGCCCGCCGACAAGGCCTCCCTACTCTTTGCCATCGCCCGTGTCGGCGACCGCGTCCAAATCGTGCCGTGAATCCGCCAGTAAAAAATTCAAACTTGGCCGATGGCGTCCTTACGGACATGCTGGCGGGCGTGACCGCCCGTGTTTTGATCGATGGCACTTCCGAATTGGTGTTCGACTATGCCATTCCGGCCGGGCTCGACGTGCGGCCCGGGTGCCGGGTGCGCGTGCCACTGCGCCGCCAAGCCGCCACTGGCACCGTGCTGGCGCTGGGCGAGGCACCACAGGCGGACTTCGCCATGCGCGAACTCGAATCCCTCATCGATCCGGATCCGCTCATCACCCCGGTCCTGCTGCGCACCGGCGAGTGGATCGCCAACTACTACGGATGTAGTATTGAATCCGTCATCCGCTCGTTGTTGCCGGAGGCGGTGCGCACCGAGGACAACTCGGCCAAGACCCGGCGCCTCGCCGTGCTGGAAGCCGCGCCGGACCCTGCCGTGTTGGAGAAGCTCGCCAAGCGGGCCCCGCGCCAGCATGCGATCCTGTTGTTGCTGATGCATGCGGCGGAGAGCAGGTTGCCGGTCGCCGAGCTGGGTGATGGGGCATCCGCCACGCTCAAGGCCATGGAAAAAGCCGGACTGCTGCGCATCGACGTCGAGGAAGTGCGCCGCGACCCTGATGCGGATGAGATGGAGGAGATTCTGGAATTCAAGCCACTGACCCTCAATGCCGGCCAGGCCGCCGCCCTGGAACAAGTGCTGCAAGCGGTGACCCATCCCGCTGGGGCGAAGCCGATGTTATTGTTAGGAGTGACCGGCTCGGGCAAAACGGAAGTCTACCTGCAAGCCGCGCAACGCGCGCTGGATCTGGAAAAGACCGTGCTGATCCTGGTGCCCGAGATTTCCCTAACCCCGCAAACAGTGCGCCGCTTCAAGTCCCGCTTCGCCGCAATCCAGGACCAGGTGGCGGTGCTCCACTCGCATCTGTCCCAAGGCGAGCGCTTCGACGAGTGGCACCGCATCCGCAAGGGGATCGCCCGGATTGTGATCGGCGCGCGCTCGGCGGTGTTTGCCCCGTTGCCCAACCTCGGACTCATCATCGTCGATGAGGAACACGAGAACTCCTACAAACAGGAAAACCCGCCGCGCTACCACGGCCGCGATGTGGCCGTGCTGCGCGCCGCCTTCGAACCCGCCGCCATTGTGTTAGGCTCAGCCACCCCGTCGCTCGAGTCATGGCACAACACCCACCTCGGGAAATATCAACTGCTGCGCCTCGATGCCCGCGTGGATGGCCAGTCAATGCCCATGGTGCGGGTGGTGGACATGCGCCTGGAAGCGGCCAAACACAAGGGCGGGCTGGCCATTCTATCCGACAAGTTGCGAACCGCCCTGGAGCAGCGGCTCGAAAAGGGCGAACAATCGATCTTGTTTCTCAACCGCCGCGGCTTTGCCCGCTCCTTGCAATGCCCGCTCTGCGGGCACGTCTGCCAGTGTCCGCATTGCGCGGTCGCCTTGACCTATCACCGCACCGATGAACGGCTCATCTGCCATGTCTGCGGCCATCAGGCGATCGTGCCGCGCAAGTGCCCGGAGTGCAAGGACCCGGCCATCGTCCTGCAAGGCTATGGCACCCAAAAGGTCGAGGAAGTCCTGACCAAAGTGCTGCCGCAGGCGAAGTTCGCCCGCATCGATGCCGACGCCATGCGCCGCAGGCACGCGTTGCGCGACACCTTGCATGCCTTCAAGACCCACAAGCTCGACATTCTGATAGGCACACAGATGATTGCCAAGGGGTTGCATTTCCCCAACGTCACACTGGTGGGCATCCTCAATGCCGACCTCGGGCTGCACGTGCCGGATTTTCGGGCGGGTGAGCGGACCTTCCAACTGCTCACGCAGGTGGCTGGACGCGCCGGTCGCGGTGATCTAACCGGCGAGGTGATCGTCCAAACCTTCACGCCGCACTCACCCTCCATCCAATACGCGAGACGCCACGACTTCGACGGGTTTTCCGCGCAGGAGCTCGAGTTCCGCCACCAGTTCGGGTTTCCGCCCTACGGCCATTGTGCGGTGCTCACCGCCCGCTCGAATCACGAGCGGCGCGCCGAGTTCACCCTTCAAACCTTGCACCTGCGGCTTATGGAAAACCTGCCGCAAGGCATTCAGTTAGGCGAGGTGATGCCCTCGCCGCTGGTCCGCGCCCACGGCCAATTCCGCTTTCAAATCACTCTCCGCTCGCCACGCGCACGCCCGCTCACCAGCCACGTCCAAGCCGTGCTCGCCCGCACCTCTCTGCCCACCGATGTCACCGTCGTCTTCGATATGGACGCGCTGAATTTCTCCTGACTGCCAGTGCTCAGGAGTTGGATGAGGGCGGGATCTCGCGGGCCGCTTCCCCCGCATGGGATGCGCCACGGTGCTGGCGGGCGCGGATCACGCTGAACACCAGGGACACCGCCATCAAAACCGTGCCCAGCACCAGAAACGAGATGATCCGCTGGGTGCCTTCCAATTTTCCGACACCCATAACCAGGATGTAAACCACCGTCAGCAACAAGGTGTTGTGTCCCATCCAGCGATACTTGCGGGCCTTGGTGAGCAGATTCATGACATAATAGAACAAGGCGATGCCTACCCACGACAGCGCCACCCATGCTTGCGGCACCATGTGATAGAGAGCATACGGAAGCACGATGAAGGCGCATGTCAGATAGGCGTTGCGCATCAACTCGGTCTTCAACTCGAGCCGATCCTTCTGCCATTTGAGATTCCGCGAGCTGGTCAGCGCCACCAAGCCGAACACCAGACTGATCCCATTCTCCTGCCGCACCAGCACCATGTAACAGGCGACCACCGCCAGATAGATCAGGAAATTGGCGACAATGATGAAGCGCGAACGGAACCATATTGCCGTGGTCACCACCAACAAACTCTGCGCTGACAACCACACGAACAACTGCGGCACCTCGGCCGCCTTGATCAGCGCCATGCTCAACGCACCGTAGCCGGTCATCGCGTAAAGGAAAGTCGCGAATTGGCTCCGCTCGCGCACCCAGAACATCACCGCGATTCCTAACAACACGACCGAGGCGGCGATGTTGGCCACAAAAAACGTCTCCCCGTAACGAATCAGGGTGTGCAGCAAAAACAGCAGATAGCCGCCACAATTCACGACCGACGCCACTTGGGCCACCGGTCCCTCGGTCGTGTGATCACGGCGCAAGGTTATGGCCAGCGCGTGCATTACCATCCACACCAGCACCAGACACACGCCGACAAACGGCCCCGCCACCACTTCCACCCGGTTGCCAACCACCGGATTACCGAGCGCCCATAGCAGATAGGTCAACCACGCGCAGGGCGTCGCAAATACCACCAACCACGGCCAGTCGCGATGACGCAATGCCAAGCCTGCCACCAAGGTCAATACCGTCACCAAGCCAAAGATATACCACGGGGTGCCCACCGCCAGCGCCGCCGCGTATCCAGTCACCATTGCCAGGCCGGTCAAAACCGCCGACCTGCGCCACCACCCGATGGCCAGGTTGATGGCAACCGCAAGCGCGAGGCACACCGCGGCCGCCAGCGAAGCCGGATCTAACAAACTAGGCGCGCCGAAGTAACACAGCCGCAAGCTGGCGAAAAACAACAGCGCCATACCGACCCCGCGGCACTGCCTTCCAATCAACGGCAACGACTTGTGCAGTGATCGGGCCAGCAGGAACAAGCCGGCGGCGAGCAACCAGCCGACGAGCGACGGCAAGACCGGCGGCACCTCATGCCACGGCAGCGACAAGGCCAGCGCCCCGCCGATGGCCAGCACCCCGATCCCAACATTGGCGAAGAGGTTCTGGCCGATGGCCACTTCCAATTCACCCACGCCAGACGAGGTCCCGGTCGCAGGGACCGGATTTTCAGTAGTGGCCGGCACCCGTGCCGGGCCTTGCTCAAGGCCGAGCCTTATCTCGACCTGGGCGAGACGTTGCTCCAGGCGTGCCAAGGTGGCCTCGACCGTCATGGTTTCGTCCTGGCGTTTGGATTCATTCATGCAGGATTATGGGTTTGCATTCATGACCAACCGGGTGTGGCATTCAGGAATGGAAATCGGCCACTGGTGTGGGCGGGGCCAGCCCATTGACGGCAGCGCAGCCTTCGTTGGCACGGGACAACTGCCCTAGCAGAATCGGCACGGCCATCCGCAGGAATACCGTGTAGCATAGCAACCCGAACGCCCAAATAGTCAATGACCGTGATTCCGTCAGCGTCCTGCCACGTCGCGTGCACCGGACAGACCTTCACGCAGGGCGGGTTTTTGCACTGCTGGCATTGCACCGGCATGTAAAAAAAACCCTTTTCGGGCACCTTTTCCGGGTTGTAGTCGTGGTCGGATTTTTCCACGTCCAGCGATCCGTGTGGCATCTTCAACACCCGGATGTATTGAATCTCGGGGCTGCGCGATTGGTTGTTCTCGGCCACACAGGCATGCACGCACTTGCGGCAGCCGATGCAGCGGGTGAGATTGAGCGCATACACATACTCGACGCCGTTCATTGGCTTGAGATCGCGCACGTTGGGACGCACCCCGTATTGGCGCTCGACCTCGTTCTCAATTCGGGTGAGGACTTTCTGCATGTCCTCGGGCGTCATCTCCTTATAGTATTTCTGCAGGAATTGCTCCATCGAGGTGAAGTCCTTGAGTTCCAGCAGTGGCTTAAGGCTGGCGACCAGCGCTGCGGCACCGGTGCCGAATACGGCCGATGCGCGCAGAAAACCCCGGCGGTTCACTGAGGGCGCCGCCAGGTTGTTAGAGGCATCAGATTGAGTATCCATGTTCAATGTTCGTTAGAGGATGACTCAACCGGAGCGCGTCTCTCCCGCAGATAATTGGGCGGCGGCGCCGGTTTGCGGCCCGGGAATTTCGGAGAATGCGGGTTATGGCAATTGACGCAGTCTTGTTTTTTGAAGGGGCCTTGCGCGCGGCCCCAGTAGCCGCTGGTGCGGCCATGCGAACCGGCCTCCCAATCGCGATAGGTCGGGCCATGGCAACTGCCGCACAGCAGGGTGCTCTGCTCAAACTTCAATTCGCGGCCATCGCGGGGTTGCAGTCGCAGCAGGTTGGCGTCGTTGTGGCAGTTGAAACAGTTGTTGTTGCGGCCGTGGGTGCCGTGCCCCATCACAATGTCCGAGTGCTCGTCGGGGATCACCAACTGTTGCTTGGCATCATATTTCAACTCCTGCTTCTTACTTGTGAGTGGGCACTTCGCCCTCACGAGGCTAGGCTCCACCCTTCGGCCCT
>JBAXOF010000174.1:0-8084 GCA_037133375.1 Verrucomicrobiota bacterium | reverse complement strand
CCTCGGTGGCGGGCAAGGTGGAACCGTCTTGGGAGATCGTCTTTTCCACCTGTTGGGAGCGGACGGATGCGGTACAGGCCATGATGGCAACTAACACGAATGGGACGGCTTTCATTGATAGTGCAGCCCTGATACACCAACCTTCAACTAGCGAGCAACTCAATAATCGCAATTTTTGCGGAATTCTTTCCGAGCAGGCAACAACGGCCCCCTACCCCATCATTTCCTGCGGCGAAGCATGTAGGAAGTCATCATCCCTGATCCCCTACCCCAACCACATCTCCAAATCTGCCAATGCCGCCCTGACGTTGCCCTTGGCCCCTTCCGCGATCTGACGGGTGATTCCAATAGGCGCACCCCATCGCCGGGCGAGGAATGTCGCGAGAACCTCGTTTTCCGGTGACTGGAGGCGGACCGATTGGAAGCGGGTCTGAAAGCGTTCCGTTAGACTGGTCAGGTCAAGGTTCGTGGTGCCGAGGAACGCGTATCCCGGTTTCACAGGCATCCCACAGGCTGGCAATGAGATGTTAATTCCCTTGATTTAGCAAGGGCGCATGCTGGTTCTCGGCTGATGGCGTTTGCGACTTTTTCCGGATCAGTTGATATATCGTTGGTTTGCCGGGCCGATGCTGTCCCATGAGATTATGTTTTGGCAGGTGTAAAACCCGGCAACCATGCGTCATTGAGTGCTCCGATCACCTTAAACTGCCCCGATGCTGTCCCATAGGATTTCAATAAAGCCAGCAGGTCCAACCGTTCCCACAGCGCCGAGCGCGTCACCGTAAAGAGCCGCGTGAAGCTGTGTCCCCAGGCCGATAGATGCGCCTGGAAGCGCAGCAGCACATACACCAGCAAAGCCGCATAGACCTGCCAGCGCACCGCATTGGCGCTATGACCCAGAAAGCCGCTGAGCTTGAGGCTTTGCTTGACCTGTTTGAAGAACACCTCGATGTCCCAGCGACGGCGGTAGAGGTCGCACACCGAGCGCGGGCTCCACGCGAGGTTGTTGGTGATGAACACCATCACTTGCCATTTGTCATCGACTTCCACCCAAGCCTCAACCCTCCTGACCTGCATGCCTTTGTGCTTGCCCTTGAGGACGACAAGCTGGTCCTTGACGACGTTCTCATGGCCCGTGGTGAGGTTCCTTTTGGCATGGTATTTCATCGTGTCCTTGGCGCGCGTGACCCATTGCACCCCGCGTGCGTCAAGTTCGGCAAGGTGAGCGAAATCCACATAGGCCTTGTCAAAAACCACGATTTCCCCGGGGGCAATGCTCGCACAGACCTCGCGGGCGCGCTTGTTATCATGCAAGGCGCACGCTCCGGTTTCCTGCCAGTCAGCGCCCTTGGCCTCGAAAAGGTGCCGTAGGATGGCTGCGGGCGACGGTGTCCACTTACCACCTGGCGGGAGCTTGACCGGTAGCAGGTATAGCCCGCGCTGGAGTTGCACCACCGATCCCCGTTGGTTCATGCGATCCAGAAGTTGGCGACACTGCACGACGGTCAAGCGCAGGGCTGACGCGATTTCAGCACTCGTCGCCCGCTCAATCCCGCGCATCTGCGCCCAGGACATGAGCCGGGTCTCCAAGGGGCCGAGTTGGGGTGGGGTGCGTTGCATTTGATTTCTTGTTAATCTTCCGTGAGACAATATCAAAAAAATAGAATGCAAAAAGGTGCGATTGGTGCGAGCGTTCCGGTCACGCTAGGTTTGGCAGGTAGCGAGGCTCTTGACGGTGGTGGAAAACATTTTGAGAAAGCCTCGCGGGCGCGAGTGGCAAATTCCGGCTCTCATTCGAGTTTTCCGATATCGAGCCAGTGAACGCTTCGAAATCCGGTTCATTTGAGGCTCCTAATTTGAAGTGAATGCTGCCGAGTGAGTCCATCGAGCATCAGGGTGAGGATGCTGCAGCTCATGCCCAGATACTGCCTGCGGCTGGAGGCGCGCAGCCACTGCCTGCGGCTGGAAGCCGCAGCTACTCACCGGCCGGCTTGATGACGAAATGATGGGGCTTGGGTTGGCAGGCGGCGGTGATTTGCGCCACGAGATCGTCGTGCTGTGTTTGGAGGCCGGGAATTTCGGCGTTGCGGCCGTGGATTTGGGCCTCCCAGAGGGTTTGGACGACCGGGCCCTTCTTGATAATGAGTGCGAGGACTTCCCCTGCCTGTTTGCTGATAGGGCCGGCGCTAACCGCCAGATTCCAGCCTTTGGCCAACTCCTGTTTGGTCAGGGTGGCGACCCGCTCGTCATCGATCATGATGTCATAACGGTCCGCCGGCAGACCGGTCACCTTCAACTCGTAGCGGTTCAACTCGTCCAACACAGGCGCGAGTTTCAAGGCGGCCATCGCCCGTTCATCCACCGGCATCGGCAGACACTCGTCGACACGCTCGAAGCTGAGCTTGTTCTCTTGGAACTGGACGTGGGTCACCGCGCATTTTGCGGCGCTTACCAGCTTGGCGCTCTGGTCGGCGGCCACTTCGAGGTTGGCGCTGGAGACCAGCGCCGGGGCGTTGAGTTGTTGGAGAATGATGGCGGCCATCAGGGTGTGGCCGACAGGGCCGGGGTGGACTTCATCACCACCGCCGACGCGGGCGTTCGCATCCAGTGCATGCTCGCGTTGCAGGATCGCCATGTAGGGATCGAATTGGTTGACAAAGGTCGCGCCTTCCTTGGCGGCCACCTGCTTGAGACCGGCGGCGAGCCTGGCAAGCGCCTGGTTGCGCACGTCGGTGGCCGGATTGCCGCTGCGGTTTTCAATCGGCTGCGGCGTGAGCAACACCACGCGGGCACCGTTCTTGATCAGCGTCTTGGTCAGATGCGTCTGGCTGCGGACATAGGTTTTGAAGATATCTTCGCGGAACGGCTCGTAGTTGTGGTCGTTCATACCGAAGTTGATCATCACCAGCGTTGGCTTGACGGCAACCACGTCACGCTTGAGCGGGTCATCCACCGCGGCCTCGATGAGCTTTTGTTGGACATCGCCTGCGGCGGCGTGCAGCGCCTTTTCGTCAGGGAACGAGCGCATCCGCAGCCACGCGGTGTCCCCGCCCCACCCGCGACCAAAAAAGGTGAACTTTTGTTTCGGGAAGCGGGTCAGGGTATAGGCTTCGAGGTAGGAGGTGTAGAGTTTCTGTTCGGTGATGCTGTCGCCGAGCACCACCACCCGGTCGCCATCGTGCAGCGCAAACTCCGGCTCCGCCGCCATGCCGCCCGCCGCCAGCACGGCCCAGACCATGCCTAATGTGCTAAGTTTTCTCATGGCGTTTGGGGTATTCATGGCGTTTGGGGTCATTGCTGTGATTGTTAGGTTAGGAAAGCTCTGCGGCCGGCTTGCGCATGCGCTAGCCGCAACGGATGGCCGTCGCACGCAGGGTTCTTGGCACAATCCCCGCAGCCTGTCATGTCGGATAAACATCGGACACGGGAGTTCCTGGCATGCGCTCTTGGCATGCGCTCTTGGTAGGCGCGCTGGTGACAGCGCGGGGGGGGCGACGTCCGACTGCGCATGGACGCTGCATCATCCAAGACGCATTCTCACGAATGCGCCTACGAGCGCCCGCGCTCTTCTAATGCTCTTGGTAGGCGCGCTGGTGACAGCGCGGGGGGGGCGACGTCCGACTGCGCATGGACGCTGCATCATCCAAGACGCATTCTCACGAATGCGCCTACGAGCGCCCGCGCTCTTCTAATGCTCTTGGTAGGCGCGTTCGTGAGAACGCGTCTTGGTAAACATCGAACACGGTTTCGCCTTGTTATCGGCCACCTCTGCGCCACACACTGTTGCTGCGCAGCTTCTACTTGAAAACCGGAGGCTGGTCATGTGAATCGGTTAGATCGCACCGGATTTCACGGATTGAAATTGGTTCCATTTGCAACTTCTCTGAAGCAAATGGTGAAAAATCCAGACCAAAAAATCCGTGTAATCCGTGGTTCCGAATTCGAACTGCCACCGGTCAACAAGGAGCCGGTGCAACCGCACACCCTCGATATCATGTGCACCAAAGGCAGCCTCCATCTGCAGGGTTGGGATTGGGGACCCCGTTGCGTGGATGTGGCCGTCCCCGGCAAGAGCCGTCTCCAATCGCTGTGCAAGGAGGAAGCCCCGAGCTGGGCCGGCGGCGCGTCCTATGTCGCGCGCTGCCTGGCGACCGGCGAACGCTGCCTGATCACCCCCGAGCACGCCTTGCACGTCCTCGACGTCATGAATGCGTGCCACGAATCGCAGCGCAGCGGCCGCCGGATTGCCACCACCACCCACTTCCCCTGGCCGATCATCCCGGCGGTGTGAGCGTGGTCTTCGTAGGTGCGTTCGTGAGAACGCGGGGGGCGGCGCGACTGCGCATGGACGTTCCATCACCCACGACGCATTCTCACGAATGCGCCTACGAGCGCCCGCGCTCTTCGTATCCGCCGATCCACCATCTTCTATCTGTTACCGCCAGTGGATGATCTTGCGGGCGTCGTTGTCCTGGATGATACGCACCTGCAAATAGCGGCATTGCTTGTCGCTCATCGGCTCGACGCAGCCGGTGGTCTCCTTGAGGCCCACCGAACTGCGTTCGACAAACTGGTTGTTATACCAAATCCCGTTTTCGGTCACCCACTGCGGAATGTAGTTGGTTGAACAGGAGGTAAGGGGCCACGACATTCGTGTCGTGGGCCAATGGGAAGAGAAAGAAGATGCGCCGGCGGCACCCTTGTTTCGGGATTCATTGGCAAGCGGACAGGAATGTCCGCGCTTCGTGAGTGTTTCCGTCTTCCCAAGGAGCGGCGGTCTCCGAACCGCCGGGCGCATGAGGTGTGCATGTGCGGTGCAGTGACAGCCCATGGGCATGGGCGATTCGGAACCGCAGCGCAGCGCAGATGGCCTGACTGACTCATTGGAAATCATCAGGCAAATCGCCCCTCCTTGATGGTGCAGAATAATCACTCCGTCTTGGCCTTGAGTTCAAACGAATGGAGGGCCACCCCGCGCTGGTTGGGAATGACCGTCATCCGGAGGTTTTGCACACCTTGAACCAGCTTCACATCCACCGGAGCGGTGGTGGCCCACAGACCATGAGTCATGGGAATGCGCACCAGGCTAACCGCGTTAAAAGCATCGGACCCGACTTGCAGGAACTGACCATCGTTAACCGCCGCAGTTTTCATGGTGAGTTCATATTTGCCCGCCGCGGGAGCATCGATCGAGTATTCCACCCAACAAAAAACCAGTTGCTGCGGGAAATAGATCTGCTTGCCGCCGCCGTGCCTGTCCTGGAGAATGAGGCTCGGGCCGCCGTATATCGTTTGCCCATCCTGCTTGATGTAGGCACCGGCGCTCACCTGCAGGACGCCGTTGACCGGCTTGATAGGTCCCGCCGGCGCGGTGGTGCTGGCGTCCTTCTTGCCGACCGGCGCACCGGGTTTTGCCGCTTCCACCCCGGGCTCCGCGTTCGCTTCTTCAGGCTTGAGCGACGCGTTCATGTCGACCTTGGAGTCCGGGGCATCCTTGGCGATTTTTTGGATGATCGTCATCACCGCGTTAAACTGCGCTTTATCGGGCAGGCCGGTGGTCAGCCACCGCAGATGCTCGACCAGTGAGAACCGGGCCACCTGCGCGCGTGCGGTGGAGCCCTCGACAAACTCCGGACCTGTTAGACCATCGAGCCGGGAAGCGGCCCAGCCCTTGCCATAGCCGACGCGCCAGACGCCATCGACGCCGCGCCAGGCGACGCAGGCATGTGCCGGTTGGCCCACGCCAATAGCCGGAATGCCGCAAGCCTGGTTGATGAAAACGGCGAACGACGAACGCGGGCCGCACTTACCGCCGCCTTGCAGCACGGTTTTCATGTTGGAGTATGGCACGGTGGAATTTCTGCGCCAGACCAGCCCGGTCATGTCCACCACCATCTCGGTGGCGCCAAGGTCCGGGCGGAACGTGCGGATCATCTCCCGCCCCCAGGCCAGGTCGTCATCGGAGGCACCTGAGGAAACAATCTTGGTGTAATCCCAAACTGTTAGCTTGGCGCAGCTCGGCACCAGTTCCTTGTGCTTATATGCGGTCTTGAAATGGTTGTAACGGACCAGCGGGTCTGCGGGCGTGGGTGCCCCCCCGGCACCGATGTTGACTCTGCCGGGCGGGAACAGGGCCGTGGCCATCGCCAACTTCAGATAGATGCCATCCTTGGCGTCCGGATCGGCAGCATGGAGTTTTTTCCAAAGTTCCAAGGTGGCGATGGGCACCGTCCAGGTGTTTTCCTCACGGGCCCTGAGGCCGGTGGGCGTGGCGGCTTCCAGACACATTTCCATCGCCTGCGTGTTGTGGAGCAACCAGCTCAGAAACTGTTGGTTGTCCGGATTGGCCTTGGCAAAAGTGGCCAGGTTAGCCGCACCGAATTTGGTGATGAGTTGGCGCTGGGTCAACACGGCATTGAGCACCGGATCCTTGAGCAGGGACTTCAAGCGGTCTTCCGTGATGCCGCTGGCATCAGCCGGCACTTTGGCGCCCAGCCAGTTGGTTAGATTACCGGCATAGGCGGCAAAATCGCCGGAGGTGATGGCCGCATCCAAGTCCTTGGCGCCGGGGTCGGCGGCTTGGCTGATGAGGGAGAGCAGCAGTGACATGCCGGCGCATAGGGTCAGCTTGGCACTTGTTGATTGGAAAACAGGCTTCCAGCCTGTTAGGGAAGACAGCGCATCCTGCCTGTCCGCTTGGGCAACGACAGGCTGGAAGCCCGTCGGCCATGACAGGCGGGACGCCTGTCCTCCTGCCAAGCGAGCGGAATTGGGCACACCGGCGCTAACGAGCCAGCGGCTTAGGAGTTGTTGCATGGATCTTATGGGGGGTCATCTATCAGAAATTGTTATTTGGGTGCCCACATCAGGAGCCGGCCGGTCTTGGTGGCGGCAAACAGCTTGCCGTCGCCACCTGCTAGAATGGTGACCCCGGCGGCATCACCAATCGCCGTCCATGGCACGTCGGCCTGGGTCACGTCGCTCACCAACAAGTCGTCCTCCCGGGACGCCGCATAGAATTTGCCAGCCACCTCGGCGAACGCAAGGATGCCCGGCGGCGGACCGGCGGTTGTTTTGCTAGATCCCCAGGGGACATCCGTTGGCGTGGTGGCGCGCAGCATGATGGACTCGGCAATGCCGGACGCGCCGTTGTTCACCACGATGGCGCCATAGATCTTGCCGGGAGTTGCCGCGGTGCCGGCCATCCCGACGCAACACCAGCAATGGCCGATGTGCTGCCAGGCGACTGCAGTATCGAGTGCCTCACGCAGGTGAAGGGTGCCGGAGCGGGTGGAGGTGGAGGCAAACAACTTGCCGTCCGCCACCCCCATCGCCACCACGCCGCCAGGCGTCTCGCCGATCTCTCTCCATACCACCGGCGTGACGGCCGGGTCACACACCAGAAGTTTGTTAGCCGAGGTGGCGGCAAACAACTTGCCGCCCGTGGCCGCCATGCCGACGACGCCGCGGGCCTCGCCGATTTGTTGCCACACGACTGCGGATTGGGGCGCGGCGGCTTCTTCGGCAGCGGCGGGTGTAGCCAGGGCTGCGAGGATTGCCGCACCCATTAGACCCAGAGTGTTGCGTAACAGGCCGCGGATCTTGCCGGCCATCACACTTCGTTCAGGTGCCGTGGGATTGGCTAGGAGCCATGGTGGCGGGCTAACCCTGGAAAGGAAGATGAAAACCACTGATTTCACTGATTACACAGATTTTCATTTTCAGGGCCAAGCGCTTATTTTGGTTGCCACATCAAGAGCTTGCCGTTTTTGGTGGAGGCAAACAGCTTGCCATCCGCACCCGCAAGATGGGTCACCCCGGCGGCATCACCTATCTGCTGCCACTTGACATCGGGCTTGGTCGGGTCGCCCACATAGAGCATATCTTCCTTGGTGGCGACATAGTATTTGCCACCGACTTCCGTCATGGCCAGGGCACCCACGGGGGGGCGGCGATCCACACTGTTCCACGGGATGCCATCCAAGCCCCTGCCGGGGTTGACGTTCGGCGCACCCGCGCTATCGCGCACCATGATCGCCACTTCGGATCCCACTTCCTTGGTATCAATGAGGGCATACAGCTTG
>JBAXOF010000173.1:0-8311 GCA_037133375.1 Verrucomicrobiota bacterium | reverse complement strand
CCGCGCGGCCATTTGCCTTTAGAGATACCGCCATTCTAACAAACCACCCCCGTTTCATGATCCGCACCGAAGATTCCGCAGTGGCCCAGGCTGCTGATGCCAGCAGCAGTCGCACCCCCCTCCCCGCGTCCACCCGCATCTACGTCCAAGGCAGCATCCATCCGTCGGTGCAGGTGCCGATGCGCGAGATCGCCCTATCTAACACCACCGCCTTCACCGGTCGCGTCGAAGCCAACGCTCCGGTGCGCGTCTATGATTGCTCCGGCCCATGGGGCGATCCCGCCTTCACCGGCAGCTCCGACCAAGGATTGCCCGCGCTGCGCCAGGACTGGATCCTGGCCCGCGGTGACGTCGAGGAATACAGCGGCCGGCCGGTCCTGCCCCAGGACAATGGTTATCTAACTGAAAAGCACGCGGAGTTCGCGTCGCAGGCGGAACGTTCCGGCCGGTTCATGGAATTTCCCGGTCTCAGCGGCCAGCGCCGCGCGCCGTTGCGGGCGATCAGGAGCGGCGCGGATGGCCCGCCGGTGACGCAACTTCACTACGCGCGCCAAGGCCTCATCACTCCGGAGATGGAATTCATCGCCATCCGGGAAAACCTCAAGATCGCCAATCTCCAATCTCAAATTGCGGATTTGAAAGACGACCTTGTCCGCAATGACTTGCTCAAGCAGCACGCCGGTTCGGCGCAGGAATCTCCAATCCAAAATCCCAAATCCAAAATTCAAAATCCGTACACGCCCAGCGTGTTCAGCCGGTTTCCGCAGCGCATCCCGCCGGAGATCACCGCCGAGTTTGTTAGGGATGAGGTTGCCGCCGGGCGCGCGATCATCCCTTGCAACATCAACCATCCGGAATGCGAACCGATGATCATCGGCCGCAACTTCCTGGTAAAAATCAACGCCAACATCGGCAACTCCGCCGTCGCCTCGTCCATCGAGGAGGAAGTCGAGAAAATGCGCTGGGCCACCAAGTGGGGCGCCGACACGGTGATGGATCTATCCACCGGCAAAAACATCCACGCCACCCGCGAGTGGATTTTGCGCAACTCGCCGGTGCCCATCGGCACGGTGCCGATCTATCAGGCACTCGAAAAAGTCAATGGCAAGGCCGAAGACCTGACCTGGGAGTTGTTCCGCGACACCCTCATCGAGCAGGCCGAGCAAGGCGTCGATTACTTCACCATCCATGCCGGCGTGTTGCTGCGCTTCGTGCCCATGACCGCTTCCCGCATGACCGGCATCGTGAGCCGCGGCGGATCAATCATGGCCAAATGGTGCCTCGCCCACCATCAGGAAAATTTCCTCTACACCCATTGGGATGACATCTGCGACATCCTGGCCGCCTATGACGTCGCCTTCTCCATCGGCGACGGCCTGCGTCCCGGTTCCATCGCCGATGCCAACGACAAGGCGCAATTCGGTGAACTCGAAGTCCAGGGCGAACTGACCACCCGCGCCTGGGCCAAGGGCGTGCAAGTCATGAATGAAGGGCCCGGCCATGTCCCCATGCACCTGATCGAGGAAAACATGGCCAAACAACTCGAATGGTGCCACGAGGCCCCGTTCTATACCCTCGGCCCACTCACCACCGACATCGCCCCCGGCTATGACCACATCACCAGCGGCATCGGCGCGGCCATGATCGGTTGGTATGGCTGCGCCATGTTGTGTTATGTCACGCCCAAGGAACACCTCGGCTTGCCTAACAAGGATGACGTCAAGGTCGGCGTCATCACCTACAAACTGGCCGCCCACGCCGCCGACCTCGCCAAAGGCCACCCCGGCGCGCAATACCGCGACAACGCCATCAGCAAGGCGCGCTTTGAATTCCGCTGGGAAGACCAGTTCAACCTCGGCCTCGATCCCGCCACCGCCCGTGAGTTCCACGATGCCACCCTGCCGCAAGACGCGGCCAAAACCGCCCATTTCTGTTCGATGTGCGGCCCGCATTTCTGCTCAATGAAGATTTCCGAAGACGTCCGCCAATACGCGGCGGCCCAAGGCCTCGCCGAGGACGAAGCGCTGGCGCAGGGGATGCGGGAAAAATCCCAGGAATTCGTCAATGCCGGCGCGGAGATCTATCAAGGACCCACAAATCATTGACGCGAGGTGCCGGTCCGGGCCACACTCAGCGCATCATGATTGCACGATTGCGCGGCAAAGTTCTCGAAGCGTATCCCAACCGCTTGGTGGTGGATGTCCATGGGGTGGGCTATGAGGTGATTGTGCCGCTCTCAACCTTCGACCGCCTGCATGCGACCGAAGGGCTGGAGGTGGATTTGCGCACACATCTGCACATCCGTGAGACAGCTCATACGCTCTATGGGTTTGCCTGTGAGGAGGAACGCGATGTGTTCCTGATGCTCATCGACCGGGTCAGCGGCATCGGCCCCGCCATCGCCATGGCCGTGCTCAGCGGCATGCCCGTGTCGCGTTTCAAATCCTGCGTGGTCGCAGGCGATGTGGCCGAATTGGCGCGCATCAAAGGGCTTGGCAAAAAAACCGCGGAACGCATCGTGCTCGAACTCAAGGACAAGGTGGGCGTGACCGACACTTGGCAAGATGCCGCCGCCGGCCAAGTGAGCGCCTCGGCCGCCGATGCCGAGCTGGCGCTCATAGCCTTGGGGTATAAGCAGGTGGACTCGCGCAAGGCGCTGCGACGTTTGCTAGACGCCGACCCCGCAGCGGGTGCCGAAAGCCTGATCCGGGGTGCCCTGCGCATTCTCCAAGGATAGTTAGGTGGCTAGCCCCAGTTGGCCATTGAAATAACTTCCGGGCTTGCAAGTTGGTCGGTATTGGGAACAAACTGCCCTCGCTGCCTTTGGGGGATAAGCCATGGTTCCACACACTCACGACCCGACCTATCAAATTCCGCCGCTTGCTCCGACGGATGAGTGGGACATGGAGGAAGTGTTAGTCGAAACCCGAGTGGCATCCGGATTGTTTTTACCACTCGTGCGCAGGCAAGCCCCCCGCGTTCAAGCGCCGCGCCGCGCCGCGGATGAGTCGTCCCGCGGGTTGCGGATTGATATCGCAATTACACCCCGCAGAGAGTTTCCGCCTCCTGCCCAAGCACACGTCACGGAGTTCGGCGGTGCCGTGGTGAAATTGGAACCGGTCCATGAGGAAGCGCCGTTTCACGCCAACATGGTGATTGAGCACAGCGACCTGCAGCTGCCAGAGGTGCCGGAGGCTCTGCAGGGGGAAGGGAAAAATTGGGGGAAGGGAGGCCATACACCGCAACTCTGGCTTTGGGGTATAGGAATTGCCATCGGGGTGTTGCTCGTCACGGCACTGACGATCCACAATTCGTTCCTAATCGACCGGAAAAAATCTTCCGCCAAGCCCCTCGAATTGGCCGTGGAGGCGAAAGTTGATGAAATCAAAGGCTTTGAAATCGGCGGCTCAAGCGAAGAAACCGCGCGCAATCTGGCGGCGGCCTATGCCAAGACCAAGACTCCCGAAGAAGTCTTGCCCCTCATCCGGCATGCAGAGCGGTTGGCCGCACGCCTCAAGCTGGATTGGCAACCCTGGAATGCCCCGCCAAACTGGCAACCCGCAATCGAGCATACGTGGGAGGTCAGCGTGAAGGGTGGCATTTGTCACGGCGTCTTGCGCGGCCAAAAGCCGGATTTCTCGCGCTATGCCATGTATTTCGTCTGCGTAGGTCAGACGCTGCAGATCGACTGGGAGGCCACCCAGGGACTCGGTGACGCCAAGTTTGCAACGCTCGAGCGAGGGGTAGGTTCGGGCGGAGTCATCCGAGCTTATGTCATGCCGGAAAATTTTTATTCGCTAATTTTCCCGGAATCGGTGTTTCGCTCTTACAAGATCCTGGCTCCGGACCGCGAACAAGTCATCTGGGGTTATGTGAAATTGGGCACGCCTGCGGAGGCCGCCATGCAGAAGGTGTTTGAGACCGAAAAGCTTGCCGGAAAAGCCAATGTGGAACTGTCCTTGACGCTGCGCCTAACTCCCTGCCCCAAGGGAGCCAAAAAAAACCAGTGGATCATTGGGGAGATGCTTCACATTGACTGGGTTTCTCCCTAGACTTCTCCTCGCGTGAACAACAAACAGATGGCTTGGTATCACTGCGGACGTTGCGGTTCGCTCTTCAGTTCGGTAATGGGTGATGCGTATGACCACCGTTGCACGAAATGCGGCCGGGATCCGTCGCTGGGCATCACCGCTGCGCCCGCACGTGCCGAGGTGCCAACCACCGCGGCCACGCCCGCCACCGTCTTGCCCACCCACTCCAACGCCCACCGAGAGCGCAACAAAAAGTCGGCCCATCGGCCAAAGCCCAATCGCCTGATGGCCAAACTCGTGATCGGTTGGGTGATCACGACGGTGTTGCTCGCACTGGCCATCCGCTGGATCTGGCCCGAAGACGCGAGGCATAATGCCGGAAAAGTTTCGAGTATCGATTCGGTGAAAGGCTCCACTGGTGATGAATCCGTGGTCAAGATCCACAAGGCGCTGAATTCTTGCCTGGCCGTCCTGGGCGGATTCCTGAGCGCCAACACTCCTGAGGAACGCAACCAATTCGTGCTCAATCCAGTGGCCACCGCCGGTCGCATGGCCCGCTTTTACAGCCTTAATTCATTGACCAGGATCGACCCTAAAAAGGTCACCAACACTGTGAACAGCTTGCTGGACTTGCCCACAGGTCAGGCTTTGGAAAGCCGCTGGAGCACCACTGATGGCCGCACCTTCGACTGCGTTTTTGTCCAACAGGAAGGTGAATGGCATTTGGATTGGGATCACTTTGCCCGCTACGGCGATTACCCGTGGTCGCTCTTTATCGCCGGCGACGGCCCGCAGGAGGTGGAGTTGCGGCTGTTGGTCCGCGAACGCCTCGCGCAAGAACGTAACGACTCCCCCTTCATGAGTCTCGCCTTCTATGCGCCGCGCTTCGGCCATCCGGATCAAATCGATTCGCATGCGCCCGAGTTCCTGGTCCGGCGCGACAGCACCGATGGTCGACTCCTTGCCGCAGCATTCAAGAAGCATGCCGCAGGCGAATCCATGTTTGGCTCCAAGCTTGCCAGCATGGAAGCACAGGGCATGATCCGCGTCCGCGTAAAAATCCGCCGCCTGCCTGCGGAATCCGAAGCCAGCCAAAAATTCGAGCTGGTCAAAGTCATTGCCTGTCACTGGCTGGCCATCGATGACCCCGGTGTCCAAGCGCTCGATTCGGAGCCCAAGCCGGTGGCCCCCAAACCGCCGCCAAGCCATTAACCCAGTCAACCCAGCGCGGCGCGCATGACGGCCAGCGGCGCGGTGTGCGGAAACCACTGTTGGAAGGCCAACGCGCCTTGGTGAATGAGCATGGATCGGCCGTTGGCACGGCGGCAACCCAGCGCCGCCGCCTGTTCTAACAATTGAGTGACCGGTGGCTGATAGATACAATCGTAAACCAAGTGCTGCGGCTTGAGGCAAGCCTCCGGCAAAATTGAAGTTGCGCCGGGATGCAGGCCCACGGCGGAGGCATTGACGATCAAATCACCAGCGCGGCAAGCATTTGTTAGAGCAGGATCATCCAGTGCCAGCGCCATGATCTCACAGCCTGGTGCCAGTTGCTGCAAGCGCGCCGCCAGCGGCGCGAGTTTGGCCACAGTCCGATTGACCATCACCAAATGCCGCACCCCCTGCATGGCGCACTGCATCACTAGTGCCTGACCCGCACCACCGCCAGCCCCGAGAATGACCACCTTGAGGTCGCCAAGAGCCACTCCGAACTCATCGGCAATGGCGCTGACGAAGCCGGGACCATCGGTGTTGAAGCCATGCGTCACCCCGGCGGCAAAGCACACGGTATTGACCGCACCGAGAGTCCGCGCCACTTCATTCACCCGATCACAAGCCGCCAACGCATCAAACTTGTGCGGCACCGTCACATTGCAACCGATAAACCCCAACTCACGCATCCGCACCAACGCCTCCCCCACCCTGCCGGGTGCCACCTCAATGGCCACATAGCGCGCCTCAATCCCCGCCGCATCCAAAGCCGCCTGCTGCATGCGCGGTGAAGCCGAGTGCGCAATCGGTGAGCCGATCACCGCCAACCGCGCCGGCTTGGAGTGCCCCGCATCGAGCAGCTCCCGCGAGGTAAGATCATTCAATGTGTAAACTTCGGGCATGGGGGTTGAAGAGTTATCAGTTATAGGTTATCAGTTGTAGCGGCGGTCTGTGACCGCCGGAGTGCGAATGTCGTCATAAGTCAGACGGCTAACAATTTCGCGAATTCGCGGACGCGGGCGATGGCGCGCGCGCTGCCTAACAAGTCAAGTATATCACCGAGGTCGGGGCCGTGGGCGCGGCCGGAAAGTGCCGCGCGCAGCGGAAACATCAATTGGCCGGGCTTGACGCCGGCGCCAAGCGCCACTTCGTGCAGGGCCGCCTTGGCGGCATGCCCCGACCACTCGCCGATGCCGGCAAACGCCAGCGCAAGCTGGTCGAGCAAGCCGGCGGCGGCGGCATTGGCGCGGACCTTGGCAACCACCTCGACATCGAACTCGAGTTTGTCTAACAAAATAAACGCGGTGGCATCCGGCACTTCGCTCAACAGGCGGACCTTGTCCTTGACGGCGGTGGCGACCGCCTCGAAATTTTCCGGCAAGGGCAGGCCGGCCTGTTGGACAAAGGGGGCCGCGAGTTGGGCGAAAACGGACCCGCTCAATTGGGCGAGGTGTTGTTGATTGACCCAGCGGCATTTTTCCAGATCGAAGCGGGCGGGGGCGCGGTTGACGGCTTCCAGTGAGAAGCGTTCGGCGAGTTGGTCGAGGGAGAAGATTTCCTCAGCGGATTTGGACGACCAGCCGAGCAAGGCGATGAAATTGACCACTGCGGCAGACAAAAACCCTTGCCGTGGGTAATCTCCCACGGCGGCACCCGCATCGCGCTTGGACATTTTGGAGCCATCCGGATTGAGGATGAGCGGGATGTGCGCATATTGCGGAGCCACGCCGCCAAGTGCTTCTATCAATTGCAAATGCTTGGGGGTATTCATCAGGTGGTCCTCGCCGCGGATCACATGGGTGATGGCCATTTCCAAATCATCCACCACATTGACGAAGTGGAAGACATACGAGCCATCCGAGCGCCTGATCACCATGTCTGGAGTGTTGGATTCATCGCGGTAATCGATGGTCACCTCGCCACACACCAGATCGTTCATGGTCACGGGCTTGCGCTCGAAGCGGAACCGCCACGCCCCGGCGTCCTCATACACGCGACCGGCACCGCACAGCTTGTCGAACCACGCGTCGTAGATTTCCTTGCGCTCGCTTTGGAAATACGGCCCGTAGTTGCCGCCCACCTGCGGCCCTTCATCCCAGTTAAGTCCGAGCCAGTCCATGCCATCAAAAATCGCCTGCCGCGCCGCATCGGTGTTGCGCGCCTCATCGGTATCCTCCACGCGCAGCACGAAGGTGCCGCCATGCTTGCGGGCAAACAACCAATTGAACAAGGCCGTGCGGGCCCCACCGACGTGCAAATAGCCGGTGGGCGAAGGGGCGAAGCGGGTGCGAACTCTCATGCCCGTGGTGTAGCGGGCAATGCCCGCGACGTCCAGCTTATCAAAGCATGAGCGGCAATGGGGGACGCCCGACAGCAAGGGGTGCTTTACAAGCAATCAAGGAGGGGCGATCTCCGAATCGCCCACGACCATGAGCAGACCATGGACAGCGTCTAGTCTCCAATCATTGACCCTCCATGGGCAACGGCGATTCGGAACCGGAGCGGAGCGGAGATGGCCTGACTGACTCATCGGAACTCGTCAGGCAAATCGCCGCTCCTTGAGGCCGCGCGGAACTATTTTTTCAGCGGCGCGTGGATGGTGCCGATGATCTTGCCGGTTTCCAGCGGCTTATCCAGCGTCAGTTCGATCACAGTGACCGGCTTGGCACGGTCGGCCTCGGCCACTTCGACTGTTAGCTCGGTATCGCTTTGGGTGAAGGTGGCCGGCGCGCCGGTGAGGGTGCGGGCGGCAAGCACCTTGGAGGGGAGGGCATCGAAGGCGAGACCGTCTTTCGGCCAATCATAAATATGCAGATAGAGTTTGTTGCCCTTGTGGCAAGTGCCGCCCCATTTGCCATTGCGATAGGGGCCGCCACGGGTGCCGTAGATGGACTCCCCATACGTCTTGAGCCACTCGCCCATGGCCACGGCCACTTTGGCCTCGCCGTCGGCAAAGGTGCCGTCGGGACGCGGCCCGAAGTTGAGCAACAAATTGCCGCCGCCGGTGGTGCAGCTCACTAACATCTTGATGCAATTGTCCGGGCCCCGGAAACCATTCTCGCCGTGAT
>JBAXOF010000172.1:0-8344 GCA_037133375.1 Verrucomicrobiota bacterium | reverse complement strand
TGTTGGTATTGGCCGACGCCGATGGCCTTGGGGTCGAGCTTGACGAGTTCGGCGAGCGGGTCCATCAGGCGGCGGCCGATGCTGACCGCGCCGCGGACGGTGACGTCCTCGTTAGGGAATTCCTCGCGGGCGACGTCGGACGCGGAATAGATCGAGGCGCCGCTTTCATTGACCATGATCAGGGGGATGGTGGAGGGGAGTTGGAGTTTTTTGATGAACGCCTCGGTCTCGCGCGAACCGGTGCCGTTGCCGATGGCAATGGCCTCAATCTGGAATTTCTTGACGAGGGTGGTGACCTCGACGGCGGCCTCGTAGAGTTGGTTGTTGGATCCGGCGGTGGCATACAGCACGGTGTGGTGGAGGAGCTTGCCGGAGCGGTCTAACACGACGGTCTTGCAGCCGGTGCGGAAGCCGGGGTCGATGGCTAACAAGCGTTTTTCGCCGAGCGGGGACGCCAGCAGCAGTTCGCGCAGGTTTTCGGTGAAGACGGTGATGGCTGTTAGGTCGGCGCGTTTTTTGGCGAGCAGGCGGGCCTCGGTTTCCATCGAGGGCATGAGCAGGCGCTTGCAGCCGTCCTCCACGGCTTGGGCAACGTGGTTGCCGGACGGACCGGTGGCATTGACCCAGGCGGGAAGGGCCTGGGAGGTGACTCTATCAAGGGGGGCTTCCACGCGCATGAGCAGGAATCCTTCCTTTTCGCCGCGGCGGATAGCGAGCATGCGGTGGGACGGGATGGATTTGAACGGCTCGGACCACTCGAAGTAATCGCGGAATTTCTGCGCGTCGCTTTCCTCCTCCTTGCCATACATGATCTTGGAGGAAACCGTGGCTTCCTCCTCGTATATTTTACGCACGCGGCCACGCAGGGCGGCGTCATCGGCGACGCGCTCGGCGATGATGTCGCGGGCCCCGGCGAGGGCCTCGGCGGCGGTGGCCACTTCCTTTTCCGGGTCGATGAACTTGGCTGCCTCGGCGGTGGGATCGGCAGCCTGGTTCTCTAACAACCAATCAGCGAGCGGGGTGAGGCCGCGTTCGATGGCCTTGGTGGCGCGGGTTTGGCGCTTCGGGCGGAACGGGGCGAAGATGTCCTCCAGAACCGTGAGCGTGGTGGCGGCTTCGAGTTTTTTCTTGAGTTCGGGAGTCAGGAGCGAGCGTTCATCGAGGGATTTGACGATGGCGCTGCGGCGGGTGTCGAGTTCCGCGAGTTGCAGCATGCGGTCGCGGATGGTGGTGATTTGGACTTCATCGAGCGAGCCGGTTTGCTCTTTGCGGTAACGCGACAAAAACGGGACGGTGGCACCTTCGGCAAGAAGCTTGGCGGTGGTGGTGACCGAGCTGAGGGCTATGCCGGTTTCGCGGGAGATGGTTTCGAGGTGGTGGGTCATGTGGGAAGAAGCTGAAATGGAGAAATGGAGAAATGGAGAAATGGCGGGAAAATTCCCCCGGGGAGGGATTCAAGCGGATGCGCGGCGAAGTGGGGCGGGAGGCATACGGCTTGGGGTTCAGAGAGGCAAGCAGAACGGTTGGAATTTGTGTGGGTGGCTCCCATAGGCGCGTTGGTGACAACGCGGGGGGGCAATGGCCGGATGCGCGGAGTCGTCCCCCGCATTCTCACGAATGCGCCTACGGGGATGCCTGCGAGGCGCCCAATCTCTTGGTAGGCGCGTTGGTGACAACGCGGGAGTGGCAATGGTGGGTTCAAGGGGTGGCGGAGTAGCCTAGCCGCATTCTAACGAATGCGCCTACTGGGATGCCTGCGAGGCGCCCAATCTCTTGGTAGGCGCGTTGGTGACAACGCGGGAGTGGCAATGGTGGGTTCAAGGGGTGGCGGAGTAGCCTAGCCGCATTCTAACGAATGCGCCTACGGGAAGATCGTTCTGCGCATTCCTTCTTGCCAGACGTCCCGCCGCAGGGGCATCTTGCCAGCCTCCGCTGCCCGGTTAGCCAAAGCGGCGGCCGGGTTCCGGTGAAACAGTTAGAACCACGCCACCTCATGCATGTTCCCACATTGATTTCACGCAAGCGTGACGGCGAGGAATTGTCGGCCGCGGAGCTGTGCCGGTTGATCGAGGGATACACTGCGGGTGAGGTGCCGGATTACCAGATGTCGGCTTTTGCGATGGCGGTGTTTTTCAAGGGGATGACACCGGCGGAGACTGCGGCGCTCACCAGGGCCATGATGACCAGCGGCGAGCGCTTCACCCACCGCACGGGTCATCCACCGGTCGTCGACAAACACTCGACGGGCGGCATCGGCGATAAGGTTTCGCTGGTGCTCGCACCCTTGGTGGCCTGCGCCGGGTGCTGGGTGCCAATGGTTTCCGGCAGGGGTCTGGGCACCACTGGTGGCACTCTCGATAAACTGGAAGCAATCCCCGGCTTCAAGGTGGACATCAGCCTGGCTGAAGCGGCGGCCCAACTGGAGCGCCTGGGCGTGGTGATGATGGGCCAAACCGAGCGGTTTTGCCCGGCCGACAAGCAATGGTATGCGCTGCGGGATGTGACCGGCACGGTCCCATCCATCCCCTTGATCACCGCCTCCATCATGTCGAAAAAACTCGCTGAATCGTTAGACCGGCTGGTGCTCGACGTGAAATACGGGTCCGGCACCTTCATGCACACCCGCCAGCAGGCCCAGGCGCTGGCCACTAGCACGCTGGAAGTCGGCCGGGATATGCAGGTGGAGATGCGGGCCATACTCCACCCGATGAACGAACCAACCGGTCGGTCTGTCGGCAACGCGCTGGAAGTAATGGAGGCGCTGGAGTGTTTGGAGGGTGGCGGTCCGGCGGATTTGCGGACTTTGGTGTTGGATCTGGCGGAGGTGCTTGGCGGCGTGCCGCGGACGACCTTGGAACGGTTGCTGGATGATGGCAGCGCGCGCGGGAAGTTTGACGAGGTGGTGGCAGCCCAAGGTGGAAATCCGGCGGACTTGTCGCGCCTGGGCGCAATTCACCGGGCGCCGGTCATCCGCGAGGTGTGCGCAACGGCGGGCGGGCGGGTGGTCACGGTTGATGCCGGCCTGCTCGGCCAGGCGGCGCTGCAATTGGGTGCCGGACGGGCGCGGGCGAGCGATGGGGTGGATTTTGCGGTGGGCTTTGACCGCCTGGTGAAATGCGGCGAGGCGGTGCATCGCGGGCAGGCATTGTGCCGGATTCATGCCCGCAGCGCTGTGGATTGCGAGATGGCGGTGGCCATGGCGGAACAGGCGCTTGGTGTGGATTTTTCCCAAACTTAGGATTGCATTGGTGGGGCTGGAGGGCTTCACTGCCGGCCCGCGCGAGTTCCGGTCCCGGCGGTGTCACCCTCAGGCATGAGCAATACTTCAGAATCGACATCCCGCCACAAAGCCATGTTAGCTCTTGGAGCCTTGGGTGTGGTTTACGGGGATATTGGAACCAGCCCCTTATATGCCTTGCGGGAATCCATGACCGGGCATGCCGGTCAGGGGATGATGGCGCCGCTCGCCGGGAATGTGGTGGGAGTCTTGTCGCTGATCATTTGGTCTTTGCTGAGTCTCATCGCGTTCAAATACATCTCAGTGGTGATGCGGGCCGACAACGATGGCGAGGGCGGCTTGTTGGCCATGTTGGCGCTGGCGGTGCCACACACGAAGAAAGCCGGTGTGGCGGTGGGCCGTCGCCGCTATGTGCTGGTGTTGTTGGCCTTGTTAGGAACCTCGTTCCTGTTCGGCGACGGGGTCATCACGCCGGCGATTTCGGTGCTCTCGGCGGTGGAGGGGCTGAAAGTGGCGGCACCCGGGTTGGACAGCTCGATTGTGCCCATCACAGTGGCGCTTTTAGTGGGTTTGTTTTCGATCCAACACCGTGGGACCGGGCGGGTGGGGGCGCTGTTTGGGCCGATCACCTTGGTGTGGTTCATCAGCATCGCGGTCTTGGGGGTGAGGGGGATCCTCATGCACCCCGGAGTGCTGATGGCCTTCAACCCATGGTATGGCTTGCAATTCATCTATCAGCACGGGCTGGAATCGGCCGTCACCTTGGGCGGCGTGTGTTTGTGCATCACCGGGGGCGAGGCCTTGTATGCGGACATGGGCCATTTCGGGCGCAATCCGATCCGTCTGGCATGGTTTACGGTGGTGTTGCCGGCCTTGCTGTTGAATTATCTTGGCCAGGGGGCCTTGCTGTTAGCCAATCCGTCGGAGGAAACCCTGATTTCCCCGCTGCATCAATTGGCTCCGGACTGGTTCAAGATGCCGCTGGTGATTCTGGGCACGATGGCGGCGGTGATTGCGTCCCAGGCGTTGATTTCCGGGGCCTTTTCCTTGACGATGCAGGCGGTGCAGATGGGGTATTTGCCGCGCCTTGGCATCCAGCACACCTCGGAGAGCGAGCGCGGCCAAATCTATGTGCCGCAGGTCAATCGAGCGCTGATGGTGGGCAGTATTGCCTTGGTGTTATGGTTTCAAACCTCCAGCAATCTGGCTGCCGCCTATGGCATTGCGGTGTGCATGACGATGTTGATCACGACCTTGGTATTGGCATCGATCGCGCGGCGCTTATGGCATTGGCCGCTGTGGAAGGTGCTGCTCATCTGCGGGACATTCATGATTATCGAGTTGAGTTTCGTGATTCCTAACATGCTTAAAATCAAGCAGGGTGGCTGGGTGCCCCTGGCGATTGGCGGGGCGGTGATGTTGACCATGCTAACGTGGAAGCGCGGGCGGGCCGTGTTGGCGGGGAAATTCGCCGAGATGAGTCTGCCGTTGGACACGTTGATCAGTTCCCTCGAGCGTGGGGGCGCGATGCGGGCGCAGGGCACGGCGGTTTACCTGTCGCTGGCTGGCAACTCGGCGCCGCCGGCCTTATTGCACAATTTGAAACACAACCAGGTGTTGCATCAGGTGACCATCATTCTAACCATCCAGGCGGAACGCACCCCGCGCATCCCGGAGGAGGAGCGCCTGGAGGTGGTTTCACTTGGCTCGGGAGTATGGCGGGTGGTGGCTCGCTATGGTTTCATGGAGCAACCCAATGTGCCGGAGATTTTGGCGGCCTGCGGCGCGCATGGCTTGGCCTGCCGCGCGGACAAGGTGAGCTTCTTCCTCGGGCGCGAAACGATCATTCCCACCGCCAAAAACCTCCCACTGTGGCAGGCGAAGTATTTCGCGCTGCTTTCGCGCAGTTCCCAAAGCGCCATGGAGTTCTTTAACTTGCCGCCTAACCGGGTCATCGAGTTGGGAGCACAGATCGAGGTGTGAGTGCGGGCATGGAGTTGCGGCCTCATCCGTCCAGCTGGCGAGCATCAGCCGGTGCAGCGCCAGCCGCATGGCACATCGCGCAGCGCCGCCGGGAAGAGCGTGCAGGCATCCAGGACGACGACGGGCGGATTCATGCGGCCTCAGTATCCGAGGTTGAGCCGCTGGCCTTCGACGGCAAGTTCGTCCAGCGCAGCAAGTCGGGCTGCGTGCTGGCCCACTCGGTAGCTGAGCACGTCCCTGACAAAGGCCCGGCGGTGGGTGCCCACGCGGCGGCTGGAAATGCGCCCATCTGAAAAACAATGCAGCAAATGTAATTTCTGTATGCCGGTGGCGAATCGAAACGCGGAGGCAAGGCGGACGCTGAGATAGACGCTGAGTAAGGAAAATATGCAGGCGCGAGCTTCCAGCAGCGTTGTAATTCCAAATAATTTCCAAGTCTATCAACCTCAGCGCTCCTCTCTGCGGCCTCTGCGGCCTCTGCGTTTCGCTTTCTCTCCGCCATAAAGCGCGCCGCCCCTCGCGCCGCTCTCTTCCTATCCAAAATCCAAAATCCAAAATCTCTCTCCCCCCCGCGCTTTCCCCTTGCCCGCATCCCATCCCTCCGCTTGACTGTCGGTGTTTGCTCCAGCGGATGAGGATTTCTCAACTCCCTGTCCACCAGGAAGGACCATTCCTCCCAGACTCACAAATCCCTCCTCCGCAGCTCACCGCCTAGCAGATTCAAACTTTGAAGGACAGGCCCGAAGGATTCTGAGAAATGCAAATACCAAAGGACTGGCCCTAATTCTTCATGACGATGGCGTTACCCAATACGTCTCAACCAGTCACGGGGAACTCATCGAACGGATCGGAGGCTGGTGCCGCAAGCACTGGTCTTCGGTCTCCGATCAGCCACCCCCGGCGGATGTCCACGACCTCATTGACGCCTACTTCTACGACAACGTGGAAGACTCGATTGAGGTGACGGAGGACCGCATCGAATTGCCGGAGCCTTACGCTTCCGGCCCCAAACTGCTGGATCAGGCGTGGTCCTTAGAACCCGACCACCGCACGCTTGGCTGTGAGACGATCCGAGCCAGCTCCGAACTTCCCGCCCTGCCCAAGACTGACGCCGAAATTGACCGCATTATCGAGGCCCTGCGCCGCGCCATCCGTATCGCGGGACTTGCCTGCGCCACCGAGGATACCTACCTGAATTGGAACATCCGCTACACCCGTTTCTGTTTGGAATGTCTCAAACGAACCCCGCGTGACGCTGGTCCCGTCGGAATGACCGCCTACCTCAACTATCTGGCGCTTGAGCGCAACGTCGGTCCTGCAACCCAGAAGCAGGCGCTCAATGCCATGGTCTTCCTCACCCGGCGCGTTTTTGGCATTGCAGATTTCACCATCGAGACGCCGAGCCACGGCTATGCCCAACGCCATCCGCCTGTGTTGCTCTCGCGCCGGGAGGTTGCCGCCATCCTCGCCCACCTCAAGGAACACCTCGCCAAAGCCCGCGAAAAGCACCTCCGGGACCTTGCCGGCAGCGCGCGTGAGGCCCACATGCCGGAAGGTCTGCTGTGCAAATGGCCGCAGGCATCCCAGGAATGGGAGTGGCAATACGTCTTTGCCGCCGCCACTTCCTGCCCGCATCCCCGGACCGGACGGGTTGCCCGCCATCACCTCAATGAATTCTCCATGCAGCGTCAGTTCAAGAACGCAGTCAACAAGGCCAACATCGCCAGGCACGTCACACCCCAGTGTCTGAGGAACTCATTCGCAACCCATCTGCTTCAAAGCGGCACCGACGTCCGCACCGTCCAGGATCTGCTGGGCCATGCCAGCGTAGAAACCACCATGATTTACCTCCCCACCCTGAAACGGCCGGGTACAGCAGCTGTAAGCCCGTTGGACATGCCCTGAAGTTTACCCCCCAGTATCAAACATTTTCAACATTTCCGCAAATTATGCTTGGTAGGACCTCCACGGCGGGCTAAAACCCCGACATGAACGGACCTCGCAGAAAATTACCCTTCCGGGTGGTATATTTCCCAGTTACACCACCGGTGGTTGTAATAGGAGATACACCACCGGTGGCTCAATAAAACTGTTCTACGGCAGAGGGATTGGACCGCTGCCGTATCAGTTGGGGTTATCGAAGGCGGGTTATCCCCGTTGCAGTTTGACCGCATGGCTCAGAAGCGCAGCAATCCGAAGGCGTCGCAGGCAAGGCTTGAGGCATGTTGTCGTAAGTGTGCTTGCGATTGATAGCGTCGCCAACAAGACGCTTTTCTGTGGCGTCAGGATCGGCAAGATACTCGCCAATATCCTTGGTCAGTGAGTTGATCGAGGTATAAGCGAGCGTTTGGCACCCGCAGCGGACGATGAATCCATTAAGGCATGCGTCAATTTCAATGTGTCTAATCATGGTGTTGTTGTTTGGTTGTGATGACGACCGGCCATCGGCGGAGAATTAAGACGTAGAACAAGGCCATGGAGCCGACAGGTTGGAGGGTTTTTTTCGCAATCGTGGTTAAGTGAGGGCCTGCGGCTCATGAGGGGCGTTCTGCCCCACAACGGGACCGGTTTTTCTGGCATGATCCAACGCCTCCAACACAGCAGAGGATAGCCACACTTCTTCCGGCTCGCGTTCGATGTCGCAGTTCTCATCAAGAGAAAATGCCGTCGTGTCTTGCCCATGAACCACGACCAGCGCAACCCATTGCTCGCACTCCTCGGCGCAAAGCTGGATAGTTACGGGGTTTCCATCCACCCATCCGTCAATAGCCACGGCCACGGCCTTTTCCAAGACCAGTGCGGGACGTATCCGGCCATCCTCAAACGGCTCTCCGCTTTTCTGGTGGTGGTAGTGGCGGGCAATGCTGATGGCCCGATTGTCCCATTCTCGCATTTTGATTGCCTCGTCACGCTCGCTTTTCAGCTTTTCAATCACTTCATGTTGTTCGATGAACTTGTCGATATTCGATTCAAGCGCGGATTCATCCGTCTTCAACTGCTTGCGCAGCGCGTCCACTTCGTCCCGCAGTCGATACATGACTGACACGGGTGTTGTGAAGTCGGACAGTGCGGTTTTCCCGTAGCCGGGAATAATCTTCAATGCCTCATCCTCAATGGATTTCA
>JBAXOF010000171.1:0-8351 GCA_037133375.1 Verrucomicrobiota bacterium | reverse complement strand
CTCTACTGGACCACCCAGAACATCTTCTCCATCGGCCAGACCTGGCTCATGAACCGCATCCCGGAACCCGAACTCAAGGCCCGCAAGGATGGCGGAAAAAAAACCTGGGTCCAACGCATGACTGAAAAACAGGCAACCATTCAACGCCAGCGCCAGTTAGGCGCCGCGGCCGCAAAACCTGCCGCGGATTCCCAGAAAAAACGCCCCCCGCGCACCGGGGGATGATGGATAGCAGATAGCAGATAGCGGCTAGTGGATGATCATTGATACTCTATCTACTATCCAAGATCTCTTCAAACACCCCGCCGCCGAGAAGTTGGCCGCCGTCATAAAACGCACAAATTTGGCCTGGTGCAATCGCACGTTGGGGCTTGCGGAAGGTGAGTTCCAGCCTGCCCTCGTCGCGGCTAAGCAAATCCGCAGCTTCCGCTCTTGATCGGTAACGTGGCTGGGCATCCACGCGTTGGGGCAGCGTGAACGGACCCCCTAGTGACGAAACACTGCCAATGACACAGCGTTGCGCGTAAAGCCCGGGTGAGTCCATGTTGTCCCAACCGATGACCAGCTGGTTTTTTGCGGAATTCTTCCCCACCACGACATACGCCATGCCTTCGCGCGGGGAGGCCACGCCATGACCTTTGCGTTGGCCGATCGTGTGGAGATGCAAGCCGCGATGCTCACCCATGACCCGACCCGAGGTGTCGACGATTTCTCCTGGTGTATCCGGCAGATAGTGGCGCAGAAAATCGCTCATTTTCACCTGTCCGAGAAAGCAGATCCCCTGACTGTCTTTTTTCTCCGCCACCGGAAGCCCAAAGCGGCGTGCCGTTTCTCTTACCTGAGGCTTGAGCATTTCACCTGTCGGAAACAATGCATGCTTCGCCTGCCCTTGGGTCATCAACGCTAGAAAATAGCTCTGATCCTTGTTAGGATCCGCTCCCCGCAGAATCACCGCGGAGTTGTCAGCGAGCGTTCGCTTCCGCACGTAATGTCCCGTGGCTACGGAGTCGAACCCCTGATCCAGCGCGTAATCCAGAAACACTCCAAACTTCATCTCCCGGTTGCACCACACATCCGGATTGGGCGTGATGCCCGCGCGGTATCCTTCAATGAGATACTGCACAATCCGCTGGCGATAGGAGTCGATCAAATCAATCACCCGAAACTCAATTCCCAGCGTCTGGCACACCGCCCGTGCATCCTCAATATCCTGCTCCCATGGACAATCCCCGGGGATTCCCTCCTCGTTGATCCAATTTTTCATGTAGCCCGCCACCACCTCATGACCTTGCTCCACCAACAATGCCGCCGCCACCGAGCTGTCAACTCCGCCGGATAGTCCCACCAACACTCTTGCCATAGGCAGAGCGTGCAGGATTCGGCAGCAACTTTCAAGAGCCACTTGACACATTGCTGAATCCATTTGCAAGGGGGATGGAAAGGGGGGGCGCGAGATCCAATGTAGTCTGTTCGACGAGAACCACACCCGGATGAGAAGTTGACGATCACGCCGCTGCCGCGTTCAAGCATCGCAGGCAGCAGGTGGCACATCATGGCAGCAGGGCCTTTGATGACGGCTTACCCCTGCATGAGGGGGAGCCAAAGAGGGCACTTGCCACCCTGCCGTTAGCAAGCCATCCTCCGGGCATGAAGTTTCCACAATGAAAGCTGCCATGAAACCATTCAGACCGCTTCTTGCCAAACTCCAACTCCTCGTGCTCGCCGTCGTTGGCCTTGGGGCGGCGGCGGCCATGGCCGCCCCGTTGCAAGTCACCAACCTCACCGAGGGCGAGGAGCTGCGCTATTCGATGGTGTTGGTGGACGGCACGTTTGACGGTGGGACTGATCTAACAATCACCGCGAATCTCTCCACCACGGCAGTCTCACTCACTCGGACCGGCACCCGCTTCCGCTGCTTGGTGGACCTGCAACCCGGACCTAACATCCTGACGATTTTCGACAGTCAGGGCTCCATCGATTTGCATCTGTCTTACACCCTGCCCACTGCCACCGATTACCGCTATAAGGTCTGGTATGTGGTGCCCTCCGATGAGGCCAATGCCCCGGTGGATCCGAGCTGGTTCGTGCATTTCGGGTTGCAGACCAAACTCATGCAAAGCTGGATGGCCGAGGATCAGCAGCGCGCTGGCAACGGGCGGCTCACCTTCTATCCGGAATTGGATCGGTTGAGCAATATTGACGTCGGCAAGCTGGTGGTCACCCAAACCCGCGCCCAGGCCGAAGCGCTCAACACCGACATGTTCGGCGCAGTGTGGAGCCAGATCCCCGCCCAATATAAGGACGGCCGCCACAAGAATATCGTATTTTCCTCGGTCGCCTTCCATGCCCTGAGCAGCGGCGACCTGGCGTATGTGGGTGCCTACCGGAATATTTTCCCCAACAACGCAACGGAGATGATGGGCCGCCTGCTGTCGACGGATTCCTACGGATCCGATGCGCTCACTTTCGCCAGTTACTCTGGCGTCACCCTCCACGAGATCATCCACGGCCTCCATAATATCTGGCACGACACCTCGCCTAACAACATCATGGGCGGCGGCGGGTATGACATATCACGGTATTTCACCCTCACCCGCAGCGCGTCCAACCCCACGCCCCACAACGAGGCGGGTGCCGGCACCTTGGGTAACCAGCGGGACCTGGCCGCATGGAACCGCTACCTGATGAGCGCGGATCCGCATGTGTATGGCGACACCACCGTGGCCGTAGCTGAAGGGGTTGCTGATCTAACGGCCTCCTCGGAGTATCCGCTGGCTGTGCTCCAATACTACATTCCCAACGCCGCCGCTGACCAGCACGTCAAGCTGGCCGCTTCCAATGTCACGAGTTATAGCAAGAATGCGGCAGCCGCGCGGGCGGAACTTGGGGGCTCGCTCTTCAACCTGATGGCGGTGGATACCGAAGGCAACATGAATTACGGCACCTGTTCCGGCACGGTGCCGGTGGCCGACAGTTATACGGTCCATGGCAACTCGTTCACCAGCGGCGCGCCCGGCGTGCTCGGCAACGACCTCAACCCGGACACCCGCACGCTCACCGTGGCCGTGGCCACCAACGTCCAGCACGGCACCTTGGTCCTCAATGCCAACGGCAGCTTCACCTACACGCCCACACCGGCATATGTGGGCACTGACACCTTCAGCTACACGCTCAGCGATGGAGTCGCGAGCGCCCAACAGGCGTTGGTGACCCTGACCGTCGATGCCACGCTACCGACCGCCATCCCCTTCACCTATGTTTATGAGGCCCTCGACAGCATTGTCCCGGGCGCGCCGGAGTTGACGAGCAGATCCATTCTCAACAATGGCGTGACCGGCGGACTCTGGGGTGACGGCAATACCCAGCTATATTATTCCGCCACCCAAGTGACCAAGAAGCCTAATCTAACACTAACGCTGGCCGCCCATGCCGGACTTGGCAAGCTCACCGTGTGGTATGCGAGCGGGATAGATGCGGGCGTCGGCAAGCCAGCCTCACTGACCGTAAGCGATGAATTCAGTCACAGTACAACGACCCTCTTTCCCAATCTTGGCGACAATGCCACATTCAGCCAAGATGTGGCGCTCACCGGAATTGTGGGGAATATTTTGCACCTGAATTTCACCGGCACGACGACCCATCTCGGCCTGAGTGAGATCCGGGTGTTTGAACCGGCGCCAGTGCCACCGGACGTCCCGAGCGGGCCGCTCCCGTCGGCTGGGAATGTCAATGTGCCTGTCACCACCAGCCTGGGGTGGAACGCCAGCGTGGGTGCCACCAGCTATGATATTTACTTCTGGAGCGCCTCGCAAACCAAACCGCTAACGGTCACGGCCACAGTGACAACGAACAGTTGGACGCCAGCCTCCGGCCTCGTCAGTGCGGCCGAGGCAACCTATAATTGGCAGGTGGTGGCGAAGAATATCTACGGCACGGCCACCGGGTCCGAGTGGGTCTTCACTACGAGCATTTTACCCTACACCTACTCCTACGATGTCACGAGCGCCAGGCCGGAGAACTATGGCGGCGGTTACGGTGAAACGCGGGCTAATCCGCAACTGCTCAATGACGGACGCACCGGCGGACTATGGGGCGGCAGCGGGTTGGTGCTCTACTCTGGGAATAACTACCTTGGCAATCCCGCCGCCTCCTGGCCGGCCATCACGCTCACGGTGGACCAAGCGCCGGATTCCTATCAGGCGCTGCGGATCTGGCACTACGGCGGTGGGACTGCCGGAGTGCATGCCCCGGCCTCCCTAATCGTAACTGATGATTTCGGCCACAGCACCACGTTTACAGGGTTCCCGGACCGCGCGCCCGCCATTACGGATGTTCCTATCGCGGGCATGCAGGGCTCTGCTCTGCACCTGCGCTTCGGACCGCAGGGCGAATTTGTCGGCCTGTCGGAGATCAAGGTGGTGCCAGGCCTGGCCGAACCGGGCTACGCCACGTGGGCCGGGAGTGGGTCAGGCAACAAGGGGCTGAGCGGTGCCGCCGCCGCGTTTGATGCGGATCCCGATCTCGATGGTATCCCTAACGGAATTGAGTATGTGATCGGCGACGACCCCAATCCCGCCCATCCCGGCTCCACCTCCCGCTCCCGACTGCCCATGGCGGCGGCGGCGGGTGACAATCTGGTGTTCACCTTCACCCGAATGAATGAGGCGGCCTACCTCAACCCGGTCGTCGAGTTCAGCACCGATCTATCAGGACCGTGGACCACCGCCGTTGCTGGCACCAACGCCACCATTGAGGTCGTGAACGGCACCCCCGCCGCCATCGTCACGGTCACTATTGCGAAAGGATCCAACACCCGGATGTTCGCTAGACTGAAAGTTGAGAAACCCGCAGTCGTGACCCCCGCAACCCCGCCGAGCATCACCACATCGTTAGATGGAGACACCTTGGCGGGCGGAGGAAACTTCACCCTCACAGCGGCGGGCGCGGGCACGCCACCCTTCACCCTGCAGTGGTATTTCAATGGCGTCGCCATCACCGGTTCCACCGGCACCAGTTATACGGTGCTCGGCGCGAACGGCTCGCACCAGGGCGACTATCAGGTTGTCGTCACCAACGCCCAGGGCAGCACCACCAGTGGCGCGTGCCACATCACCGTCACCGCAGCCCCTATCCCGACGCTGGACCCGGCGGACACTTATCCAGGGCTGAACCTGATCCCGTGGCCCAAGAACATGGCGTCGCAGTCAGGGCGGCTCGAACTAACAGCCGCCAGTCGCATCGTGACCGGCGATGCGAGCCTCACCAGGCTGGCCGGCCTGTTCTCTAACGAGATCAGGTTGCTCACGGGCCTGAGCCTGCCGGTTGTTAGCGGCACGCCTAACGCCGGCGACATCGTCCTCAACCTCAATCCCGCCATCAAGGCGGGCGAGCTCATCCTGGTGGCCCGCCCGCCGACTCTGGTCCGCACCACCGACGGTGCCCACACCCTCACCATTGGCGAGCAGGTCGTGGTTGAGGGCTTCGACTACCGCGCGGTGGCCGAGGGCACCGCCACCCTGCTGCAGGCGATCCGGCGGCAGGGCGGCCAGGTGACAGTGCCCAAGCTGACCATCCACGACTGGCCTCACGCCGATTACACCGGGGCGATGGTCGATGTGGCCCGTCAGGACAACCCGATCGTCTATCTGAAACAGATAATCGACACGTGCCGCGCGTATAAGACGCGCTACCTGCAACTGCACCTGACCGAGGACCAGGCCTGGACTTTTCCATCCACGGCATATCCCGCGCTGGGCACGCTCAATGGTTCGGCGCACGGCGGCCCGACCTGTGAAAAATACAGTTTGGACGAGCTCAAGGCGTTGGTCAAATACGCCGATGATCGCGGCGTGACCTTGGTGCCCGAGTTGGAGACGCCCGGCCATTCGGGCAATGCCTGCGGCACGCTGCCGGCAATCTTCGGCTATATCGATCCTGGCACCGGCAACGCGGTGGGGCAGGGCATGATGAACATCGCCAACCCCAATCTCTATCTGGCACTGAACACGATCATCGGCGAGATGTGCGATGTGTTCCAGTCGTCACCATATTTCCACATCGGCTTTGATGAGGTGTCTGGGCTGGATAATGTGGCAACCACCCCGCAGGCCGCCGCGTTCATGACCGAAAAGCACCTGGCTAACAGCAGCGAGTTGCTGGCCTACTTCACCTTGCAGGTCAATGAGATGGTCAAGAACCACGGCAAAAAAACCCTCATCTGGGAAGGTGCCGTCACTGGCGTGTCGAAGGAGATCATTCACATGACCTGGGACAACAACGCCAATACCGCAGCACCGTTGGTGGCCCAGGGCTTCACCACCATCACCGTGCCCTGGAATTTCGCCGGAGTGCCGTGGACGGACTGGAATATCTACCACTGCAACGGCAGCGTGCTCAAAAAGGGCGACTCGGTGCTCGGTGCCATGTTTCCAGCCTGGGAACAGACGGGCGAAGTCCATGTGCAGTGGCTCAGGGGACTGCCCACCCGCCAGGAACGGACCTGGGGTCCGGATAATATCTTCACTGAGGCGGGGTTTGCGCTGCGCCTTGCGGGCAGCGACCGCGTGCTGGATCGGATGCTTTATGGCTTTGCCATCCAATACGATCATCCGGTCGATGTAAGCAGTATGGTGAGTGCCAGAGTGACTAACAATCAGACGCTACTGACGCTCGATACCCCACCGGCTTTGGGCACCGTCCGCTACACGGTGGATGGCTCGGAGCCCTCAGTCGTCTCGCCGGCGGCCACCGCGCCCATCCCCATCGCCAGCAACTTCACCCTCCGGGCCCGCCTCTTCGATTTTAACGGACAAGCGGTTATGCCGCCATGGAAGCAGGTTTTCCTCTTCGACTTCGCCCCTGTGACCCTCTCCGGCCAGGGCGCTCTCAAGGATGCTGCGGGCCACGAGACGGCATGGTTTATCAACACCATGTCCGTGAGCGTGGCGTGTGCCCAAACGGATGGGGTGGTGCGCTTCACGCTGAACGGTTCGGATCCCCAACCCACCTCACCGGCCTACACTGCGGCGATGATCACGCTCACCCAAACCGCGACCGTCAAGGCCCGCTGGTTTGACGCGACCAACACCGGCTGCGGCAACGTGACCACCGCGACTTGGACCCTCACCACAAGGCCCGTTGATTACACCTACACCTACGATGACGCGAGCGCCATACCGGAGAACTATGGCGGCGGCTACGGGGAAACGCGGGCCACGCCGCATCTCCTCAATGACGGTCAGACCAGCGGGCTGTGGGGCGGGGAAGGCATGGCGCTTTATTTCGGCAATGACTACCTTGGCCATCCCGCCGCCTACTGGCCGGCCATCACGCTCACGGTGGCACAAGCGCCCGCTGCCTACGAGGCGCTGAAAATCTGGCACTACGGCGGAGGGAGTGCCGGCGTGCATGCCCCGGCCTCTCTAACTGTAACCGATAACTACGGCCACAGCACCACGTTCACTGGGTTCCCAGACAACGCGCCCGCCATTACGGATGTTCCAATCACCAACATGCAGGGCTCTAGTCTGCACCTGCGTTTTACCGGCACGGGGGAATTTGTTGGACTCAATGAGATCCGCGTGTCAGCGGCACCATGAACTTTTTGATTCTTTGGAAAGAAGAGAAAACTGAGGGCTCTGAGGGCACTGATTGGTTTAGAATTTATAATTTTGGATTTTCTTCGTAGGCGCGTTTGTGAGACTGCGGGAGGAGGCTTTGGTAGGCGCGTTCGTGAGAACGCGGGGGGGGCTTTGGTAGGCGCGGACTTCGCCCGGTCTTTAAGAGGAGAAAACGGACTAAAGTCCGTGACCACATTTATGAACGCGATTTTGCACTTGGAATTACTCAGGAAGCCGCGCATATGAACTCCACATGCCCCCCCCAAACTTAATGGTGTCAGCTTTTTTTGTCGCGTCCATGCTGCTGGCGCCATTTACCGCGCTGTCTGCCGCCGAGCCTCCAAGCAGCAATCCTAACCTCCTTGTCACCCTTGGCGGCGAGATCGGTGATGCGGATACGGCCTCGATCAAGCGTTTCCGCGCGGCACCCTATGATTCGCTGGCCTGGTTGCGGGCCGATCTAACCGGCGAGCGGGTCACGGAGTTTGATGGCAAGTGGGGCCACATCATGAACCGTCCCTTCAAGAACTACTCAGGTGACATCTCGGGGCGCTTCATCGAGATCATGGCGCTTAACTCGCACGGGTCCTATGACGTGCATCCCGCTCTCAAGGAATTGCTCGCAGCGGTGCCAACTCACCAACGCCCCGGCGGCTATTTCGCCGCGTCCGGCACCATCGATTGGCAGCAGCCCATCGACTTCAAAGGCGAAGGCGGCGGCACCATGATGCC
>JBAXOF010000170.1:0-8388 GCA_037133375.1 Verrucomicrobiota bacterium | reverse complement strand
GGGGCGGATGGTTTAGCAAACGTCCGGCCACTGGCAAGCCGGAAATGGCAAAATTATCCATTTCCTTACGATTTTTTTATTTTCGCTGCCAATTCAAGGGTTTTCGGGGGTGCATGGGCCGTCTTGTCGCGTCTGGCGTGGCTGTCATGGAGCGGCACTTGCCAAGTTGTCGTTCGCTGAGTGCCGGGCATGGCGCTTGCAAACCGCCGCCACGGTCAACGTGGCTGCCGCGTCTCGCGGCAGGCCGTGATTGCGGCGTCTCGCCGCAACTCTTCTCTTGCAGCCCCCCCGCCGGGGAATATTTCCGCGTTTCTCGCCTCGACAAAACGAGTCCGTCTTCTAGCGTCGCTAAAGCTTCGCACCCTCCATGGATCCTAACACCCCCCTCACCAGCCAACTGCCGCCCGATGACGTTGCCG
Source organism: Verrucomicrobiota bacterium (assembly GCA_037133375.1). GTDB lineage: Bacteria > Verrucomicrobiota > Verrucomicrobiia > Verrucomicrobiales > Akkermansiaceae > Luteolibacter. The sequence goes on along the minus strand of JBAXOF010000170.1, from coordinate 7,969 downwards.
CCATTGATCAACTTGGAAAAACCTATCAAGCGTTTCGCGCGGAACTCGGCAAAGCCATCATCGGCCAGGACCAAGTCATTGAGCAACTTGCCATCTGCCTGTTTGCCCGCGGTCATGCGCTGCTGATGGGCGTGCCCGGGTTGGCCAAGACGCTCTTGGTGTCATCGGTGGCCCAGACCTTCGATCTGACGTTCAACCGGATCCAATTCACGCCGGACCTGATGCCTGCCGACATCACGGGCACCGACATCATCCAGGAAAGCGGCGTTGGCGGGCGGCGGGAATTCGAGTTCATCAAGGGTCCGGTGTTTGCCAACATCGTGCTGGCCGACGAAATCAACCGCGCGCCGGCCAAGACCCAGTCCGCCTTGCTCGAAGCGATGCAAGAAAACAAGGTCACTGTGCTGGGCAACACCTACACTTTGCAGCCGCCGTTTTTCGTGCTCGCCACCCAGAACCCTATCGAACAGGAAGGCACCTATCCGCTGCCGGAAGCCCAACTCGACCGCTTTATGTTCCTCATCGAGGTCGATTACCCGAGCGCCGAGGAGGAAAAACGCATCGCCCGGGAAACCACCGGTGCCGCCCGCGAAGCCCTCAACCACCTGCTCAACGGCGAAAGCGTGTTAGCCTATCAACAACTCGTGCGCCGCGTCCCGGTCCCCGAACACCTTTACGAATACGCCGTGGCCATCGTGCGCAAAACCCGCCCCAATCAACCGGAATCACCGCAATGGGTCAAGGACACCGTCGGTTGGGGTGCCGGGCCGCGCGCCGTCCAATACCTCATCCTCGGCGCCAAAGCCCGCGCCGCGCTGCGCGGTGCCTACATGGCCTCGCTGGAAGACCTCGAAGCGGTCGCCTCACCGGTGCTCACCCACCGCGTCATCACCAACTTCTCCGCCGAGTCACAAGGCATGACCTCCAAAAAAATCGTCGCGAGATTGCTCAAGGAAATGCGGGAAGAATGAAATACGACTTCCTCGACAACTCCCTGCTCTCACGCCTCGCCGCGCTGCCGATCGAGGCCCGCGTACCGATGTTAGGCAACGTCGCCGGCAAGCACCGCTCACCTCACCGCGGGTCGTCCGTCGAGTTCGCCGAATATCGCAAATACGTCCCCGGCGATGACACCCGCCGCCTGGATTGGAAAGCCTTTGGCCGCTCGGACCGCTTTTACATCAAGGAATTCGAGGCCGACACCAACCTGCGCGCCTACTTCGTGGTGGATGCCTCCGGTTCGATGAAATTCGCCGGCACGGCCGAGGCCAAGGTCCAATACGCACGGCGGATCGCCGCCTCGCTATCCTATCTGTTAGTCAACCAGGGCGACGCCGCGGGACTTTCCATCTGCACCGACAAGCTGCATCTGGAAGTGCCGCCGAGCCGCCGGGCCGCCCACCTCGACCGGCTGTTTGCGACTCTTGGCAAGCTTGAGCCGGGCGGGGCCACCGGCCTGATTGAGGCCCTCCACACCATCGCGGAGAAAATCAGCCAGCGTGCCTTTGTGGTGATTCTATCCGACCTGTTCACGGATCCGCAAGCACTAGGCGATGCGCTCCAACACCTGCGTTACCGTAAACACGATATCTCCGTCTTCCATCTGATGGACCCGCTGGAGATCGGCTTCGAATTCGACCGCCCCCACCGCTTCGTCGATCTTGAGGACAACACCTCCCTCGTCGTCGAACCCAACCTCATCGCCGAGGAATACAAATCCGCGCTGCGCGACTTCCTCACGGTCGTGCGCGCCAAGTGTCATGACGCCGCTGCCGATTACCAACTGGTCACCACCGACACGCCGCTGGAGCCGCTGCTGCGCGAGTTTCTAACAGCACGATTGCCCAAGTCCAAGCACTAGGTCTTAAAGCACTAAATCTTAAATTCAAAATTCGAAAGTCGAAACACAAGAGATCATGCCCACCCAAAACTTCAGTGACACCGACAAAGCCAGGATTTTCGTCCGAGACCGGGCGACATGTTGCTTTTCCGGTGCGAATCTCTGGCTAGATATAGTGCTTCCACTCTTCCTCTTCCGTTTAGAATTTAATGCTTAGAATTTAGTGCTTCCACTTCCGTGCTTTTCCTCAATTCCATCATGCTCTGGGGCTTGCTAGCCGCCAGCATCCCGGTCATCATCCACCTGATCAATCGGCGCCGCCACAAGACGATCCAGTGGGCGGCGATGCAGTTTCTGCTCAAGGCCACCCGCGAGAGCCGGGGCAAGAAGAAACTCCGCCATTTCCTCATCCTTGCCTGCCGCACCCTCGGCATCGCCGCACTCGCCTTGGCCGCCGCACGCCCGATCGTCTCAGGTTTTCTCGGCTGGGGCGGCGGCGCCATCGACTTGGTCGTGCTGGTGCTCGACCGCTCCGCCTCGATGGAAATCAAGCCCGGCGACGGCCTTCTGGCGCGCCGCCAGATTGTCCTCGAAAAAGTCCGCGATGCCATGAAAAACCTCGGCTCCACACGGCTCGTTCTCATCGATAGTGCCAGCGGCCAAGCCCAGGATGTCCCGTCCCCGGAGGTCCTCGCCGAACTCTCCAGCACTGCCGCCACCGACACCAGCGCGGACTTTCCCACCCTGCTCACCCGCGCCGCGGAGTATCTAGCAGAAACCCACGGCCGCGCCGAAGTCTGGCTCGCCTCAGACCTCCAGAGCTCCAACTGGCACCCTGAAGACGAACGCTGGGCCGCCGCCCGCGCCAGTCTCGCCAACCTGCCGCAAAAGCCCGCCATCCGCATCCTCTCCCTCACCGGTTCCTCCGCCCCCAATGCCGCCATTAGATTGTTAGGTTCGCGCCGCGCGGCCGACGAGTTATTGCTCGATCTGGAGGTCGTTCGCTCGGCGGACTCCCACATATCTATCAACCTGCCGCTCACCACCACCCTCAACGGCACCCGCACCACGGAATCCCTCACCTTGCCCGGCCAATCGCTGCGCTTCCAAAAACGCATTGCCCTCCCGCCTGGCAGTGATACCGGCTCGGGTTGGTTCTCGATTCCAGCCGATGGCAATCCGCGCGACAACGCCGCGTTTTTCGCCTACGGTCCTGCCCGCCCTATCAAATCCCTCGTCGTCGCGCCGCCCGGCGAAGCCGCTGACTACCTCGCGCTGGCCGCCGCCCCGCCCGGCTTCGGCAACCAACACGCCGAACGCGTCGATCCGTCCCAAATCGCCACTCTAACAACCAATGACATTTCCACCCTGCTGTGGGCCGCGCCCCTGCCCGGCGGTGCCGCCGCCGAACAAGTCAGCCGCTTTCTAACCGCCGGTGGCCAGGTCATTTTCTTCCCGCCCGGCACGGCCCCTGCCAAACCCTTTCTGGACCTCAACTGGTCGCCGCCGACGCCTGCCGCCAAAGACAAATACTTCATTCTCAAGGACTGGAACCATAGCGACGGCCCCCTGCGGGATGGGCTCGATGGAACCCCGCTGCCAGCCGAACGCCTTAAAGCCATCCGGCGCCAACTGCCGTTAGGGGATGCCACCCCCCTTGCCCCCTGGGAAGATGGCGAGCCCTTCCTCACCCGCCGCATCGTGGACCGCGGCACCGCTTGGTTGGTCGCCGCCACTCCGGACTACACCTGGTCCAACCTCGGCGATGCCGATGTCCTGCTGCCGCTCGTCCAGCGTATTGTCGCCCTCGGCAGCGAACGCTTCGATGCCTCCTACCTCGCCTACGTCGGCTCCGACGCCGCCAAATCCCTGCCCGGTGAAACCCGCACCCGCACCGACGACTACGGCACCCCGGACCCCGCCAATGCCGACCACCTTGCCGGCATCTTCAAACTCGACGGACGGCTCCTTGCCCTCAACCGACCGGCCGCCGAGGATGCGCCGGAAATCCTCAGTCGCGAAGCGCTCGACACTGCGTTAGAGGGAAGCGGCTACACCCTGCTAGAGCAAGCCGGGCAAGCCAGCGACCCCACCCTGTCCCGCGATGTCTGGCGCGCCTTCCTCATGGCCGTCCTCTTGTTCTTCATCTCCGAAGCCGTCCTTTGCCTTCCTAACAAGACAACCGTGCAAGTCCTGGCAACTCCCAATAAACCTGAAAACCTGAAAACCTGACAGAAGACAGAAAACCATAATTTTCAAGCCGTAATCCACCCAATCTTCCTGCCCATAATTTTCCTGCCTTAACTCTTCTCTTCATTTCAGCATTTCAGCTTTTCAGCTTTTACCCCCCATGCTCCACCTCTCGCCCACTCCTCTCACCCTCTGGATCGGTGTCATCGCGCTGATTCTGGTGGGTGGCTTGGCTGTCATCGCGTGGCGGCGCAGCCCGCACCGCGGTCGCAGCGCCGTGCTGGAATCCCTCCGTTGCCTGGCAGTCCTCGTCGTCGTCATCCTGCTGTGGCAACCCGAATGGCGCACCACCCTGCATCCGGCCACCAAGCCGCGCATCGCCATCCTCTGGGATGACTCCAAATCGATGACCACGGCTGACGCGCCGCTGCCGCTCGCGCTATCAGATAGCCCGGCCGTGGTGACGCGTGCCGAGTGGGTGCAAAAAGCCCTGGCGGCGGACCTCTGGAAGCCGCTGCAAGCCGACGGTGCCAACGAGATCATCACCCAGGCCTTTGCCACCCCACCCAAAGACGCGACGCCGCTTGCCGGCACCGACCTCGAGGCGCCGCTCTCCGGGCTGCTCGAAAAGGAAACCAACCTGCGCGCCGTCATCCTGCTCAGCGATGGCGACTCCAATCTTGGCCAACCGCCGGTGGCTGCCGCCCAGAAGATGCGCCTGCGCGGTGTGCCGCTCTTCCCCATTCCTGTCGGCAGCAAGACCCGCCTGCCAGACCTCGACCTGCTCGCCGTCTCCGCCCCCACCTACGGCATCGTCGGCGAAAACGTCCAAATCCCTTTCACCATCCGCTCGTCGCTCGACCGCCAGGTGCGCACCGTTGCCCGTCTCCGCGACAGCGCCGGCCACGAACGCAGCAAGGAATTGGTCATCCCACCTAACACGGAGATCTACGACTCAATGCTGTGGCGTCTCGAAAAAGAAGGCGCATCCACCCTCGAACTCTCCATCCCGGTGGCCGATGGCGAACTCGTCGCATCTAACAACTCACGCAAATTCAACATTGCCGGCCGCCCCGAGCGCATCCGCGTGCTGGTGGTAGAAACCCTGCCACGCTGGGAATACCGCTTCCTGCACAACGCCCTGACCCGCGACCCGGGCGTCGAACTCACCTGCCTGCTGCTCCACCCGCAACTCGGACCGGCCACCGGCAAAAACTTCATCACCGAGTTTCCCTCAAAACTTGAAGACCTCGCCAAGTTCGATGTGATCTTCCTCGGTGACGTCGGCATCGGCAGCGGCCAACTCACCAAGGACCAATGCTCCCTCATCTGCGGACTGGTGGAAAACCAAGCGTCCGGCGTCGTCTTCATGCCCGGCCCGCAAGGCAACCAAGCCACCCTGCTGGATACCGATCTGTCCGACCTCATCCCCGTGGTGCTGGATGCCGAGCACAAGACCGGCCTGTCCGAGATGCTCGCCTCACCGCTCAACCTAACAACAGAAGGCCGCAAATCCCTGCTCACCATGTTAGGCAATAGTGAGGAGGAAAACCCGGAAATCTGGCGGCGTTTGCCCGGTTTTTACTGGCACGCGCCGGTGATCAAGGCCAAGGGCGGCACGGAAGTGTTAGCCGTGCATGGCAACCGCCGGGGCAAGTTCGGGCCCATCCCGCTCATTGTCACCAAGCCGGCAGGCAGCGGCAAGGTGTTGTTCATGGGCATCGACTCGGCATGGCGCTGGCGGCGCGGGGTGGAAGATCTCTATCACTACCGCTTCTGGGGCCAGGTCGCGCGCTGGATGTCCTATCAACGCAACATGGCCGCCGGCCAGCGCGTGCGCCTCTTCTACACTCCAGAGCGCCCCCTTCCCGGCAACAACATCACCCTCAACGCCAACGCCTTCGATCCTAACGGAGCCCCTCTCCAACAAGGCCATGTCGCCATCGATATCACCGCCCCCGACGGCCGCACCCAACGCATCGAGTTGCAGAAAAACGACACCGCCTGGGGTGCCTACGCGGGGCGTTTCAAGATCGATCTGCCCGGCGCGTGGAAACTGCGCGCCGCCATCGCCGACACTGATGACAAGCCCGTGGAAACCACGCTGTTTGCACAAGGCGTGGAAATCGAGAAGACCGGCCAACCGGCCCGCCCCGAGGTGCTCGAAGAAATGGCCAAGGTGTCCAAGGGGCGCCTCATCCAGCCCAACCAACTCGCTGATCTGGTCAAGGAAATCACCGCCCTGCCCGAACCCCGCCCCTTACAAAACCGCATCCCCCTGTGGAGCGACTGGCGCGTCCTCACCGGCCTCCTTGCCCTGCTCGCCCTGTTCTGGACCGGTCGCAAACTCAGCGGCGTGTTCTAACTTCCTCAGAAGCCAACAAATCCAGCCCCGCGCTCTTCCGTGAGGACAGGTGCCGACACAGCTGCTTGACCACCAGCCTGCATCCGCTATAGATCTAAATCCACGATGCACCTAGACCCCCGCCCCACCGTTTCGCCGCTTCGCTTCGTCTTGTTTGCCGCAGGGGTCACCGCCATCGGTGGCTTTCTGTTCGGTTATGACACGGCCGTCATCAACGGTGCCAATTCCTATCTGAAGGCGCACATGCACCTCAACCCGACGCAGGAAGGGATCGCCGGGGCCAGCGCCATCCTGGGTTGCATCCCCGGCGCGATGTTTGCGGGGCTGTTGAGCGACCGCCTGGGACGCCGCCGGACCTTGTTTCTCTGCGCATTCCTGTATGCCCTCTCCGGGTTGCTGTCGGCGGTGCCGCGCACCTTCGAGGAATTCCTGGCGGCGCGCTTCATCGGCGGCCTAGGCATCGGTGCGTCCTCGATGATTTGTCCGGTGTATATCGCGGAAATCTCGCCGGAAAAATGGCGCGGCCGGCTCGGCACCTTGTTCCAACTCGGCATTGTCATCGGGATTTTTCTAACATTGTTTGTCAACAAGATGGTGCAGGGCCTGGGTGACGAACTCTGGAATACCACCCAAGGCTGGCGCTGGATGTTAGGTGCGGGCGCGGTGCCGGCCATCATCTTCTTCGGCCTGCTCTTTGCGGTGCCAGAAAGCCCACGCTGGCTGGCCCAGCGCGGACGCCGTGGCGAGGCGCTCGCCATCCTGACAAGTGCGGGCGGGGCGGAGCATGCGGCGCGTGAGATGGAGGCGATCCAGGATGCGATGCACCATGAGGAAGCCGGCTTTGCCGAACTCATCAAGCACGGGGTGTTCCGCCCCATGGTGATTGCGGTGATGCTGATGGCATTTTCCCAATTCTGCGGCATCAATGCCATCATGTATTATTCCTCAAAGATCTTTGAGGCCGGCGGCGGCGGCAAGGACGCCGCATTCATGTCGTCGGTGTGGGTAGGACTCATCAACGTGGTCTTCACCGGGGTGGCCATCGCCCTGGTGGACAAGGCCGGACGGCGGCCGCTGTTGCTGATCGGCACCGCAGTGCAAACACTCTCGCTGGGGTGTGTGGGCTGGATGTTCCATACCCAACAGGGCGGGTTGCCCCTGCTGCTGTGCATCGTCTCCTTCATTGGCGCGTTCGCCATGGCCATGGGACCGATCGGCTGGCTGTTCTGCGCCGAGGTGTTTCCTAACAAAGTTCGCGGGCGCGCGATGTCGGTGGCAGCGCTCACCGTGTGGGTGTCTTGTTACATCGTGGCCCAGACCTTCCCGATGCTCAACGACAGCCCCGCGGTGGGACCAGCCATCACCTTCTGGATCTATGCGGTGGTGAGCCTGCTGTCGTTCCTCTTTGTTCTCGCCATGGTTCCAGAAACCAAGGGCCGCACGCTCGAGGAAATCGGCGCGTCATGGAGCAAGCATTAGCCACGCGGCCATGGCATGGGACTGGCCAAGCGCAGCCGGTTCTTGGTAGGCGCGTTGGTGACAACGCGGGAGGCACCATGCGGGGTGTGCATGAA
>JBAXOF010000169.1:0-8471 GCA_037133375.1 Verrucomicrobiota bacterium | reverse complement strand
GCGCCGGTGGCCGGTGGGTTCATGCCGGGTTTGGCGGCGATGAGAATGCGGCTGAGTTTCTCGATGTCGTCGCGCTCGCCGCGCTCGACCCGGATCTGGATGGGAAACCGCTGGCGGCCTTCAATGGTGGTGCTGACGTTCTTGCCGCCGATGGCGATTTCCACGGCATCGAGCACGTCTTTGGCGCTCAGCCCGTAACGGGCCATGGCGTTGCGATCCACCTCGATGTTCAGATAGGGTTTGCCTTGGACGCGGGAGGGTGAAACGCCCGTGGCGCCATCGATGCCATTGATGATTTTCTCAACCTCAAACGCCTTGCGTTGGATCGCGTCGAGGTTGTCGCCGTAGATTTTCACGCCCAGCTGGGCGCGGATGCCGGTATAGAGCATGAGGATGCGGTTCTCGATGGGTTGGAGCAACGCCGGCACGTAGCCGGGCACTTGCTGCATCTTCTCCGTGAGTTCGGCCTTGAGTTTTTCCTTGGTCATGCCCGCGCGCCACGCCGGGTTGCGTTTGACGCGGAACCTGCCGTCCTCGATGTATTCCGGTTTGAGCATGATGGTGGTTTCCAACATTTCGGTGGGGGCCGGGTCGGTGGCGGTTTCAAAGCGGCCGAGTTTGCCGGCGACGTTTTCCACCTCGGGAGTGGCGGCGATGACGGCGTCCTGCCATGCCATCACGCGCTGGATTTCCTTCAGCCCGGTCTTGGGCAGCATCACCGGCATGAACAACAGACTGCCCTCGTTGAGCGGCGGCATGAACTCCCGGCCAAACCCGCTGACCGTGGCCGCCAACCGCGGATAGCCCGCGTCGTGGATTTTTTTCACACTGGCACGTGGCAGGCCGAACGCCACGGACAAGGCGAAGGCAAGGATGAGGCCGGCGGCGGTGAGGACCGTCCTGCGGTGGGAGAGCGCCCAGTCGAGGGTTGGCTCGTAGATCCACAGCAGTGATTGCATCACGAGGTTCTTGTCCTCGGCATGGAACGGCCCCCGCACTAACAACGAGCACAGCACCGGCACCAGCGTCACCGCTAACAAGGTGGATCCGAGCATCGCAAAGGTCTTGGCGAAGGCCAGCGGATGGAATAACTTGCCCTCCTGGCCGGTGAGCGCAAACACCGGCACAAAGGCCAGGATGATGATGGCCATCGCGAAGAAAATCGGCCGGCCGACTTGTTTGCAAGCGGCGAGGGTGGTGTCCCAGGTTTCCGGGCGGGTGAGCCGCCGGCCTTTTTCCTGCTCGGCTTTTTCGCAATGCCGGATGACATTTTCGGTGACCACGATGGCGGCGTCCACCAGCACGCCGATGGCGATGGCAATGCCGGTGAGCGACATGATGTTGCTGGTGATGCCGAACTGCTGCATCAGCAAAAACGAAATGAGGATGGAAACCGGCAGGGGCAGCGTGACGATGAGGATGCTGCGGAAATGCCACAGGAACAAAATGTGGGCGAGGATGACCAGGATGATTTCTTCGATGAGCGCGTGCTTGAGCGTGTCGATGGTGCGGTCGATCAGATCGCTGCGATCATAGAACGGCCGGAGCGTGACGCCCGGTGGCAGGCTGGAGGCAATTTCAGCAATCTTCGCCTTGACCCGTTCGATGACCGCCTTGGCATTCTCGCCGCTGCGCATCACCACCGTGCCGCCGACCGCTTCATGCCCGTTGAGATCCAGGGCGCCGCGGCGGAAATCGCCGCCAAGTTGGATAGTGGCCAGGTCTTTCAGATAGATCGGCGTCCCACCCACGGCCTTGACCGTGACGAGTTCGAGATCTTCCGGACGGGTGACCAGACCCACGCCGCGCAGCACAAGTTCCGCGCCGTTTTCCTCGACGGTTTTGCCGCCGACGTTGAGGTTGGCGTTTTGCACGGCGGCCAGCACCTCCATGAGCGTGACGTTGGCCGCCCGCATCTTGGTGGATGACAACTCGATCTGATATTGCTTGACGAAGCCGCCGATGCTGGCGACCTCGGCCACGCCCTGCACGCTGGCCAGAGCGTAGCGGATCTTCCAATCCTGCAGCGCGCGGAGCTGCCCCAGATCATAGCCGCCGTCCCGCGCCTTGGCCGGATCCACATGCAGGTAGTATTGATAGACCCAGCCCAGCCCCGTGGCGTCCGGCCCGAGTTGCGGTTTGACGCCCTCGGGCATCGAGCCTTGCAGAAAGTTGAGCCGTTCCAACACCCGGGTGCGGGCGAAGTAGGTGTCCACCCCCTCCTCGAAAATAAGGGTCAGCAGCGAGAAGCCGAACATCGAGCTGGCGCGCACCTCCTTGACGCCCGCCAACCCCTGCATGCCCGTGGAGAGCGGATAGGTCACCTGGTCCTCCACCTCCTGCGGGCTGCGGCCCATCCAATCAGCATACACCAGCACCTGGTTTTCAGTTAGATCAGGGATGGCGTCCACCGGCGTGTGGCGGATGGCGCGGATGCCCAGCACGATGAGCATGAACGCGCCACAGATGACGAGAAAGCGGTTGCGCAGGCTCCAGTGGATGATGGATTCGATCATGCGGGGGGATTGCTAGGGCTTGATCTCCTCACCGCAATCGGGCATTTCCGTGCCGAAAAACGGGTTCTTCAATTCACGGCCGCCGGTTTGGATCCAACGGGCTTTCTTGGGCACGCCGGGAATCGCCTGGTCAACCATGGGACATTCGTAAACCTGGAACTCCGGCATGCCGCCCGCCTTGCGCAATGGTTCCAGCACGGCGGTGGCAGCCACCGAAAACTTGTGGAACGCCAACCGCGCGGCTTTCAGGTCATCGATGCCATGGAAGTGCTTTGCCTCATCAAGGGCGTCGAGAGTGGCACCGCTATTTATGTTAGGGCGGAGTTGCTTGACCATAACTTCGGTCGCATCCATCGCGGCTTGGGCCGCCTTGTTGAAGCCGCTTAGATCATCCGCGGCGAGCGCCGCCGCCATGGCATCCGCCACCTTGACGAAACCCGCGATGGCGGTCTTTTGTTCGTCGTTCAGGGCGGTGGCCGGGATTTGCGCCGGCGCCGGTGCGACTGGTGCCATGAACGCGCGGTTCATTTCCGCCTGCCCGTCAATGAGCAGGTTGCCGTTGGTCACCACCCGCTCGCCCGCCTTGATGCCTGATAGCATTTCCTGATAGGTGTCGCCGCGGCGGCCGCCCGTCACCACCCGGCGCTCATAGGCCCCGCTGGCTTGCTCGACGTAAACGACCGCCTCCGGGCCGGTCTCGATCACCGCCGAACGTGGCACAGTTAGAACCGGTGGCGCGTCCAGCGCCACCCTGCCATCAGCGTAGAGGCGGTTGAGGAGTTCGCGCTTGCCGTTGACCTGCGGGTTGGGCAGTTCGACGCGCACGCTGGCGGAGCGGGTGGCCGCGTCGAGGTTCGGATCAATGAAGGTGATGTTGCCGGTGAAGGATTTGTCAGACAGCGCCGGCGTGGTGACTCTAACAACAAGGCCAGTCTTGAGCCACGGCAGGTCCTGCTCGTAGGCGCGGAACATGAACCACATCGTCGAAAAATCCGCGATCTCAAACAGGCGCTCGCCGGTGGTCACGTATTGACCGGCGTAAACCGCCTGTGCCACGACGGTGCCGCTGACAGGCGCGAGAATCTGGGAGGTGAGCGAGTCGGCGGATTTGTTGTCGAGGGCGTCGATCTGTGCGGGAGCAAGGCCCATTTGGCGGAGGCGCAGCGCGGTGTTCTTGCGGAGGTCGCCGCCGAGTTGGCGGTATTCGCGTTCGGCTTGCAGCAATCCCGGGCTGTATATTTCCGCCAGCGGTTGTCCCGCCGCAATCTCCTCCCCGGAAAAGTTCACATGCAAGGTGTCGATACGGCCGTCCACATAGGCGGCGAGCACGCGGTGGCGGCTGGCGTTTTCCGCGATGGTGCCGGCCACCTGCAAGGTGCGGACCAGCGGTCGGACGATGGCCTCGGCCGTTTGCACGTGCAACACCTGGATCTGGCTTTGGGTGAGTGCGACGACGTCGCCGCCGGCGCTTTCGCCTGCATAAATCGGCGTGAGTTCCATGCCGCAGATGGTGCAGCGGCCGGACTTGTCGCTGGTGACCTGCGGGTGCATCGAGCATTGATAGAACCGCAGCTTGTGCTCGCCGGTGGCGGCGGCCGGTGGCGGCGGTGCCGGCAATTGGCGCATGACAAACCAGGTGGCGGCCACCGCGAGGGTGGCGGTTAGAAAGAGGACAAGGAAGGATTTCATGAATTAACGGTTAGGGACGAGGGTTTGGAGTTGCTCGAGCGCCGCGAGTTGCATGGCAATGAAACGGCGTTCCTCAAGACGGATGCCAAAGAGAATGCGGCTGGCATCCAGCAGATCGGTGAGCGGCGCTTTCGAACTGAGCCACGCCGCCTCAATCGTTTGGCTGGCGGCCAGCGCCTTGGCTTGAATCTCGCCGGCATAGGCGTGCGCCTGGGCGGCGGCATTGGCGGCGGCGGTGGCGGCACTGAGGACGTCGCCGGCCACTTCGCGGCGCAGGGTTTCCACATCCCGGTCGGCGGCGCGCTCACGGCTGTGTGCGGCCGCGATTTTTGCCTGATAGGAGGTGTCGTTGAACCACGGCAGGCTCATCTTCACGCCCACCGTGGCGCTGCGAAAATCCCCACCTGAGTAGACATTGGCGTCGATGCCGACCGACACGTTGGGCAGGCGCTCGCGGTCGGCGATGCGGGTTTCCTGGCCGGCAGCCCCGGCCATTTCCCGCAGCGCGCGGACTTCGGGGTTGGCATGGGCAATACGGGCGATTTCGGCCAAGGCTATGGGCACCGGCGGCGGGGCGGTTGGAAGTTGCAGCACGGGCCACGGCGCGTCCAACGGGCGGCCGAGCGCGAGGTTGAGCCTTGCGGCAAATGCCCCACGGTTGCGCCGCACGGAATCTAACATTTGTTGTTCCTTGGCCAGCTCGGTTTCCATGCGCAGCGCGTCAACCCCGGAGCCCAGCGGGTCGGCCGCCCGTTCCCGGGCGTTTTCCGCCATGACGGCGAGCCACTTGAGCTGCGTTTGTTGGAGAGCGACGGATTCATCGGCAAGGGCGAGTTCGATGGCATCCCGTGCCGCAGAGGCACCCGCGGTGAGCGCGGCGGCACGCGAGTTTTCCAATTCCGCGCGTTGGATGGCGCTGGCCTTCCCGCGCTGGGCGGCGAACATCCCCGGCTTTGGCAGCGTCTGCTCCACACCGACAATGATATCCCCGTCGTCCGCACGCATGGATTTTTGCGCGGCCATCAAACCGAGGCCGACCATCGGGTCGTCCCACAAGCGGACGGCACGCAGGTCCTGGGCGGCGGCCACGGCGCGGTCTTTGCCGGCGGCGACAGACGGGTGGGTGCGCACCGCTTCCTCACGCAGACGGGTGAGCAGGCCCTCATTCAAGAGCTGTGTTTCGCCTGCTTGGAGCAGGCTGCCGGCCATAGCCAAACCGGCGAGTAATTTTGCATACATAAGTCATCGGAGTCAGTGTTGGAAAAACACGGTTGGAAACTTGTACCAGGACTCCCCGCAACCAAGCGGAGGTGATGTGGGGGCACAATACGCCTGTTAGCGCGGTGACTCAAATGACAAAACTGCAGTAAGCGACCGCCAGCCGGACCCCGTTATAGCCGCCGCAGGCTGCGGCCGGCAGCCCCACCGCCAGCATGACTGGCAACACTTCAGCAGGCCACGACACCACTGAAACCTTGGTTGCGGCAGTCTTCATGGCCATGCCTTTCAAAAAATCCCCGGCGTGCAGCGGTTGCGGCGCGGGTTTGGGGTCGGGTTGCCCGCTCTTCATGCAGCAGCACGAATTGCCCCCCGCGCAGCTCTGGCACTGGCATGCAGCAGCAGCCGCGCAGGGCGCGCCCGCGCTCATGCCCGGCAGCACCTGGGCCAGCTGGAATGCCAGCCCTAGCAACAAGGTGATGAGAGTTTTGATGCGCATAACGGTGTTGGGAGGTGTGGAGCTGAGTCTTTATTCCCAAAAGGCTGCCGTCGAGTCATTTTGCTCAAGCATGATTTCAATCATGAGGTCGCTCCTATCAGGCCAACCCGGCCGCTCCCGGCACCTTGGCCAGTGCCGCATCGAGGGTGAGTAGCGGCGCGGTGGATCGGGCTTGGGCATCGAGGAGGATGAGACGATCCACCAGACCTGCGCCTTTTGAGGCGGTGTCAAGCGCCTCCAGTGCGGCTTTGCCGTCGAGAGGTTCAACCAGTCCGCTGCTTAGAACATGGGTGAGGGTTTTGCGGGATTCGGCCTTGGTGAAACCGTAGTGATGCTGGAGGGCGATGTAGGTCTCCCCAATCACGATGTTGTGGGCGACGATCCGCAGTCCGACGTGCCGGTCGAGCAGCACCTCCAGTGACTCCACGGTTTTCATGAACAAATCGGCAGGATCGCCCGCCGCCAGGCGCATGAGAATACAGGTGTCAACGGCGCAAATCTTCATGCTGGGTTGCGGTGAGGGAATCGCGCAGGGTTTCCATGGAGGGAACCACGCCCCGATTTCGGCGGATGAAGGAGTCTCCGGTGCCCAGGCGGTTGCGACGCACACGGTGGCTGGGTGGCGCACTCGTCGTGGGCGCAAGCTGGCCGCGCAACCCCATCTCGATGTAACTGGCCACCAAGTCTTTGAGTTTCACGCCCTGTTGCACAGCTCGGATCTTGACTTCCCGGAACAGGGGGTCCGGCAGATCAAAGGTGGTTCTCACGGGCAGAGGATCGTGCAAAAATGCTTTTATGTCAAAATGTTTTTGAACCCACGACGCTTGACGTTGCCGCGACGGCCCGCCAAGGTCGCACGGTTTGCTCCAGTCGCCTGTGAAATCCGCCATTTCCTGGCGGTCTCCGGGCGCTGGTTCCATACTCTAACACACCTGACACACCCCCCTATGGACAATGTAACCTTCGGTCTGACCATGCTGCTGGTCGGTATGGGCGGCACCCTGCTGACCCTCTGGCTCCTCGCCATCCTCATGGGCGGGCTCACCCGTCTGTGCCAACCCCGCGCGAAAGGAGTTCACCATGAGTGAGGCCATTGTCAGCGCCCTGCATGCCCTCGGGGCCGGCGCCAAGGATTTTTTCTCACCTTCAGGCATCCCCAACATGATCATGGTGGTGGTGGCTCTGGGCATGTTCTGGCTGGCCATCCGCAAGGAAGTGGAACCGTTGTTGTTGTTGCCCATCGCCTTTGGCTGTCTGCTGGCCAATCTGCCCCTCAGCGATGTGATGCACAAGGAAGGCTTCCTGCGCGTGCTCTTTGACATGGGCATTGGCAACGAGCTTTTCCCGTTGCTCATTTTCGTCGGCATCGGCTCGATGACTGATTTCACCCCCTTGCTGGCGCGGCCGAAGATGATCCTCTTTGGTGCCGCCGGGCAACTCGGCATCTTCCTCACCCTGATGGTCGCACTCGCGCTGGGCTTTCCCAAGGAACTGGCCGTGTCCGTGGCGGTGATAGGTGCCTGCGACGGTCCGACCGTCATCTATGTGTCCAATCTGTTTGCCGGGATGGGCAAGATCGACCCCTCGATGGTGGGCGCGCTGGCGGTGGCCGCGTATTCCTACATGGCGCTGGTGCCCATCATTCAACCGCCGATCATGCGCCTGATGACCACCCACAAGGAACGGGCCACCCGCATGCCCCCGGTCAAGACCCGCGTGCCCAAAGCCGCCCTCATCATTTTCCCCATCCTGGTCACCGTCATCACCGGCATCATTGCCCCCAAGGGCCTGCCCCTGATGGGCGCGATCATGTTAGGCAACTTCATGAAAGTCAGCGGTGTGGTCACCCGCCTGACCTCTGCCAGTGAAAATGAGATTGCCAACGTCAGCACCCTGTTTCTCGGGTTGGCCATCGGGGGGACCATGGACGGCCATCAATTCCTCAAATCCCAAACCCTGCTCGTCTTCGCCCTCGGCCTCATGGCCATCGTGGTCGACACCGTCGGCGGCTTGCTGCTCGGCAAAATCTGGTATCGCCTCTCCGGCGGGAAAATGAACCCCTTGGTTGGTGCCGCCGGCATCTCCGCCTATCCGATGGCGGCCCGTATCGTCCAGGTCGAAGGCTTGCGCAGCAATCACCAGAACCACCTCCTCATGCATGCGATGGGGGCCAACACCGGCGGCCAGATCGGATCCGTCATGGCCGCCTCCATCATGCTCGCCATCCTCAAGGGCATGGGCCTGATCTAGGATCCCTCGCTAGTCGATCTTGTCTTCAATCCGCTGGGCCGCGTGCTCATCGGCCACCAGCACATCGCGCGCGCTCCGGTGCTTGCGGGTGTTATACCACCAGCCGTAACCCACGACGGCCACGGTGAGAAATATCGCCAGATAGGGCGTGCCGTGAAAAATCCGCGGCAGATAGGGCAGCACCGCCTTGTCGCTGTCGATCATCTCGCCTGCGGTGTAGGCGATCAGGCCGGCACCCACATACACGATGACCGGAAAGCGCTCCATCAGCATCATGATGAGCGCGCTGCCAAACACCA
>JBAXOF010000168.1:0-8496 GCA_037133375.1 Verrucomicrobiota bacterium | reverse complement strand
GATTTTACACGTCCGGTCGGTTCTGTATAGCTAAATAACGCCCAGCACACTAGCAACCCGCACGACGAGCTGATGCCTACGACTGCGGCCACGCCGAGGAGTTTGGCGGTGGCGGTAAATTGTGCGGCGTTCGGATAGGCTGGCAAGGCATGGTGTTTCTTAAGGTTCATGAGGGTGGGTAATGATTGGTTTGTCAGATAAATGCCGGTGGTCAGGTGATATCTCGGCAAGGGTCGCATTCACGCCGCAGGACGGGATGCGGGGCGGATTTTCGCGATCAGGGAGGCGTTTTCCCGCTCGGCACGTTTGAGTTCGTAGGACAACTGGAGGCGCATCCAATAACCGGCCTCGATCCTGAAGTATCGACTCAGGCGAAGATCGTATTCCGGCGTGCAGCGCCGCCTGCCATGTTTCATCTGGCTGAGGTGGGACGGCGGAATGCCGGTGGCGGCGGCAATCTGGACTTGTGATTCATGCCATTCATCGAGCGTTTCGCGCAGGGCTTCGGCGAAGTAGTTCAGCAGCGGCAGCTTATGGGGCTTGAATGTCATCGGGTAGCGTGCGTGATCGGTCGCCCTCGTAAATTTTCGCGGTTTGCTTGTCGCCGAAGCTCCGAATCACGCCGCGACCCTACGTGTGATGATGTAACTCGTCAAGACGAAAATTGCCAAATTTGGCAATTTAGTGAAAGGCGACTGGAACCCGCCGCACGTCACACCAACCGCCGGTCAAGCAGCCTGGCCTTGAGCGGATCAGCGGCTTGCAGATGGGCCAGGCCGATGGCCAGCGCGTCGGCAGCATCGGGCGGCGGGGTCTGCGCCAGACCTAACAAGGCACGCACCATGAAGGCAACCTGGCTTTTGTCGGCGGTGCCCTTGCCGACCACCGCCATTTTGACTTTGCGCGGGGCGTATTCGTACACTTGCAGGCCGTGATCGGCGGCGGCGATTAGGGCTGCGGCGCGGGCCGCTCCCATCGAAATGGCTGTCTGATGGGATTGGACGTAGATGATGCCCTCGACGGCGACCTCGTCGGGCTGATAGGTCTGGATGACGCCGACCAGATGGGTGCGGATGGCGGCGAGCGCGGCGGATTGCGCGAGTTTGTTAGGGATGGCGATCACGTCATAGGTGAGCACCTTGGGGGAGCGGGCATCGCCCTCCAGCACCGCGTAGCCGGTGTTTCTAACAGCAGGATCAATGGCCAGGACGCGCATGGGGGGAAGACACAAGACTAGAAGACACAAGACGCAAGAGGGAAAACAGAACGCTCGTATCGGCGGCGATTATCATAGACTTGCGGCATCGTGAATCAATTCCGAAGATTCTGCGGCGGTTAGGATCCGCGCGCCACTGCGGTCGCGGGTGATTTCAGGTGCCTCCGCCCAATTGGCTTTGCCGGGTTGCGCCGGGTTGCGCCGGGTTGCGCCGGGTTTGCCGGAATCAGGCGGGCGACGGGTTTGCCGCGTTGGGTGATGACAATTTGCTCGCCGGCACTGATCCAACCGAGCAGGCTGGTGTAGTGGTTGCGGAGGTCGCTGACGGTGGCGGTTCGCATGTGGCTACAAATTTGTAGTACAACGCCGGAGCGTCAAGACCTTTTTGTCGGGTCTTTTTGTCAGGTGTGCCACAGGGCGTGCTGACTGGAGCAACTCTTGACACCGAGCCTGTGTCTGCCATCGTTAAGATAATGCCAGTCATTATTACGTTGACAGCAGCCAAGCCACGCGTGCTCTCGCCGCTGGAACGGATTGAATTGCCGACGGGAGCCAGCCTTGGCCGGGTGTTTGCACGCGGCTGGAAAGGCGGGCGGCAGCGGATCGTGCTGAGTCCGGCGGAAGGGGCGAGCTATCATATCATGAGCCGCACCGCAGGCGGCGAACGCTTGCTCGGGGACACGGAAAAAGAAGCGCTGCGCCGGACGCTCCAGTCACACGTGGAAGCTCATTTCCGCTTCTTGCCGCCGGTTTTCTTGCGGCGCACCGGTTTGATCGGGGTCTCATCTAACAGCGCGGTGTAGATGTAGGGGAAATTCTCGAGCTTGCGGCGCGGGATTTTCTGCTCGATGAAATACTCGACGGCCTTGGCGTAGTCGAGCTCATCGGCTGTTAGAATGGTGAAGGCGTCGCCCTCGGCTTCGGCGCGACCGGTGCGGCCGATGCGATGGACATAGTCTTCGGCGTTTTCCGGGACGCGGTAATTGATGACGTGGGAGACGTTGGAGATATCAATGCCGCGGGCGGCCACGTCGGTGGCGACCAGGATTTCATACTCGCCGGCCTTGAAGCCGGCGAGCGCTTTCATGCGATCCACCTGGTTGATGTCCGAATGCATGGCGGCGACTTTTTGCTGGCCGGTGCCTTTGATGAGCGAAGTGATTTCATCCGCTTCCTTGCGGGTGCGGGTGAAAATCATCACTGAGTGGTAGTCGGTTTGCTTGAGCAGATCGAGCAGGAGTTCGTCGCGCTGGTCCATGGCCACCGGGTAAAACGCGTGGGTGACAGTGGTGGGAATCGAGCGGCGCGCGATCTCAATAGTTTGGGGGTCGGTGAGGCACCACTGCGCGAAGGTCTGGATGGCCGGGGGCATGGTGGCCGAGAAAAACAAGGTCTGGCGGCCATCCCACGGGCAGAGGTTGACGATTTTGCGCACTTGCGGCAGGAAGCCCATGTCGAGCATGCGATCCACTTCATCGAGGATGAGGGTTTTGATTTCGCCAAAGCGCATGGTCGCGCGGTAGAAATGATCGACGAGGCGGCCGGGGGTGGCCACCACGACGTCCGCCCCAGCGGCGAGTTGCTCGGCTTGGGTGCCAAGGCCCACGCCGCCGTAGAGCAGGGCCACCTTGAGGCCGGTGTGCTTGCCGTATTTCTCAAAAGATTCGGCGACTTGACAGGCCAGTTCGCGGGTCGGCTCGAGCACCAGAATCTGCGGCTTGCCGAGCTTTTCGAGTTTGGAGAGAGTGGGCAGGGCGAAGGCAGCGGTCTTGCCGGTGCCGGTCTGCGACGCGCCGATGACGTCCTTGCCCTCCAGAATGATCGGAATGGCCTGCACCTGAATCGGTGTAGGAGTGGTGTAACCGGATTCCTTAATGGCTTCCAAGACGGCTGCGGAGAGCCCAAGTGTGTCAAATCCCATGCGGAGGCCGTAGTAATGGGGAAAATCTCCCGGGTCAAGGGGTGATTTTGCACAGGGACCGTGAAAACACTCCATCCGGCTAGGCAACTGCGCCTCACGCCCAGGGCTTTGTCAATTCAGAGGCCACCGAAGTCCGGCCACGGCTCGGTCTGGCTACCTTCGTTGCGCATGAAGTCGGTTAGAGTGGCGTCTAGCGTCATCTGACCGCAGCGGGCGAGTTCGGGGACGATTTCCTCACACACCCAGCGCTGGTATTGCTCAAAGCTGAGCTTGGGCGGTGGGGGGTGACCGGTGAAATCGGGGAACTCCAGATCAAGAGCATTCATGGGATTTGGCGGATGAGCGCGTAGGCCTCGGGGCCGGCGAAGCGCTCGCAAAGCTGGCGCAACCGATACTCGGTGACGGCCTGCGCATTTTCTGTCAGGAGCAGACGGATGTCGAGCAAATCCCTGCCGCCACGCTCTTCCTGGTCCTTGAGGGCATGCAATTTCATTGCTAACGAATCTGCTTGGCGCAGGTGGGAGCCGGTGCTATTTTCAGGGTGCTATGAAAACCATCGTCGCCGCAGTTGATTTCTCAAACGCCACGCTCGGAGTCATTGAAATGGCCGGCAGCCTGGCAAAGGCCTACGGAGCGCAACTCCATCTCCTGCACGTCATTGAGCAGGAACCCACCTACACCGCTTACGGATTCACCCCGGACGAATATCCCGTCTTGCATGAATTCCAAGAAGAAGCCAAGCGCCGGGCGGCCACCAAACTCGAGGAACTCCTCGCCAGCGTCGCCGGCGAAATCCCCGGCACCTGTGTCCAACTCATTGAAGGCAGTCCGCTCCACGGCATTTTGGATTATGTGAAACAAACCCAAGCGGATTTAGTTGTGCTCGGTTCGCACGGCCACGGGGTGGTCGTCTCACTGCTGATTGGCAGCGTGGCGGAAGGCATGATCCGCAAGGCGGTCGTGCCGACCCTGATCGTGCCAGCGCCCAAACCGAGGTGAACGTGCGCAACTGCCAGCATCCCCTCTCACGCAGCGCGGAGCTGACGCTGGTTTTCCGTTAGTATGGAGTCGTTGGCGCGGCCTGCCCAGCCACGGGCGCGGGTGCCTCTGCGCTTGATTGCTAGAATCCGGCTTGCCCAATCCCCAAGCCTCGCCCATGGTTGGCGCGCAACTCTCATGGCAGAACCCACCGAATCAATGGCATGGCTGGCGCGGCGTGACGGCAGTGTCGTCATTGGCCACGGGCCATTTGCAACCACGGCGGGGCTGCCCGCCAATGGCACGGCATTTTACCGGCAGGATTTTGCCTTGAACGACCCGCAGCCGTGGAAAATCCCGGCGGCGATTGAAGTCATGAGCCAGCGGGAGTTTGCGGCGCGCCACGCCGGAGAGGCACCACCGGTCTGCCAGTGGCAAGGTCTGGATGCGGTGCCGTTTTCGGGGGTGTTCCAAGAGGTGATGGCGGCCATTCACGGCGGGTTGTTTGAAAAAACCGTGCCGGTAGTGACCGAGACCGGGGGGTGTGAGAACAACCCGGAGGCTGCAATCATTGGAGCCATGGCGCGACAACCCGCGCCGCTGTGCTCGTTCGGCTGGTCGCAGGGCGCGGACGGGTTTGCCGGAGCCACCCCCGAGTTGCTAATTTCTTTGAACGGTCTGCGTTTGGAAACCATGGCGCTGGCCGGCACGGCCCGCTTCGATGACCGCGAAGTCTTCGCCGTGGATGAAAAGGAAATCCGCGAGCACGAATACGTCGCCCAAACGCTGGTTGCCAAACTCACCGACCTGGGCCGCCTCGAACGCCAGCCCCGCACGATCCTCGACCTCGGCAGCATCGTCCATTTTCTCACCCACCTCCGGTTGGATCTGCATCAGGCGCAAAGCCCCGACGCCCTAGTCAAACGCCTTCACCCGACTCCGGCGCTCGGCCCCCTGCCCCGCACCGATGAGACCCTCGCCATGTTGTTAGATTGGCGCGCCCGACTCGGCTGTCCGGCGGAGTTCGGCGCGCCTTTTGGCGTCTGGCATGACGACCGCTTCGATGCGGTGGTGGCCATCCGCGGCATCTGGTGGCATGACCACCAACTCATCCTGCCTGCCGGTTGCGGCGTCATCGAGGCGAGCCGGTTGGTCAACGAATGGCGCGAGTTGCGCCTCAAGCGCGAGGCGGTCAAGCGGTGTCTGGGCTGAGCCGCGCTGGGACCGCATTGTAGCGGCGCTCTATGAGCGTCGATGTGCAAGCGACTTTTCCCGCAGGGGAAAAGTAGTCGCAGACCGCCACTACAATCGAGTTCAGCCACTCAAGCGTCAGTTGCCGACGTCCGTTAGTGGTGCCTGATTCTTGATATACTCCTGCACATTGAGGTCGTCCTGTTTTCTCCACTCGAGGCGCCGGTTGTAAACTCGCCGATAGATTTCCTCATCCCCAGGGGTCATGCCCTCGGTCCAGGTGCCGGAATGCGGCAGTGCCAGATCGATCCAACAGGAGAGTTTGTCCATTTCCTCGCGGGTCAGCGTCACCTTCGCGTGGCCCTTTTCCAGCAAGACGACCAAGGGGCTGAGCGACGAGCCATGCGAGTAGGGCGGAATCATCACGGGCACCGACCAGCGGCCGATCCAATTCAGATATCTGGATTTTTCCGCGATGACGCCGAGCACCTGTTGGATGTCATTGGCTGGCGGCGCGGGCCGGTCCGTGGCGATGAGCGCATGATACGACTGGTTCCAGAACTTGCGCGCCTCCGCGTCCCAGACCGGCGTGGAGCGCAAGTCGGGCGGCTTGGTAGCTCCGCCCTGGTGGCACTGCACACACTTGGCATCCAGAATCGGTTGGATCATTTTCGGAAAACTGAACCCCTTGCCCGTGATGTCATAAAACGGCTCCAGCGGTTTGATACCGGCAGTCTGGGCCATCGTGGCCGGCTTGTTAGGCACGGCTTCATTCTTGTCCTCGTGGCAACCGGTGCAACTGAAGACCTCGCCCGGCATCAGGGTGGACCAGGAACGCATGGTCTGGACGACATGGCCGTTGGCGTCGATGGCCTGAAAATAGACCGGTGTGCGGGCGGGGACTTCAAAGGCGGCCGAGCCGTCGGCATAAACCGGCGTCTCGCCTAACACGGTTTTGACATCCCAGGCTGCCAGATCACTGATGGGAGACGGCCCATGCTTCCGACCGATATCGGTGGCCATGAAATCCAGTGCCACGACCCTGAGTTTCTTCACGGTGCCCCGCGCGATGTCTTTGAGTCCCGGGCCGTGATAGATATCCAGAATCGTGTAGGAACCGGTCGGCCGGCGCCAGTCCGTCGGATAGGTCGGCTGGGGTGGCAGCGGGCGGGGTGCCAATGGCACGGGCTGGTTGCAGGAGATGGCCGGGTCCGCCGCCAGAAGCACCCGTTCCCCTTTGCTGTTCATGAAATAGATGCCGAAGTGTTTCGCGCCCTGTGGCCGGAAGGTCACCAGATAGTTATCCACATCCAACGGATAGGGATATTGCCATTGATCGCCGTCCTGCCCGTAGGGGTCGATGCGGATATCGCCCTGCGGTTTGACGAGCGGGGCGACCAAGGTCACGCCGCTGGTTTCCTGCCGGCCTAACGATGGGTCGATAATGGCCAGTTTGCCGCGTTGGGCGGTGTGGTGGCCGGAGAGAACGGCCAGGACTTTGCCTGAATTGGGAATGCCCCGGGCATGCAGGATGGTGGTGGGGAAATACGAGTTATTGCCGTAATAAGCGGTCTGATGGGTGCCGTTGGTATACATCTGGAACAACGGCTGGGGATAAATCTGGCCACGGTCGTTATATTCCCAGCGGGTGTAGGTGACAAAGCCGCTGCCCGGGTGGACCTGCGGATAGTTGGTATGCACTTGGTCAAAGCCAACCCGGCGCATCAGCTTGCCGTCCTTGTCCATCACATACATGTTGCACACGCTCACATGCCAGCAGTCGACGTTCTGAAAGCAGCGCGTGGAGCTGAACATGATATGGCCGTCGGGCAGGTAAATCCCCTCGTAATCGGCGACACCCTGACCGGAGGTTAGTTGCCGCACCGCGCGCGTGGCGAAGTCCATCTCATACAAATGGTAATCATCGCCGCGCGCTGATTTTTTCCAGGCGAAGAGAATGCGCTTGCCGTCATAGGACACGTCCGGATCACGGAACACGCCGTCTTTAGCCTGAAGCAATGTGGTCTCTTTGGCTGCAAGGTCACCCCCCATTTCTAACAGGCATAGGCTGGAGCCGGCAATGAAGTTGAACTCCTTGAACACACCGGTGGGGTTGAGGATATCTTCGTCACTCACCGCATCCGTGTAGGCGTAATGCGAACCGCCCATCTCAAAATGTTTGGTGAAGACAACACGCCCTAATTTTTCCGCATGGGGTGCCAGTAATCTGCGTCTCAAGGCATCATCCGCTTCCGCTGCGCTGGATTTGCCGATGCCGCTACCCATGAGCACCGCCAGCACAACCAGCGTGATTCCGTTCAGTCTCATATTCAGCGCACGGTCAACGTGAATTGCCCACCGCGTGCCAGCAGGCGGTGGCTCAGCTTTTCGCTTCTTCGTCGCCGGCGTCCACCGTGATGATCAGGGTGGCGGTCACCTGCGGGTGGACGCGCACAATCACTTCGGTCTTGCCGGATTTTTTCACCGGTTTTTCCAGTTCGATGGCGTGGCGGTCGATGCTGATGCCGGCGGCTTCGAGCTCCTTGTGGATGTCCATGTTGGTGACCGAACCAAAGGCCTTGCCACCTTGGCCGGTGGACAAAGTGAACTTCGGCTTGAGCTTGGAAATCCGGGTGGCGAGGTCCTGCGCTACGGCCAATTCCTCGGCTTCGCGGCGGGCACGGGATACTTTGAGGGCTTCCACATGGCGCAAATTGGCACGACTCGCTTCATACGCCTTGCCCTGCGGAATGAGGAAATTGCGGGCATAGCCGGCACGGACTTTGACGACATCGGCTTCCATGCCGAGGCCTTCGATTTTTTCTTTGAGGATGACTTGTGCGTTGGCCATAGGGGTAAGATGGATTGGGTGGGGGGGCGATTTAGGCAGCCTCGCGGTCCCGGTCAAGAAGAATGCTGACAGTTTTTCTCACAATTTTCGGTTTAGCGCCAAACCTAGCGCTGCATTTCGCTCAGGGGCCTCTTCAAGTATTCCTCGTCGCGCAGCTTGCGCAGGTATTCCAAATACCGCCGTTGTGTCTCCAAATCGGCATTGTCGGCCGGACGCTGGCCTGGATTGAGCGGCGGCGGGGCGGCGGTTGGAGGGTTGCTGCCGTATTTTTTCCATGGGCCGTGGGGGACTTGGGACGCCTCGACGAAGCGCCAATGAACCTTTTTACCAGGTTCCATG
>JBAXOF010000167.1:0-8496 GCA_037133375.1 Verrucomicrobiota bacterium | reverse complement strand
GGATGACGGCCGCCGTGGGGTTGGCTCCCTCAATGAAAAACTCCTGGGTGCGGGTGTCCGCATAATTGAACAGCAATTCGCACACCGCCGTCTCGCCATCGCGCCCGGCGCGCCCGGCTTCCTGATAGTAGGCCTCCACGCTGCCGGGCACCTCGTAGTGAATGACAAAGCGCACATCCGCGCGATCAATGCCCATGCCAAAGGCATTGGTGGCCACCGCCACATCCGCCTGGCGCTTGATGAATACCTCTTGGGCGCGTTCGCGCTCCTGATCGCTCATGCCGCCATGATAGGCCACGCACTTGAACCCCCAACTGGCAAGCGTTTCGGACACCGCCTCCACTTTCTTGCGCGTGGCACAATAGACAATGCCGGTGCGATGGGCCACCACCACCGCTTTCATGCGTTCGTCCTTCTGCGCCGCATTGTCCACGGCGGTGATGGTCAGCGCGAGATTCGGACGGGAAAAACCGCTGACCTGCTCAAACGGGTCGCGCAAGCCGAGCACACTGGTGATATCTTCTCTAACAATCGGGGTGGCCGTGGCGGTGAACGCGACGCACTGCGGGTGCCCGAGTTTTTCCAAGGTCTTGCCCAAGCGCAAATAGTCGGGGCGAAAATCATGCCCCCACTGGCTCAGGCAGTGCGCCTCATCCACCGCAAACAACGAGACCTCCACCCCGGCCAGGGCGTTGAGAAAACTCTCTGCCCGGAACCGTTCCGGGGCCACATAGACCAGCTTGTAGGCACCGTTGCGCATGCCATCCAAGCGCTCCTTTTGCTCCGGCCAGGACAACGTGGAATTGATCAACGTCGCCTCAATTCCACGCGCCACCAGAGCATCCACCTGATCCTTCATGAGCGCGATCAACGGGGAAATCACCAGGGTCACCCCGCCGAAGCAGATGGCCGGAACTTGAAAGCACAACGATTTCCCCCCGCCAGTGGGCATCACCACCAGACCGTCACGCCCAGCGACGATCTCCGCGATCACTTCCTCCTGCCCATCCAAAAACCCGGTGAATCCAAAATGCTGCTGCAACGCCTGATGCGGCGTCATCACCAACGGCTTGGTGGCGGGCTGAGAGGAGGAGAAATCGTCGGACATGGCCTGCGCAAATGAACAACAGTCGCACCCTTAAAGTCAACTGCAACCTCACCCCACCAAATCCCCGATGGAGCCGAAATCGGGCGCAAACAAGCGCTTGTAGGTGCGCGCGGCATAGCCATCGGTCATGCCCGCAAGGAAATCGCAAACCAACCGGGCCCGCGCGGCCGCATCCGGAGCGGCGGCGATTTCCGCAGCGGTATCCGCCGGTAGCAGTTGGAAATCCTGACCATCGATCTGCCCTTGCGCGATGTAGCGTTGCCCGAGCACTTCCCACAATTGCCGCAGCATCCGGCTGCCCTTGTGTTCGAGTTGTTTCAATTGGGGTGAGAGAAAAACCACCTCAAATGCCAAGCGCTTGAACAAGGCCGACTCCGCCCGCACCGCCGCGTCAACTAACAGGAAAAATCCATAACGATGCGTCAAGTCACTCATATAATTTGAAGCATCATTGAGCGCCGCAGCCTGGATATAGCGGCCAATGCGTTTCCCCACAAACGGGTCCACCCGGCGCTGGCGGATCGCCCGCATCAGATCACCCAGCGAGGTTCCCTCACCCGTTGGCTCGCCGCAGCGGTCCGCCCAGGCTTCGATTTTCTCAATGTTGAGAAATCCGGCCCGCACGCTGTCAGATAGATCATTGAGCGAGTAGGCCGTGTCGTCGGCCCAATCCATCACCTGGCATTCGATGGATTTGAGCATGTCGCGCAGCGGTCCCGGCGTCAGCCCCGCCGGAAACTCCTGATGGCCCATCGCCCACTCAAGAGGATCCCGTTGATCGTCATACAAAAAATGATGCTCCGGCGGCCCGCCCACGCCAGCCCGCAACTCCGACCACAGCGATTTGTATTTTAGCACACCGTCGAGAAACGCCCGGGTCGGATCCATGCCGGTGCGTTTCGCGGAAAATATCCGTTCAGTTAGAATGCGCAAGGTCTGCGCGTTGCCTTCGAAGCCGCCCTGTTCGCGCAGCAAATGATTGAGCGTGCGCTCGCCGGCATGCCCAAACGGCGGATGCCCCAGATCATGGGACAAACACACCGCCTCCACCAAGTCCGGATCAATGAAAAATCCGTCGTCCAGCGGACCGCCCGGGCGGGTCTTCAGCCAATAACAGATAGACTTGCCAATCTGCGCCACCTCCAGCGAATGGGTCAGCCGGGTCCGGTAAAAATCATACTCGCCGCTCCAAAAAACCTGGGTCTTGTTTTGCAGGCGACGAAACGTGGGCGTGTGCAACACCCGGTCGCGATCCATCTGAAATGGTGTCCGGTAATCGTCGCCCGGGCTCATCCCGGAGCGCCGCTCCACATCGAAGTCATTGTAAAACCGATTCAAGAGGGTTGGGATTGCGGGGGTGTCACCACCGCCAGCGGATGGCCGATTTATGGGGTTAGATCAAGCGGAATTTACCGCTCGTGAGCAAAAATCAGGTCCACAGCCCGTTTCCGGCAAAAAAATGCTTTGCAAGTGACCCCGATCTCCTTTTAAGTCGCCGCCCCGCGAGCAATCTCGAATCGCCGTTGGTCCTCCGAATCGCCCCTAGCAGGACGATTCGCTCGCTGGAGGGCAACCCGGCCTACCCAAGTCCCCATGTCAACACCCGTCAAACTCGCTCGTTTCGAGCTCCCTAACCGCCTCATTCGCAACGAGGAAACCGCCACCGACACCTACGCCCAATTCATCGCCGAGCCATTCGAGCGGGGCTATGGCCACACCATTGGCAACTCCCTCCGCCGCGTGCTGCTCTCCTCGCTGGAAGGTGCCGCCATCACCTCCGTTCGGATTGCCGGCGTGCAACACGAATTTTCCAGCCTGCCCGGCGTGGTCGAGGACATCACCGACATCGTCCTCAACCTCAAGAAGGTCAAATTCCATCACAACGACAAGGAACCGCGCATCCTCTCCATCAAGCTGGAACGCGAAGGCGTGGTCACCGCCGGCGATATTCTGGAGGACACTATCTACGAAGTGGTCAACAAGGACCAGGTCATTTGCGTCCTCGACAAAAAGGTGAAATTCGATTGCGAATTCGAAGTCCGCGTCGGCCGCGGTTTCTCCACCGGTGATGAAAACAAGCGCAAGGACCAGCCCATCGGCGTCATCGCCATCGATTCTATCTACTCCCCGGTCACCCGCGTCAAATACTCGGTGGACACCACCCGCGTCGGCCAAATGACCGATTTCGACAAGCTCACGCTCGACATCTGGACCGATGGCCGCACCACGCCACAAGATGCTCTGCTGCAAGCGTCCTCCATCCTCCGCCACCACCTCGACGTCTTCGTCAATTACGACGAAAACGCGGTCGGCTTCGAAGCCGCACCGGCAGAATCCAGCGAGGAAAACGCCGCGCTCAAGAAATTGCTCAACATGTCGGTCAACGAAATCGAACTCTCGGTGCGCGCCGCCAACTGCCTCAACAACGCCAACATCACCACCGTCGGCCAACTCGCCATGAAGTCCGAGGCGGAAATGCTCAAATACCGCAACTTCGGCAAGAAGTCACTCAACGAAATCAAGGACAAGCTCGTCGAGCTCGGCCTGGGTCTCGGCATGACCTTCGAGCCCTCGCTGCTCACCGGACCGAGCCCCGCCTCACGCGGCCCGCGCCTTGGGGTGGAAGACGAAGCCCCGGTCGGCCTA
Source organism: Verrucomicrobiota bacterium (assembly GCA_037133375.1). Taxonomy (GTDB): domain Bacteria; phylum Verrucomicrobiota; class Verrucomicrobiia; order Verrucomicrobiales; family Akkermansiaceae; genus Luteolibacter. The sequence goes on along the minus strand of JBAXOF010000167.1, from coordinate 4,742 downwards.
GCCGATCTGATCGCACAAAACATCGACGACGACGAATAATCCCAAACCTCACTAGAAACGGCAGCCCCCGATGAGACATCGACGCAACACCACCAAGCTTAAACGCTCCGCCTCCCACCGCAGATCGCTGCTCGCCAATCTGGCGTGCAGCCTCATCGAGCATGGGAAAATCAAAACCACCCTCGGCAAGGCCAAAGCGCTGCGCCCGGTGGCCGAGAAATTGATCACCCTCGCCAAGCGCGATGATCTTCACTCGCGCCGTCAGGCCATCGCCTTCCTGCATCAAAAGGAAACGGTGAAAAAACTCTTTGCTGAGGTGGCCCCTGCCTCCAAGGACCGCCAGGGCGGCTATTGCCGCATCACCAAGCTCGGCCCGCGCACTAGCGACGCCGCTCCGATGGCCATCATCGAATGGGTGGACCGCACGGTGGAAACAGAAGCCACTGCGGATGAACCCGCCGCGGAAGAACCTGTCGCGGCAGCCGCAGAGTAAGCGGCAACCGCCAGCTCTTACCTAACTTAAAGAACCGCCCGCGCCACCGCGCGGGCGGTTCCTTGTTAGGATTCGAAATGCCGCCAGACCTTGGCAGCGGCGCATACGGCAGTGAGGCCGTGAAGTTCGCGGAGGGTTGCGGGGGAGCCGTGTTCGATGAAGACATCGGGCCAACCGATGCGCTCGACCGGGGTGTGCAATCCCACGGTATGGAGATGCTCAATGACCGAGGCCCCGAAGCCGTTGGCCAATACGTGGTCTTCGAAGGTGCAGAGGACTTTGCACTTCGCGGCATAAGTCTCGAGCACGGCGGTATCCAGCGGCTTGATGAAACGCGGATTGATGAGGGCCACCGACAGGCCTTTGGCTTCGAGCAACGCCTTGGTGTGTTCCGCCATCTCGAAAAAGGTGCCAAGCCCGATGAGCGCCACGTCGGCGCCGTCCACAACGACTTCGGCTTTGCCGATTTCCAGGAGTTGCGGTGTGGACTTGATAGGCGTGCCCTTGATGGTGCCGCGCGGGTAGCGGATGGCGGAGGGACCGGCATCGAAGGCGGCCATGGTGTGGAGCATGTCCACCAATTCATCCTCATCCTTGGGTTGCATGTGGATGAGCCCGGGAATGAGGCGCAGAAAGCCGATATCAAACAGACCGTGGTGGGTGGGGCCATCATCGCCGGAGAGGCCGCCGCGGTCCATGCACAGGCGCACCGGAAGACCCTGGAGCGCAATGTCATGAAGAATCATGTCATAGGCGCGCTGCATGAACGTCGAGTAGATGGCAAGAAAGGGCCGGAACCCCTCGGCGGCAAGACCCGCGGCAAAAAGCGCCGCGTGTTCTTCGGCAATGCCCACATCAAAGTAACGCTCCGGCACTTCACTTTTGAAAATATCGAGCTTGGTGCCACTGGGCATGGCGGCGGTGATGGCGATGATTTTCCGATCTTGTTTGGCGATATCGGTGAGGGTGCGCCCGAAAATTTGCGAACAACTCGGGGTGCCGCTAGTGCCGGTGGAGCCATCCTCGAGTTTGTAGGCACCCAGGCCGTGGAATTTTCCGGGATCGTCGAGAGCGGGTTGGTAGCCACGACCTTTTTCGGTGATGATGTGGAGAACCACCGGTTCGTGGAGGGTTTTGAGGTGTTCAAAGGTGCGGACCAACAGCGGCAGATCGTGACCGTCTATCGGACCGAAGTAACGCAACCCAAACTTCTCAAATAACACATTGGGAAACAACAGATTCTTGGCACTTTCCTCCACCTTGTGCGCCAGACTGCGGGCGGCTTTGCCGGCAATCTTTTCAACAAACTCAGCGGCTTTGCTCCGCACTGCGGCGTAGGTCGCGTGCGTTTGCAGGGCATTAAAATAGCGGGCGATGGCACCGACGTTCTTGTCAATCGACCATTCGTTGTCATTGAGGACGACGATGAATTTGCGGGTGGTTTCCGCGATGTTATTGAGGGCTTCGAGGGTGGGCCCGCAAGTGAAGGCCGCATCCCCGGCGATGGCGACGACGTGGTTGTTCGCACCGGCCAGGTCGCGGGCGGCGGCCAAGCCGAGGGCGGCGGAAAGGGCGGTGCCGGCATGACCCGCGCCATAGGCGTCATGCACGGACTCCGCACGCAGCAGGAAACCATTGAGACCTTTGAAGGTGCGGATGGTATGAATGCGGGAGGCCCGACCGGTGAGCATTTTGTGGACATACCCCTGATGCGCCACATCAAACACCACCTTGTCCTGCGGCGTGGAGAACACGCGGTGCAAGGCGATGGTGAGCTCCACTACGCCAAGATTCGGTCCGAGATGGCCGCCGGTTTTTGACAATGATGAAATGAGCAAGTGACGGACTTCCGCAGCTAGCGCCACCAATTCCTCATCCGTGAGTTTTTTAACATCATCAGGCGAAGCAATGCCCGCGAGCAAGCGTCCGAGGGCGGGTGGGTCAGAAGAGGCGGATGTCGTCATCGTCGTCGGGAGCATCCACCGGGGCGGGCGGGTGGACAGAAACTTGGTCGCTCATGGCGGAGGAATCCAGCGCGATTTCGTTGTGGTTGCGCAGGGTGATAAGTTCGATCCGCCCGCGGGCGGATTTGAGAATGGCTTCGCAGTGGTTGAGAAGGGCAGAACCTTGTTCGTAGTTGGAAACCAATTCTTCGAGGGGCAGTTGTGCGTGTTCCATGGCCTCAACAATCGCCTCCAACCCGGCGAGTGCGTCTTCGAAGGACGGTCCGGAAGGAACGCTAGCGGGGGGGTCTTTTTTGTGCGACATGCTGGATTTTGGGGTCAGTTGGAAGTTTTCACCGCCTTATCGCTATAAAAGATGATGAAATAGCCGAGCAGCGGGATGCGGTAGGAAAAGCGCTTGAGTGCGACTTCGGTCTTCCTGTCCTTGTCATAAAGCGCGGTATTGGTCGAGTTGGTGGCGATGATGGCTTGGCCATCGATGACGAGCGAGGTGAAGTCCTTATATTTAGCGGAAATCTCCATCATGTTGTTCATGCCATAGGACGATGGGGTGACCACCACTCCGGCACAGGCGGTGCCCAGATCCAGGGAAATGTTGTCGAGTTTTTCAAACCCCTCGTGATCGGGTGGGAGCCAAATGGACATGCGATCCGCATACCATGCGACGGCCCACGGTTGATCGGAAAAGGTGACCCGGGTTTCCGGGACAATCTTTTTGAGGCGAAGGTTGAGGGCGGGGGCGTAATACGGCGGCCAATGCGGAAAGCCCCCACGATCCCGGGTTTCGATGCCGACTCTGATTTTCTGGGGCAGGGAAAGGAGCAGGGGCAGGGCACACAAGATGACCACAAAAATGTAGTGAACGTTGCGCAGAATGGGGGTGGAGGAGACAAACTCAAGGCGATTCCATAGGATGGCAATGAAGGCCAAGCCATAAGCGGTCATGATCGGCGCAAACACCAAGTGCAGTTGGTTCGGATCGGTCCCTTTGGATCCGACCCCGAAAAAAGCCAGACCAATGGCGGTGGTGCACCACATCAGGAGGATGGCCCAACGGAAGGTGGCAATCGGCTTGCGCTTGAACGGATGCAACAGGCAAACGAAAAATAACGGTGCGACGACGATACCGGCAAGCAAGGCAATGATGTCGGTGGCTTGGAGCAGTGCGACACGAATGATCTTGGAGGCCAAGCCGTTGAGATTGAGACTGTCCTTAAGGTTGCCCGAGCGCATGATTTCATCCTCAGAACCGGCGAGCCCATTGTAGAGGGTGAGGAAGGCGGTGCCAAAGGGAGAACCACTGATGCCGTTGTTGCGAATCATCACGAAAGTGGCAGGAATGAGGATCATCACCAGAATCGCCACACTGACAATCCCACGCGGACGAAAGGCAAAGGCGGCAAAAATAATGTAGCCGAGGGCAATCCAGACCGTCATCCAGTGGGTCAGGGCCAGCAACGTGAAAAAGACCCCGGCGATGATGGCGGGCGCCATGGCAATCCGCCCCTCCGCCGTGGCTTCTACCGCCCGATAAACAAAGTAGATCGCGCACGAAAAGAGCATCAACATGAGCATCTGGGGCAAACCGCTCAGCGAGTAGTTCCAATATGTCTCGCAAAAAAGCATCAAAATCGCACAGACTGCGGCAATTTTAGTATCAAAAATGCGCGCAATGAGCAGGTAATTCACGCCTATGGCCATCAGGAAAAAAAACGTGCTGACGGTTGCGATCAACCGGTCCAGCGGATAGATCAACTCGTTTTCCCCCATTTGCCAGGATCCCGCGACGTCTGCACCGACTAATTTGAGCACTGCGGCATTGAGCAACGGGTTGAGGGGCGAGTGATAGGTGTCCTCAAACTTGGTGAACGCGATCACGGTTTTCTTGGCGTTTTCGGCCTGGCTGTAGGCCGCCGGACGGATCATCTTGGTCGTAAAGCCATTGCCGCGGGCAATCTCCCGGGCAATCTGCGCCTGGTCCATGGCTTGCGGTGAGTCGAGCCCGCGGAAGAGCGTGAAAAGATTGCCTAGCGTCAGGGCAATCAGCACAAGGGAAAACAGGCTTCGGCGCAGAATGACGCCGGTATCAACAGGTGTGGATTTGGCGCTCATGGCAGGGGGACGAAAATTATCTGTGTCATCAAAGGGCGGAATCTTTCAATTTGCGTTGCAGGGTGCGGCGGCTCACGCCAAGAAGTTCCGCCGCGTGGGTCCGGTTTCCTGCGGCGGCGGCGAGGGCAGAGCGGATGGCATTGGCTTCAAGCGCATGCAAATTGAAATCGGGC
>JBAXOF010000166.1:0-8574 GCA_037133375.1 Verrucomicrobiota bacterium | reverse complement strand
AGAAGCAGGTTTCGGTGACGGCGGTGTCCTTGACTTCCTTGCCCCAATCGAACCAGGTGCGCGGGTTGCCGAATTGATAGGTCTCGAACAAAAACTTTTTCGTCGGTGCATAGATTGTGCGCATTGATTCCAGATCACCGGTCTGCAGATAATAGAACCACAAGCCATAGTCGCCCAAAAACTCGAGGTGTTGGCCCGGATAGAACTGGGGGTCCAGTTTGCGCAGCACCAGATCCTTGGCCAGGCGATGGGCGCGGGAATCAAACACATAAAAACATTGGTTCATTTCCGGTGTGCCATCACCCCAGAAGCCGACCCGCTCGCGGTCCGGGCAGTCGTAAAAATGGTCACGCATGCAGAGGTAGGCGGTTCGCGCTGCCTTGTTCCAAAGGATGTTGTAGTCATTGTCATTGCATTCGAACGAGCCTGCGAACGTGGTGTCGTAGCCGGTTTCCCGATACTTCACCGTTTTCACCGTGACGCCCGCCGGAATGGAGTAAACCGCGCCTTCGCCGCTGATCCAGTTTTTCGCTTCGTGGGTTTGGGAGCCGGCCGTGGTGGTCAGCGTTTCCGTGGGTGTTAGATATTGCACCAGCGGATTGCTGGAATTGACGCGGATCTCCTGGCCGGCGGGAGCCTCGACTTCAAGCGCCGGTTGGAAATGGCAGTTGTAGGGCAGGGTGCACACCAGTTTCCATGGTTTGGGCTCGGAATGCGGCAGATCCTTGGAGACATGCACATAATCCTTGAGCCCATAATCCTTGAGCATCGAGACGGGCTTTCCGGCATCAAAGAAAATGCCGCTGAGCGAGACGACGTCACCCCTAACCTTGTTGATCCTGAATTTCACGGATTGGTTATACTTGTAAACCAGATAGGCTCCGCCGGTTGGGTTGTTGATGATCTTGACCGGCGCGATCAGGTTCAGGGTGGTGGCATCAAACATCTCCACCGCCATGCGGCTGCCCTTGCTGGCCCAATCCACAAAATACAAGGCCACTTGATAGTCCCGGGTGCCATCGATGCCGATGGTGACGGTCATCGTCTGGTCGTTGTTAGAATAGCAGGTGGCGTTGCGGGTGGGGCTGTTGCGGGCATCGGGTGCCAGCGCCCGTTTGTCGGTTGTGCCGGTGGCCCACACCGTCGGGTCGGGCACGCCGTTTTTCGGGAAGGCCCTGAAGTATTCGAGCGAGGTCACATACGCGGGCAGAGCCTTCTCATCGCGGCCGTCGCCTTGGTAGTTGCACAGGACATGGCCTTCGTTGCCATAGGTGCCACCCCAGTCGCCACCGGTGGTGGTGTCCAGTTTGAGCGCCTCCGCCGCATACGTCACGGCGGGTTCATCATAGGCGGGGGTTTTGCCGGTGTAGGCGACGGCCAGGGCATAGGTGCCCGGTTGCACCGCAGTAAAATACACGAAGTCCGCATCCTGGTTGGCGCTGCCGATACCTGGCACGGCATGATAGGAGCCATCCCATGCCAGCTTGCCATTGAGGGTGATGTGGGTGATGGATTTGCCGACCTTGGGAATGCCGATGCGGCCGAGGGTGCCCGGGGGGGCTGTAACCGAGCAGAGTCCGGATGTTAGATTGAAGCTGGCGCGGATATTGCCGCGCGGGGTGGGGGATTCCCCTGAAACCTGGGTCAGGGTTCTGCCGGGATGGGGCAGGATGTCATAGGTTTTAAAGCCCGCCTGGGTGGGCACGATGCCGAGCACTTCTTCATTGAGCCATTTGACGACACCTGCGCCCCACGGGTGACATAGGCTCACAATCCCGCTCTGGGAGTTAGGCACGGCATCATTCGGGGCAATGACCTCATTCCATGACGGACGATAGACTTCGAGGGTGGTGGTCGCTCCATACTTGACCATGCCGCCCCACATGTCGCGGATCGAGCTTAGGGCATCATCATGTTTGCCCATGTGCGCCATGGCCTGGATGATGAAATACTGGTTGAAGGGCGAGAGTGAAACGCGGTTGACCCGGTCGAGGAACCATTTCTCAAACAGTGCGGTTTTTTCCGTGTCGTCCAAGTTACCGGTGTTGATGGCATCCGCGGCGGCATGCAGGCCGAAATCAGCGGACCATGTGCCGCTTTGCCGGAGTTCCGCCATCTTCTCTCTAGCAAACCCGGCGTATTTGTCCCGCAGGTCCGCGCGCCCGGCTTGACCCATGACTGCGGCAAAGTCGTTCCATGCGCGTATCGACAACATCTTGTAGGCATTCTGGGCCTCTTGGCTCGACTTGAACCAGATTTCAAAGCCGGCGCAGAGCCGTTCATCCCAGCCGTAGAATTTGAGTTTCGGATTTTTTCCGAAGACGGCATGGGCGTCATCAAGTTTCGCGCAGGCATTCGTGATATACTTTTCAAGCGTCGCGGTGTCGCCGGTGTAGCGGTAGTAGTCCAACAAACTGAACACCCAATAGAGCGAATAGCTCCGGATGCCGTTGCTTTGACCGGATGTGTTGTCGATATTCTTTTTGATGAAGTCGAAATTGCCGAAGGCGACCAATGCCGCGGCTTGCGTCGTGTGTGCGTCACCCGTCCATGACATGCGATCCCCCCGGTCCATCAGAATGGATCCGAAGTAATCCTTGCACAGCGAGGCTTTCACGCCGTAGGCGGACATATACCAGATCTTGGTCAGCAGGGGATCGCTGCATGTGAAGCTGCCCGCGTAATTCGTCGGCTTGACCTGGCAAACGGCCCGGATCGCGGTGATGTGCCAGGGAGTGCACGGCGGTTTGATCTTGATCCAGGCGAAACGCAGGCCGTCGTAAAGTTCGGGGTTGAGTTCCAACCGATAGGTGGTGCCGTGTCTGACCGGTGCCTTGGTTTTATTGAGTCCCGGTTCATTGGATTCGCTGATGGCCATCTCCACATTGCCGGGACAATCGGGGCTGTCGAATTCCACCCAGGCAGCGCTTTCCACCCCAAAGTCGACACGGATGGTGCCGGCGGATTTGACCGTGATATCAGTCTTCTCGGCGGTCGCTGTCGCGAGGTTTTCGAAGGAATCCGCCACGTCGGCCACCGCGGCCACAGGCTTGAGGAAGTAGATCTGGAACGGGTCGCTTGTTTTTGTCTCCTGCCAGTGGTAGCTAACCAGCGGGTCTGGTGATTCCTTGATGAGCGGGCCACCGAAGCTGCCGCCATGCAAGACCGCATAGGGTTCCGATATTGCGGGTGCTCCCTCAAGTGTTAGAACTGCTGGCGGTGCTGGCACCGGGCTGACGTCAGCCACCACCGGGCGCGTGCCGAAGGTCATGAGGCACAAGCTGAAAGCAAGGGACTTCCAGACGCTGCTTGCTTCGGGCACGGAGTTGCGGTGCATAGAATTGGTAGGTGCGGGCTGCTGTTTTAGCGTGGAATGGATCACATTATTTGAGCCGGGGGGTACTCCTGCGCACGACAATTTCAGAAGGATTGCCTGATAGGTCAAGGTCAATAGCCCGTCGAAGGTGCAAGGCGTCGGGAATCAGCCCTGTGCAACGCCCGCGCTCATTCGCATCAACCTAAGGCCAGGGTCGGTGATTATGGCGACCCATTCTTTACCACTGAGAAGAAAATTCTAAATTCAAAATTCTAAATTCTAAATTAATCAGTGCCCTCAGTGGTCATCAGTTCTTTTCAGTGGTTGTCTTGGTCCGCTTCACCCCGCCCCCCCGCGTTCTCACGCACGCGCCTACCAAGACCCGCGGTCTCACGCACGCGCCTACCAAGACCCGCGGTCTCACGCACGCGCCTCCCCCCCTCCGCGCGCGCCTCACGGCAGTCGCACGCGGAAGAAGTCCTTTGAAAGACCGATGCTATGAGGGTCCTGGATCGGGCCGAAGGTGGCATTGCCACTGGCGTCAAGCACAACCGTTCCAATGTCCTCCCATGGATCGGTAAGTCCGAGGTCCGATGAGGCTTGCAACTTGACGGAGCCATTTGGTCCGCCACGGAGAGTGCCAGACACACTGGCTGTTCTCGAGGGCCCTGCGGTGACGATGGTGCAGGAATTGACGCCCACCACTGTCACCGTGAAGGTTCCGAGCACCGCGTTGCCGGAGTTGTTAGTGGCCGCCACATTGACAGTGGTCACACCTGACGGGAAGAAGCTGCCGCTCGGCGGCGTGGAGGTTACGCTGACACCCGAGCCGGAGGCACTAGGCGTGAAAGTCACACGCGCGCCGACCGCTGCCGAGGCTGCAACGACAATGTTAGGGGGAGGTGTCAGCACGGGCGGGGTGGTGCCCGTTACATGGATGGTGCCGACTCCGCCCAGGGTGCCGCCGGATTGAGTGGCGGCGGTGGCAGTGATGGTTGCGCCATCCAGCAGCGTCGTGTTGCCAGCCGTTTGGGCGAAGGTGCCCGTTACGCTCAGCGAGGTGGAGTCCCCCTCGATACGCAAAGTTCCGGAGGTGGTGAAATTGCCGGAGGTGGTGAAGGTGCGGCCATTCCTGAGGGTCAGGCCTCCCTGGTTGTCGGCAAGTGCGCTTGTGAATCTGGCAAAACTGCAGGAGCCACCATCGAGCGTGACCATGGCTTGGTTGGTGGTGATGTTGGTGCCCTGAGTGAAGTCCAGGGTGGATCCGTTAGATAGGAGCCAGGTGCCACCTGTCAAATAGGTTCCCGAGTGTTGGGTGACGCCACCGCTGAGGCGGAGTGTGCCGCTTTGCACGTCTGTCGTGCCGGTGTTGTCAAACATGACGGCAATCTCGGTGCTGCCGGATCCCGCGGTTTTGCGCAGGATGCCCGCGTTGTGGAATTGCGGCGGGTCATAGTCGTATCTCATGAACTTGTCGCATTGGATGTTGAATATCCCGCCGGTGGCATTGGTGATCTCACCGGTGAATTCGTTAATGGCATCGTGATCCACGATGAGATCACCATCCTGCCAGATGAGTGTTCCTGTGTTAATGAGCGGGCCTCGCAGATGCACGGTGGCCGCGATGTTGAGCATGCCACCTGAAGCAACAGCCAGGTCACCATACAGGGTCATGGTGCTCGAAATATTGAGCACCCCGCCACTGGCAACTGTCAGGGAGGAACCAGTGAGCAAAGAGCCACTGACGATTCCGAAAGTTCCCCCAAATGCCCCGCTGAGCACCAAATCACCATTAACGCCGAGCTGCCCCAGTCCCTGGAAGTGCGGCGTATTGGAAAGCTCGAAAGTGCCGCTCACCAGATAGAACGCCGCCCCGCTTGCCGCCGTGAAGGTGCCGCCCAGTTTGCCGCCGCCTTCGCTCAACTGGATAGAGCCGCTATCGACCGCCACCGCGCCGGTGTTGTCGAGAAAGATATTGAAGTAAATGGTGCCCGTCCCGCCGCTCTTGCGCAGGGTGCCAAGATTGTGAAACTGCGCGCTGCCTTCGCTGTTAACCAGCATCTGGTCGTCGCAACTGATGTTGCAAACCCCGCCGACGGCGTTGGTGATCGAACTGGCCCATCCGTTGCCGACATGGTTGAACATGGTAATCCCGCCATCTTGCCAATTCAAGGTGCCCGCATTGATCAGCGGGCCATACAGACACATGGCACCATTGCTATTGAGCGTGCCGCCGGCAGCAATAGTTAGAGACGCGTCGCCGGTTGCGTGCTCATAGTCACCGATGTTGAGCCCGCTAATCGAGACGACAGTGTCGATGACTACCGCGTTGTTGCCGGCGGGGATGCTTGCGGTGTCGCCGGTTCCGGGCACTTGGCTTGGGGTCCAGTTGGCGGCGTTGTTCCAGTTATTGCCGGCCGAACCGTTCCAAGTGCAGTCAGCGGCCCATGCGGTGGGGGCCGTGAACCCGGTTGCAAAGAGGGCTGCGACCAGGAGTGTGGCGAGGCGTTTCATGGCGGTGGAGTGGGTTATTCCTTGGCGAGGTTTTTGATGCGGAGGTTCTTGAACTCGGCCCACATCGGGTTGCCAGCGTGGAGTTGCAGGGCGAGGATGCCATCCTTGAGCGCGAGCTGCGGGTCATTGTCGGTGAAGTCGAGAATGAGCGTGCCGTTAAGATAGTGTTGGATGTGCGTGCCGTGGGCGATGATGACGACATCATTCCAGGCATCGAGTTTGAAGAGTTGTTCGAAACCTGCAGCGTCGATGAGGGTGCCGACGAGGGTCTTCTTGCCGTTTTCCCACGTGGCCTTATCGCCGACAATGCACATGCGGGCGCGCTTGCCGCCTTCGTCATAGATGAACCCGGCAACGCTGGGCAGCTTGTTCTGGTTGCGGATTTCATGCTGGTAGCCGCGGACCACCCAGGCGTTGGCGAGGCTGCCCTCGGTGATGTGTTTGGAACGATACTGGATGCCGGAGTTGTTAGATTGGCTGCAGCGAAAACTGAGGCGCAGCTCGAAATCGCCGAAGTTTTGGTCCTTGAGGATGAGGAACGTGTTGCCCTGGGCGGCGACTTCGCGGGTCGTCTCGCCGTGGATCGCGCCGTCCTTGACCGACCAGAGACGGGGATCGCCGTCCCAACCGCTAAGGTCCGTGCCATTGAAGAGCGCCTTCATGTCGCTTGGCTCTGCAGGGGCGGCAACCGCCGGCAGCAGGTCGGCCGCATGGGCGGCCAAGCCGAGGCCGAGGCCCAGTCCCCAGATTGCTAGGAATTTGACGCAGCGCGGATAAGAGACTCCTTGAATTTCAATGTGATCCATGATGCGACTATACATGAACCACTGGCAGGAGCACGCAAGCTAAAAATTCCCCATGGCCGTGTCACGCATGCACCTACGAAAACGGCCTGGCGGCGGATTTTGATTGAGGAATGGCGGCGGGCGGGTTGTCAATGGAGCGGTGAGCGCGACCCAACCGCATAATGTCCTGACCCGGCCGGCAATGGCCGGGGAATTTGTTCCGGCGGATTACTTCCGGCGTTTGGGACGGGACGCGATTTGCAGCGATGGCCGGCCATTGGAGGTGGACCTTGGCTGTGGCGACGGGTCATTTTTGATAGAGATGGCGCGGCACTTTCCGGAGCGGGATTTCATCGGGGTTGAGCGTTTGTTAGGACGGGCGCGCAAGGTGTGCAGAAAGTTGACCCGCAACCAGCTCGCCAACGGCAGGGTGCTGCGGCTGGAAAGTCGCTACACCGTCGAATGGCTGCTGCCGGAGGCGAGCGTCTCGCGGTTGCACCTGCTGTGCCCGGACCCGTGGCCGAAAGTGCGGCACCATCGGCGGCGGGTGGTGCAGGTGGAGTTTCTCGCGGCGGTGTGGCGGGTGTTAGAGCCGGGTGGCGAATTTTTATTCATGACCGATCACGAGGAATACTTCCAGTGGGTCGGGGAGAAAGTGGCAGCGTGCGGCGGGTGGGAAGGACTGGAATGGAGCGAGGAGACGTTTTTCTACCCAAAGACGGATTTCCAGCAGCAGTGGGAAGGCGAGGGCAAACCGATGTGGCGACTGCGTTGCCGCAAGCCGCTTAGGAGCCGCAAATACGGCTCCTTAGCGGCGCTTGAGGCGCAACGCTGAGTGGTCCACGAATCCTTCTAACATAAGGTCGCCGGCCTTGTCGACGGTCAGGGTGACCCCTCCGGTCTGCTCTTGGTCGAAGACCCGGATGCCACTCGATTTCCAGAAGGCGACTTGTTTGGGATCCAGCCGCTGCTCGACGGGAAAGGCTTCGTTAGAGGCGATGATCGCCGCGGGATGGACCCGTTCGAGGAACGCGTCGCAGAGGGAGACGTCGCGGCTGTGGTGGCTGGCGATGATGACGTCCGCGCCGAGATCGAGCGCCTCATCTAACAAAGCTAGCTCGGTGCGCATGCCCGCATCGCTGGTGAAGAGGATTTTCCAGCCCTGCCAGTGGAGCCGGTAAATCGCGACCCGGTCATCCGCAAGGGTGACCGGGTCGGCGGGGTCGGGCACGTGGAGGATTTCGAGTTGGGCGCCATCCGGCAGGGGCAGGAATGCGTGGGGCGCGGCCTGCAGGGTGCGGATGCCGGAGGTGGCGGCCTGCGTGAGCCATGCTTGATAGGCCGGGCTGCGCGCGTGGTTTACCGGGAGCAGCACTTGTTGGATGGGCAAGGCCGACCCGACCTGTGCGCCCCCGCCGAGGTGGTTGCCATCCGGATGGGAGAGAATGACCGAGTCGGGCGTGACGCCGAGCTGGCGCAGTGAGGGCAGCAAGCGGCGCTTGAAGCCGAAGCGGTCGCCACAATCGAACAACAAGGCACCCTTGCGGCCGGCGGAAAAACAGGTGGCGGCCGCGCCGCGCTCCAAATTGTAAACCAGCAGGAAGGGTTGATGCTGCCCGCGGAGGCTGATATTGCCGCCGGGGATGGAGGCCAGGGCGGAGGCGGTGCTGACGCAGGCATTGGCGACGACGGCGTTGGCTTGATTGATCAGGCAGGCGGCGTGGGGTGCCCATGGATGCAGTGCGGCGGACAACAAGGCGAGCGCCAGCAGTCCGAACACCAAGGGAGAGAGTGCCAGCGTGCCCAGCATCGCCACCGGCGTGATCAGGCCGAAGTGATAGGCTGTTAGGGGAGTGGAGCCGATCAAGGCGGCTAACGAGACGGCGAGACCCTGGGCCAGATGCCGGCGGAATTTCAGCCAGAGTTTTTGCCAGCGGCTGAGCATGGGGGTGGGCAGAT
>JBAXOF010000165.1:0-8604 GCA_037133375.1 Verrucomicrobiota bacterium | reverse complement strand
CGCCAGGCGGAACTCGCCCAGCAATACCTCAGCAAAGGCCGCAGTTGCTATATCGAGGGTCGCCTCCAGATGGACACCTGGGACGACAAGGAAACCGGCAAGAAACGTAACAAGCTCAAAGTCATCGGCGAAACCCTCCAGTTTCTGCCCGATGGCAAAGGCGGCCAAGGTGGGGGTGCTCCCCAAGGTGGCCAACAACAAGGTGGCCAACAACAAGGGAACCGACCGCCCCCCCAACGCCCTGGCGCACCCCAGCAAGGAGCGTCCGCCGCGCCGCCCGCCGACTTCGTGGAAGACGACGACATCCCGTTCTGATGTCACGTCGGCCCAAGCCTAAAACCAAGGCTTCGGGAGTTGTTCAATCATGATGCTTTCGCCTGGCAGCAGCGCAGGTTTTTCGACAGGCGTCAACAACAGTCGCCGACCGCGAATAACCCGGTTGACCATGATATTCGCCTTGTCAGTCTGGCCAACCACCTGCGGCGTGATGGCGGTGAGGGTCGCCCGATAGTATTGGTTGGGTGCCGTCAACGTGGAGATACGAAACTCCTGGCCCACCGCCACCTGGACTGTTAGGGTTTCGGGAACGAACGCTTCCACGGTGGGCACCACGTGCTTGATGATCTCGACCACGATCGCACCCGCCGCCACGACCTCGCCTTCTTGGAAATTGATGAGCCAGACCGACCCGTCGGAGGCCGCGCGGAGCGTGTGGTTTTCCCTGATAGATCGCATCTCCTTCATCAGCGGGTCGTTTTCGATACTTGCGTCCAGCGTCTGGCCTTCGGCCTCGGCCCGCAGCGCCACGCTTGCCGCGTTGGTTTTCTGTTGGAGTAGCAAGGCATCCGCCAAGTCTTTTTGATACTGGGCGAGGATTTCAGGATACTTCTTGAGTTTGGGTTCCAAGGCCGCCAACTCGACGCCGACCTTGAAATATTCGGCATCACTGACGAGGCCTTTTTTGAGGAAGACGGCCCAAGCTTTGTAACGTTCCGTCAAGACGGCGTTGGACGACTTGTCGCTTTCGAACAGCAGTTCGGTTTCGCTGATGGTTTTGCGCAAGCCCTGCACCTCCTCCATGAGGCGGTGCTGGCGGTCCAAGGCTTCGAGCGCCTCCAGTTGGCGATCATGGCGCAACTTCGCGTCCAAATCCCTGATCTTGAGATCGATCATGGCGGTGTCCAGCATGGCGATGACGTCGCCGCGCCGCACCTCCTGGCCCTGGCGAACCAAGACCTTACTCATTCTGGCCGTCTCGGTGCTGGAGACATTCTCCTTGATGACCCGCACCTGCCCGTTGAGCGACAGAAAGGATCCCCCATGCAGATAGCACAGGTAGGTGACCCCGATCATGGCGACCCATACCAGAAAGGACCAACCGCCCATCAGGCGCCGGAACAGCGGATGGTGTTTCTTGTATTGCTGGATATTCGGCGTGAGCTTGGACATCAGATTTCCACCGTTGAACGTTGCATGATCATGCTGACATCTTCAATTCCTTCGACCTGCTCCAGCGCGGTCACCAATTCGGCCTTGCCAGACGGCTCGAGCAGGCGCACCTGATAGGAATACTCCCGAGCCTCGGCTTGCAGTGCTTCGCGCAAGGCCACCAGTTCGACGTGCGCGGCGTGGGTGGCGAAGAGTTGTTGGATAGTTAGATCAACATCGTGGCCATCCACCACAATAAAGCGCAGGAGCCCCTCAAACGTGCGGCGCGAGGTGAAGGGGGAAAACGTCAGAAAAACCGCCACCACACAGAAAAACACCGGCCCCAAAATGGCGATCGTAAACACTTGGGCACCGCAGGAAATGCCCGTCGCCAGGGACGCGAACACAAAGATGATATCCCGGGGATCGCGCAATGGGGTGCGGAAACGAATCAGCGCCAAGGCTCCGAGAATACCCAGGCCGCGTGCCATGTTGTTGCCAATGGCAACGATCATGATGGTGGCAACAATCGACCCCAGCACCAGCGTCTGGAGAAATGATCGCGAATAGGAAAAGCCGCCATGGGTCCAGCGATAGACCTTGGCGATCAACATGCCCATAACAAAACTCAAACACAAACTGGTGAAGACCTCCCCCAAACCAAACGCCCGTGCCGGGCCCATTGCGTTAAACAGTGCTTCCATTATTTAGAGGGGTCAGTCCGCGGCGTTTTCGAAGGGAGTGGTATCCTCCGAACCGTCGGAGAAACTATGGCCGCGCAACAGCGCTTCCAAATTCATCGCCGTGGAATACTTGCAATGACCGGCGGGCACGAGGTTGAAGCGTTCGATGCACTCATGCATCCAGTGGGGAAGTTCGCGGGCGCACTTGAGTTCCAACATGGTGCCGGAATAATCGCGCGATTGCGCCGTCTCGGAATCCATGTGATACCACTTGGGTTCCTGCAACGGAAACTCCCACGAGTTCATCGCGGGCCGGTAGCGTATGCAGCGGTCGAAAGTCACCCGGCCATATTCCTTGCCCAACGCCGCGTAACATTCCCGCTCATAGCGGACATAGATGGCCGGGATGCCGCCAATGGTCTTGTTGAGCCGGATAAACTCCAGCAGGTTCATTTGCTCGGATGGGTCCTTCAGAAAGACCATCTTGGTGGGACGGAGCAACAACTCCTTGCAGTAATCCTTGGCGCTCACCGCCGCACGACTCTTGAAGATCTTGCCCTGAATCTTGCGTTTGAGCTCGAAAAAGTAGGGGGATGTGCCATCGAAGCCGTAGGTCCGGATGCGCAGCTTGAAGCGTGCGTCCACATCCCGTTGCTTGGCGTAATGCAGGGTCGAGTTGATCGAATCAATCTGTAGCGTCGTGGCGGTGTAGGACGGCGGATCCCCCACGGCATGCCTGTCTGGCACGACAAATGGGGCAATGAACTTGCGCACCTCGGACACCAAACCGGAATGCACCAAATATTTCATCTCGTGACGGTCGATCTGGGTCTCGGTGTTGTCTTTAGTCCGCTCATCGTCGCGGTCAGCTCCGAACAAGCGCTCAAACAGCGTCGGCGGTTTGCGGTAGATCACCCGCCACTCGCGCGCCGGGATGCCTCCAGACTTGGGTTTGGCCGGCGCGGCCGGCACCGGCCTAACAGGCAAGCCGGGGGCGATGGGCGGGGCCGGAGAAAAAAAAGAAGCCCCGCCGCCGACCACAGCACTGACAAGGCTCTGGACGGTGGATGAATCAGCGGGAAGATAACGTGCAGGGGAACGCATGGACGACTTGCCTGCGGCTAACAGCGCCAATCCGCGACGTCGTGTCAAGCAATATCTTGTGAATTTCCCGCCACAGTGGCGATAAACCAGGCGGATGTCATGGGTCACATTGGGTCAATTCAGGTGTCCGGCAGGATGGAGCCGCATCAAGTTCCCGGCTCCATCGGATAGGCATTCTCGCCGTGCTCCGAGTTGTCCATGCCGTCGTATTCCTGTTCCTCGCTCACCCGCAGGCCAAGCGTCGCCTTGACCAGCAGTGCGATGCCCAGCGTAGCCAGCGCCGACCACACGATAGTCACCGCCAGGCCGGTGGCTTGAATACCTAACTGGGTGCCGATGGACTTCACGGTGCCGAGCCCGCCAAACTCGGATTGGCCGAAAATTGCCAGCAACAGGGTGCCCAAAATGCCGCCCATGCCATGCACCGCGAACACGTCGAGCGAATCGTCGATGTCCATCCGGACCCGGATGAGGCTTACCACAAAATAACAAACCACGGCCGCCAGGGAACCGATAACCATGGCTCCCAGCGGACCGACATCACCCGAGGCAGGCGTGATCGCGGCAAGGCCTGCGACAAGACCTGTCACCAACCCGATCAGCCCGACCTTGCCGTTGCGGATGCGCTCGAGCAAGCACCAGACCAAGGCCGCCGAGCAGGCGGATAGATGCGTCACCAACAGGGTCATGCCGGCGCCGGACCCCGCCTTGAGCTGGCTGCCCGCATTAAAACCAAACCAACCCACCCACAACATCGCCGCCCCAATGAAGACCATGCCCGGGCTGTGCGGTTGGTGCGGGTGACCGGGAAAACCGCGGCGCTTGCCTAACAGGATGGCCAGCACCAGGGCCGACACCCCGGCGGTGGTGTGGACCACGATACCCCCAGCCAGATCCTTGACACCCATGGTTTGCAACCACCCGCCACCCCACACCCAGTGGGCCACCGGCGTGTAAACCAGCACCAGCCATAACGCTGAAAACAACATGATCGCGCCGAATTTCATCCTCTCCACCACCGCGCCCACATACAGTGCCGGGGTGATAAGGGCAAAGGTCATCTGAAACATCACAAACAAGGTCTCCGGCACGCGCGTGTTGGGGGCGATGGTGTCGGGGCTGATACCCTTGAGGAGAGCGGCGTCGAGGTTGCCGATCCAGCCGCCATCCCCCTTGAACGCCAGGCTATACAAACAGACCACCCACAACACCGATGCCATGCAGGCAATGCCAGCGCATTGCGCCATGACCGAGAGCACGTTGCGCCCCCGCACCAAACCACCGTAAAACATGGCCAATCCCGGCATCGCCATGAAGAGCACCAGTGCCGTGGCTGTGAGGAGCCATGCCGTGTCCCCGGAATCCACCGCGGGAGCGAGGTCCTGAGCTTGGCTCGCCAGGGTTCCAACCAGACTAAGACCCAGCACACAATGGCTGGTTTTTAATAATGGATATCGCTGCATCGCTCTCATGAAGCAGGCGGCATTCCAAATTTTGGGCAATTATGGCTTTTTTGGAGCGATTTCAGGGCGGTTTGGCTGGGGTAATCTGCATACCCGGCAGATAGCAAGAAGCGTTCCATCTTACAGACGATGTCGCGCCAGCGGAATTCCGCCTTTCCGTCCCCGCGGAAAAATCAGGCTTGAACCCACTGCGGGAAAACGGAATTCTCCGGCCATGGACCATGAGCCACTCTATCAACAGCGTCTGGCACGCTACGTCACCGCCATGCGCAACGAAAAGCCGGACCGGATCCCGATCCGGCCGTTTGTCGCGGAATTCACCGCACGCTACGCCGGGTTCACCTGCCAGGATGTGGCTCACGATTACAATCGCGCGTTCGATGCGGCGGCCAAGTGCGCCAAGGATTTCGATTGGGACGCGGTGGTGCCTAACATGGTTTACGTGTGGACCGGGCTGGCGCAGGCAGTCGGGCTGCGCTACTACGGCATTCCGGGGATTCACATTCCGGCCACCACCGGCTTCAACTACATCGAACCGGAAGAAGAGCAATCGTGGATGCGCGAGGACGAATACGACGCGCTCATCGCCGACCCCACCGGCTTTCTCTACAACGTGTGGCTGCCGCGGGTTTCCACCGAGGTGAGCAAGCTGGGCGAACCCGCCACCTATCGCAACAACCTGTCGTTTGTGAAAGGCGGCATGGCCATGCTGCAATACTTTTACGCCTTCGGCCCGCAAGCCACCCGCTTGCGCAATGAGTCGGGCACCGTGTCGGCCATCGCCGGAATCTTCAAGGCACCGTTTGATATTCTGGCCGATAAATTGCGCGGCTACATCGGCCTGACCATGGACATGGTGACCCAACCGCACAAGGTGCTCGCCGCCTGCGAAGCGCTCATGCCGCACCTGTGTCATGTCGGGTTGACCACGGCGGACGCAGCGAAGCAGGTGCCCATCGGCTTCTGGATGCACCGGGGCTGTGTGCCATTGATTTCCCCGAAAACCTTCGACACGCATTATTGGACAACGCTCAAACCCATCATCGAGGAGTTTTGGAAACACGGCCATCAGACATTGTTTTATGCCGAGGGGAAATGGAAACACCACTTTGATAGCTTCCGCGAGTTACCGGAGCGCAGCATCGTGTTCCACTGCGACCAGGATGACATCTTCGAGGTGCACCGGCGCCTGCACGACAAGTTCGCCCTGAGCGGTGGCGTGCCTAACAGTCTGCTGAGCTTTGGCAAACCGGCAAAGGTGCGTGAGTTCTGCGAGCGGGTGATCCGGGAAGTAGCGGCGGATGGCGGCTACATCATGGACGCCGGAGCCATCATGCAAGACGACACGAGCATCGAGAACCTGCGGGTACTCACCGATGTCACCCGCGAACTGGGCGGTTATTCCGCCGGCAGCTATCAGGAACCCACGGCCATGCCGCCATGCGACGTGCCGGCCTCACAAGCCACACGCGCCACCCTCGCGGGCATGGCGGGACGCGGCGCGACGGGCACGGCACCCGGCATCTGCCGCACTTGGGATGAAAAGGCCAAGGAATACCCTGAAATCACTGGCGACAAAGACATGGTGCGCCAAGTGTGGAACGACCTCGAAGGGTTGGCCAACACCTACATCTGGCAGTTGTTGTTGAGTTTTTGAGCGCACGCCACACACGCCCCGCGCATTTTTTTCTCACCACCGGCCATTTCTGCGCTATAACCCAGCGTTCCTGCCACGGGAACACTCATCCCAACCACCCACATCCCATGAAATACAGCCTCCTGCTCACCTTCAGCCTCGCGCTTGCGCTGCCGCTCCACGCGGCCTGTCCAAACAAAAGAGCCGCCAACCAGACCAAGGCCAAGCCAAACCCGCAAGAAATCTTCAATCAGAAGGACACGAACCACGATGGCTCCCTCTCCAAGGAGGAATTCTCCGCCGGTGTCAAAGATGCCACCAAGGCTGCCGAGAATTTCGCCAGGAAAGACAAAGACAGCGACGGCAAACTCTCCCTCGCCGAATTCACCGGCAAGGAAGAGAAAAAGAAGTAGCCTCGCTGCGCTCTCCCCGCCGCGGTTTCACGTAAGCTCAGACTTCCTGAGCTAGGTCTTGTATTGGCGAGGAATTGGCGTTGAGTTCTGGATAATGACTTGGCACTTTCTTGAGGGTTTGGTCGGAATTTAACGCAACGCAGAGGCGCGGAGATTTTTTACCCGAACTCCGAAGTTGAAATCACCGAACTCCCGCCTCCGGGAAAATTTTCACCCTCACCACCTGCCGTCCCCGCGCTATTGACACCTGATCGCCCACCCCGGCCCGACCACCCCAATCAATCACACCCCCATGAAATACAGCATCCTCCTCGCCCTCAGCCTCGCCCTCGCCCTGCCGCTCCATGCCGGTAACAAGAAAGCCGCCGGCCAAGCCAAGCCCAAGCCAAACCCGGAAAAAATCTTCAACAAAAAGGACAAGGACCACGACGGGTCCCTCTCCAAGGAGGAATTCCTCGCCGGTGCCAAAAAACCTGCCAAGGCCGGCAATCGCTTCATCAAGTTGGATACCAACAGCGATGGCAAACTCTCGCTCGCTGAGTTCAAGGCCGACAAGACCGGCAAGGCCAAGAAAGGCAAGGGCAAGAAAGGCAAACAAAAGGACAGCCACAGCCCCACGCAAAACACGTAACTCCAAACCGCAGCGACCCGCCGCGCGGTCGGTGGGTCGGCATTTCGCCATCCCAATCCTTCCGCCTCCATGCACGCCCTGTTCCGCTCCCTTTGCCTGGCCGCAGGGGTCGTCGCCAACCCACTGTGCGCCGCCACCCAACCCAACATCGTCTTCATCTTGTCCGACGACGTCGGACTCGATAACATCAGTTGCTACGGCTCGGACAAGCACAAGACGCCGGCCATCGACAAGCTGGCCGCCTCCGGCCTGCGCTTTGAAACTTGCTATGCGGCGCCCTTGTGCGGCCCGTCGCGCTGCCTGCTCATGAGCGGCCGCTACGCCTTTCGCACCGGCGGCATCACCAATCAATCGTGGCGCCCTAACGGACCGGGCGCCCAATCCCCCGCCGAAAACCCGGTCGCAAAATTGCTCAAGCAAGCCGGCTACGCCACCGGCATGGCCGGCAAGTGGCGCCAAGTGGGGGAAACCCCGCAGGCGTGGGGGTTTGACGAGTATCTAACCGATCCGGCCGCGGGTGGCTGGTATTGGCAGAACAAGTTGCTGAAAAACGGCGAGGAAATCACCCTGCCGCCGGGCACCTATGCCCCGGACAGGGTCCATCAGTTTGCGCTTAATTTCATGCGCCGTCACAAGAACCAGCCGTTCTTTTTCTATTATTCGATGCACCATGTGCATGCCCCGATCTTGCGCACGCCGGACACCGCCGCCAACAACTCCCTCACTCCCGAGTTCTACGAGGACAACATCCGCTACATGGACAAGCAGGTCGGCGCGGTGGTCGCCGAACTCGAAAAACTCGGCCTGCGCGAAAAAACCCTCGTCATCTTTTCCGGCGACAACGGCACCGCTTTGAACTTTCCCTCGACCATCGGCGGGCGCATGATCAACGGCAAGAAAGCATCGATGCTGGAAGGCGGTTCGCGCGTGCCGTTCATCGCCAGTTGGCCGGGCACCACGCCCGCCGGCAAGGTCTGCAAGGATATTGTTAGCTTTGCCGATCCTCACGCGACCTTGGTCGAACTCGCCGGGGCCAAACTGCCCGAGGGCATGAAATTCGATGGTCATAGCTTCGTGCCGCAATTGCACGGTGAGACGGGTCACCCGCGCGAATGGGCCTACGTGCAACTCGGCAGCCAGTGGTTTGTCCGCAATGCCGGCTTCAAGATGAACCAACGGAGTGAGTTGTTTGATATGGGCGACGCGCCGTTTGTCGAAAAACCAGTGGCCCCCGAGGCGGATACCG